>CACYGY010000098.1 GCA_902774025.1 uncultured Eubacteriales bacterium
AAGATACTGCTCCATGATATCGTACATCTGATCCAGTGTCCGGATCGAGATCCTGACAGCACCTACCCACAGGCTGGCTTCCCCCAACATTTCCAACAGTTTCCGGAAGCGGTCCGGATTTCTCTCCGCCACAGCCGTTGTGGTCTGCGGCACCCTTCCCATGATCTTCCTGATGTCCATGAGGAAATACTCGTAGTCCGGATTATCCAGTGGTTCTGAGGCAAAGTAGCAGGGACTGAAGGCCGCCGCCGGTCCAATCAGATCATATGTCTTACGGAGAACAGCCTGCCACAGGGAAATGTTTTCCCCGCTGTAGCGGAACAGCCCCTGCAGCGGCTGTGCATCAAGAGCACAAAAAGGGCAGCCGACACTGCACCCATGTGACAGTTCGAAAGCCACGGGGTAATAGTGAAGGTTATTCAGTCTGCCCATCACGGAACTTCCGGCCATCATGCGTGCACGGACATTGTTCTCATACTGAAGAATTTCTTCCGTTGTCCCCTGCAGTACCTCACAGATTTTCTCCTCCACCGAAAAGGCCCACGGCCTGTACAGCCGCAGGTATGGATTAGCTTCCCAATCCGGCTTTCGCAAATCTGGCAGAAGATTCAGAATCTCTTCCGTGGAGAAAGAGAGATGCAGTCGCTCCGGAAAGGCCGGATCGCTGCAAATTCTTTCCCCAAAGGATGGATCCGCATTGGCACACTCAAAGAGTCTCTTGATCTGTGCCTCGTCCTCACGCATGCTTTGTTTCCTCTTTCTCCGCGTCCTTCTGCATCTTCATTTCGTAATGGATTTCAAGAAGATCCTCCAGATGATCCCTGAAATAAGAACAGCACTCCCTGTGTCCACCATCCTCAAGATTCCGGAGGCGGACCCGATGACAGCCGCCATCGCAGACAGGGAAGTAAAAACACTCCCGGCACTCAGGTGCGTCCAGGTAATTGCAGCCCACCATTCCCCGTGCCAGAAGGGCAGCATTCCAGGGCTCCTTCCCGTCAATGGTTCCGATAATACGGTCAGGGATTCCGATGTCATCCCAGCACTTGTAGAGTTCTCCTTCCGGCCCGACCACATAGGCGTTCCGCTTTGTCAGGGTACATCCCGCCGAGGCTATGGACGGATAAAGAGCCATAGCCTGAATCCCCTCATCCCGCGCCAGATCCGCAACAAACTGACCCGTCAGGGATGAATCAAAGAAACAGCTCGAATCCGGATGCCCTTCCCCTTTGACATACCCCGGATAGACAATCAGACGATTGCCCGCATCCGGATACCTCTCTCGGATCATGTGCCATACCTGGCTGAATTCATGACGGTTGCGCATGTCAATATTGACCCGGATCTGGACAGATCCCTGATAATCAGAAGCCATCAGCTGGTCCAGATTGCCAAGGATCACATCGAAGGACCCCTGCCCGCTGACCTGATACCGCCGCTGGTCGTGGGTTTCACGGCTTCCGTCCAGTGTGATCTGGATGCGCTGAATATGCAGACGGTTCAGTTCGGGAATGATCCGATCATCCAGCAGATAACCATTGGTAACAATCATGGCCTCGAAGGAACGTCCACGCTCGTCCAGCGCCGCGCTCAGTTCCCGTATCGGTTTCAGTCCCAGCAAAGGCTCTCCACCATACCAGATGATCGCCAGCTTACTCAGACTCTGGTGCCTGTCTATAAATTTCAGCAGGTTCTCACATACCTCCGGTGACATAGGCTGCCCGGTCCGGTTGCTCTCGTAGCAGTAAGAACACGCAAAGTTGCACGCCCGGGTAACAGCTATCGTCAGAAGCATGGTATGAGACGCGTAATTTGCCGTCAGCCTCCGCATTTTCAGAATGTTGTAAAAATCGTCATCCTGCGTGTCCGTCACCAGATGCCCGCCGGTTCTCAGTGTCAGATACAGCTGGGGAGAAGCGCTGAAATCATAGGCTTCCGGCGCTGAAATGATCTCCCGTATCGTCGCGGCGGCTTCCGGATCTAGCCTGAGGAAAGATCCCGAAGCTGCATTATACAGAAGCCACCCGTTGCGACGGGATTCAAACAGACGCGAATACCTTGACCACTTCACCGCTTCTCCCCCTCACTGTATACATTCCTTACTTGGTAATCTGACCGGCGCAACCATTGGCACCGCAGACATTTCCGGCGCAGCTGCCGCCTGCAACAGCATCCAGATCATCCGCGGTCAGCTCATCACTGGAGAAGTCCGGCAGGAAGAAGGTGGCAGAATATGCGGGATCATAATCAATCACGCGGATCTTGTAATCATCCGGGATTTCCTTTCCCATCGCATTGGAAATGACACGATTGGGATTCTCCACCAGTTCCTTGCGGAACTCCGGATCCTTCGCGGCCATCTTCAGAACAGAGGTATAAGCAGCTTCCATTTCCTGATTTGTCCATTTATCCATATTTTCTGACTCCTTTCAATTTAGTGTTGATCATTCTTTACGGGCCAACATTGCCCCTGGCACCGCATGCCTGTCCACCGCAGATACCATCGAACCCCACGCCGCCTTTGGCGCCGCAGGCATCTGCCGCGCAGGGACCTACGCCAATTGCCAGTGCACACGCTGAAATACCCAGCAAGAAAGAAATACCACCGGCCGCTTCGTCCGCTTCTCCGGGCGTCAGCTCCTCCCCGACAAAATCGGGAATCACGAATGTCGCTGAGTATGACGGATCCTGCTCAATTGCTTTGAATTTGCAGCCCTCCGGCAGCTTTTCACCGGCTACAGCCTCAAAAGCCTGATTGGCGTCCTTCAGCAGCAGCTCGCGGTACTCCCTGTCCGTCGCACTTTTCAGCTGCACCTTACGATACACTTCCTCCAACCTTTCCTGTGTCCACATAACCATCATCCTCCTTTCTTTTTTTTCCCGATTATACATTCTGCACGGAGATGATGCAACTCCCCTTTCTGCTTCCTCCTGCATCCTCTCCGTCTGTAGATACGATGATAAACCTCTGTCTGTCACATGGGTAATGAAATATTCTGAAGTCTGTCCCACGTCCAGACCAGCACCTTGTCCACACTTTCTCCGATCTCATCTCCCGTCATGGCTTTGAGAAGAGACAGCATGGGCTGATTATCCGCACGGACGGTACAGCACAGATGGGAAAACTGTGCTTCCAGACGCAGTACCATATACCCAAGGCAGTAACTCCCCATCTCCCGGAAACCTGGTGGGTGCAGCATCAGGCATCTGGCAATTTCCACATCGTCTCCGGACAGTCTGCGATTCATGCACCAGCCAAGGAGCGTACCGCTTTCCACATCGGAAAAAAACACACTGCTCTCCCGGTCCCACGGACCGCCCTCCAGAGGAGAGAGCTGCCTGATCTCCGGCCTTTCCTCTTCATACCGGAGGATCCTTTCCCTGTAACCCGGCAGGGCCTCCAAGGATTCCACCGCAATCCCCCAGCTTCGCATGAAAGGCTCCGTACACCGTCTGACACGGGCATGGGACGAAAAGACACCGGAAGACCAGCGAAAATGACGGCAGAGGATTCTGGAGGAAACCCGGGTGTCCGAAAGAAGACCTGCCATACGCATCCACGGGTCACGCGAGTCATCTTCCATCTCCGTCTTTACGGTATATCTCCACGCGAGATTTGTGTATCCCAGCCGATCCGCCTCTGATCTGCAGCCTTCCAGCAGGCACAGAACCGCCTTCGTGGTCCTGAAGCCCGGCTGCACGTACAGTTCACGGATCACAACCTGCCTTTCCCTGGGATCCGCAGTCCCAAAGACGAGGCCAGCCGGCTTTTCCTCCGCAACCAGTTCCAGGCCCAGAAGGGATTCCGGTTTTCCCTCCCTCAGATCCGTAGGCACCTGAATCTGCATCCTGTCCGCAGCGCTGAGAATGCCCTGCCAAGTAAGGAATCTGGTATTCATCCTGTGTCTCTCCCCTATTCGTACTGCACCGTCTGCCGTATGCTCATACGGTAAAACAGTCCTTTAAGTGCCATAAGTTCATCATAGTTGCCTTCCTCCACAATCTGTCCCTTGTCCATGACCAGGATTCTGTCACAATTTCGAATGGTGGAAAGTCGCTGCGCGATGACAATCCGGGTAATCCTGAGCGCTTCCAGACTGTCGCAGACGGCTTTCTGGATCACATTGTCCAGGGCGCTTGTAGCTTCGTCCATGAACAGCATTCTGGGCTGGGCGAGAATCGCCCTTGCGATCATGATACGCTGCTTCTGTCCTCCTGAAATATTACCTCCACCTTCAGAAATCATCGTATGAATGCCCATGGGCATGCGGCTGATGTCTTCCCTGAGTCCCACCGCGTCGATGGCCTGGAGGACATCTTCAGACGTTGCGCCCGGGCAGGAAAGGGTGATATTGTCATAAATGGATCCGGAGAACAGCCGCTCGTTCTGGAGCATAACCCCAATTTGTCTTCGCAGCTGATGATGGTCCATCTGCTGAAGATCAAAGGTGTCATAATAGATCCTGCCCACCGTTGGGACTTCCATGCCGAGAAGCAGCTTCAGGAGCGTGGATTTTCCGCAGCCGGAGGGTCCCACGATTCCGATATACTCACCACTGTGGATTGCAAAGGTCACATCGTGAATCACTTCCGGGCTGTCCTTGTGATATGAAAAATGCAGATGGTCGACAGACAGGTTGCCTTCAATGGATTCCGGAATAATGCCATGGCCATCATAATCCGGCCGGGTTTGCAGCAGAGGAAGCGCCCGGTCCAGCAGAGGACGGATGCGGGATGCTTTGGTCAGACTGGTCATCAGCATGAAAACTGCAGATGAAATACATCCAAAGGCTGAGGTAAAGCCCAGATAAACACCGGTGGTTATGACATCCGAACTGTTTCCCGCTGACAGGAAAAAGACCAGTGTCATCAGAGTCGTAAAGAAAACCTGGATAAGGGCAATGCGCTGTTCCTGACGTGTGGCAGATGTCAGCGCCTTCCTTTCGTCAATATATCCGGTGAGGTACCTTTGCGCCGCCTTATTCTCAGCACCGGATATTTTCACGCTCTCCACACCGCGAATCATCAGGTAAGCCGTGCTCGCCATGGCGCTCTGCGCGGCCAGCGCCCGGCGGGAATCCTTCAATTGCAGAAAGAAAAAGGGAAGCATGCAGAACACCGCCAGAACCAGCAAAAGAAGTCCCCGCCACGAAAGACGCTCGTCATATGAAAACATGACAATCATATAACCAAGGCTGAGTATTGCCGAAAACAGAGAACCGCCCAGGATGGTGAAAATGGATTCCACCAGTTCCCCGACCCCGGCAACCCGGTTCGCGAGATCACCTGTTTTCATCTCACGGAGACTTGCCGCCGGCATGTTCAGGACACGATCATAGACGGCTGCCTGCACTTCGTATTTGATCCTGCTGCAGATTCTGAAAAACCCCAGATTTCTCACCGCACTGAAGCACAGCGCCGAAAGATTGCAGACGAAAAGCACGGAACAGAGTCCTATAATCGACTCCACCTTGTCCAGATTGATGTACAGATCATAGATCATCCGGGTCAGTTCAGGCAGGATCAGCCCCACTGCCGTAACGAGCAGTCCCATCAGCACGCACAGAATCAGGTCCCTCTTTCGGACACAGCCTCCCGCATAGCGGATCAGCCGGGAGAGATTCAGGCTCTCTGAAGGAAAAGGTCTGTAGACAACATACCCACTGTCTCCGAGGCTCTGAAGAAAGTCTTCATCCGGATGATGCAGCGTGCCGTTCGGTTCGCACCAGACATAGCCTCTGCTCTGACGGAACAGGACAACCGGTACACACCTGTCCTTCCCGTCCTGAAAAAACGCCAGAAAGTCTCCGCAGTCCTTCAGATGCCAGTCTTTCTCAAGGGCAATCTTCCGAATGGGAAAGTGAGAAATCTCCGCAATATCCGTGACCGTATGCCTTTCACCGTACACAGAAACAAGGGTCTGATAGTTTACGATGGACATTCCCTTTCTGTCGCAGAGTATGGCCAGGGCCCTGTATGCTTCTGACATGCCGGCGTCACGGGTGGCAGGCTGATCTCCGCTCTGGAAAAAATCAAAAATCTGCTTCAGACTGGCCATCTGAGCTTCCCGGGAACTGTCCAGGATTTTCTTTTCTGTTTTGCTCCAGCTGCTCTCTCTCATTTCCTGTCTCCGTCAGTCCATTTGAATCAGTTTTCTGTAGAGCGATTCCGGATCTGCCATCAGGCTGTCATGATTGCCCCGCTCTGCAATCCGGCCATGATCCATCACGACAATCTCGTCACAGTCACGGACCGCGGAAAGGCGGTGAGCGATCACGATCAGCGTACATCCCCGGGCCCGGATGTTCTTCATCACTTCTTCCTCGTTAATGGGATCCAGCGCACTCGTCGCCTCATCCAGAATCAGAACGGAAGGATTCAGGACAAGAGAGCGCGCAATTTCCAGACGCTGCCGCTGACCGCCGGACAGATCCGATCCGTCCTCGTCCAGAACATGGCCATAGGCATCCGGCATCGCTGTAACGTCCATATGAATGCTGGCATCCCGGGCAGCCGCCAGTACATCCGCATCCGGGATCCGATCATTCCACAGGGTGATATTATCCCGTATGCTGGAGGAAAACAGAGTAAAGTCCTGCGAGACCATGGAAATATTCATCTGGCGCGTTTCGGACGAAAGATTCCTGAGGGGAATACCATCAATGAGGATTTCCCCTTCTAATGGTGTAAACAGCCCGCACACAAGGCGTGCAACTGTGCTCTTCCCGCATCCGCTTGCCCCAATAACAGCCACGGACTTCCCCGGCTGGACATCCATGGAAAAATCTGAAACGGCGGGCTGGCTCAGCGGTCCGTACCCAAAGGACAAGCCACGGATTTCCACATGTCCCTTCAGCCTTCCCTGTGTGGTCTCCGGTTTTTCCGAATACTTTTCCTCTTCCGGTGCACTGAGGATATCCTGAACACGGAGAAGATCCGTCTTGACCGTCTGAAACTGGGTAAAAAAGCTGATCATGGTATTGGCAGGTGTCAGAAAATAGGTAAACACCGTGACGAATGCCACCAGAGCACCCACTGATATCCGGCCGTGTACGACCAGAATGCTTCCGATCATGAGAAGCAGAACGTTCAGAAGCGCCATCATCGCCTGCGGAAAAGCATCCAGCACCTGCTGAGTGCGTTTCATCTTCTGTTCGCTCAGAGCCACACGCGCATATCGTCCAAGAATCTTTGCAAGAAACTGGTTTTCCGCGCCTGAAGCCTTCAGCGTGTCCACGGCACTCAGTCCCTGCAGAACCAGTCCCTGAAGAGCGCCCACGGAAATATTGCCATTCAGTGAAATCTCCTGCATTCTCCTGGACGCATTTATCACAAGCATCAGGTCCAGCACGAATCCGACAACAGCCACTCCGGTGAGAACAGGGCTGTAGACAGTCAGGATAACCAGATACAGTAAGGATTCAAAGCAACTGACCGCGATCTCCGCCAGATCACCGCCAATGAGATCGCTGATTCTGTCGTTGTTCTCCAGTCTGAGAGCCAGATCGCCCGACAGTCTCTGGGCGAAAAAAGACATGGGCAGGCGGAAAAGATGCACGAAAAAACGCTGATTGCTGATCAGTGCGATTTTGTTTTTCTGCCGGAGCATGATCCGGTTCCGGACGGACATGAAGAAAATCCGAAACACCAGACTCATCACAGCCAGAAGGATCAGTGGTCTTAAAAGCGCATAGTGATTGGAAATCAGAATCTCATCCACAAATGCTCTGGACATGCCCGCAGATAAAAAGCCGGGAAAAACCAGCAGGATACCCGTCAGAAGAATCGCCAGAACACCATTGACATGTCCTTTCATGCGGTCACGCAGGATCTGCAGAAAAGGCCCCTTCCCTCTGCTTCTGACAAAATCCTGATTCGGCGAAAATGTCAGGACAACACCCGTATAGCCTTCGTCCAGTTCATCCAGGGTCAGTGTTCTGTGACCGCACGCCGGATCATTGATACAGTATTTTCCCCTGCGATACCCCTCATAAACGACAAAATGGTTGAAGTTCCAGTGAATGATACAGGGCGTTTCCATTCTTACGAGATCTTCCAGTTCACGCTGATAACCGTGAACCTCCATGCCGTATTCCGGCGCAGCGCGCATAATGTTTCCGGCCTTGGATCCGTCACGGGTTACACCGATCCGGATCCGCAGTTCATCCAGACTCACGCGTTTTCCGTAATATGCCAGAATCATTGCCAGACAGGCTGCACCGCATTCTGTGGCTTCCATCTGGAATACAGAGGGCGTGCGGCAATAACGGGTTTTTTTGTTTCCTGAGCCTCCGGTAGATGGTTTCCTGTTGATGTGATTCATTTCATGCCCTCACCTGATCAGCATGTTGAAGGGAGATATTTCGGAGGTCACAACCGTGGCGGTCAGAATCATGCCATTGTACAGAAGAAGACTTTTACCCTTCTCCTGTGACCACACATTTTCATTGTGTTCATCCTTCTGGATCTGGCAGACAGCCATCACATAATTGCCATCTCCCAGGAGAGAAGACGACAGTTTTTCGCTGCCGGTCAGGGAAACCAGCTCGTCCATGGACAAAACTGCCGTGTCCACATCGATAACGTTTCCCGTCATCTGACCAAAATCCCGTACGTCCACGCCCGGGACCGTGACCATAATCTTGGCGCCGGGCTGAACAGCCTCTCTTTTTGTCACAGGTACCAGGATACAGACGCAGGATGCGCTTTCCGGGGCCTCTTCCCAGTAAGTCAGGATTCTCTGGCCGACACTCACCGGGTCTCCTTCCTTCACATATGTATTGCATATTCCGTTTTGCGTCGCGACCACAGGGCACTCCGTCCCCTCGGCGTCCGTCACAACACAGATTACCTCATCCTTCTGAAAGGCATATCCCTTTTCCACAGTAACTTCAGTGACAAACCCCTTGACCGGCGACAGAAGAGAACAGAGATCTCCCCCTTCCAGATAGAGAGCCGTCCAGTTTTCCGTCAGGTAGATCCTCCCTGTGAACATAAAAACAAGAAGCACGGCAATCAGGACGAATCCTGCCACAACAGCAACCCACATCTTTGATGGAGTAATCACAATCATGCGGTCCAGCTGTTCCAGTGAATTCAGCCTGGCCATGGCTTTCTTTCGATACAGCAGCGGCATTTTTTCAACCCTTTCCAGTGCATGTCTCTCCCCGGAAACTCCGGACTGTCATGTCGTGTCGGTCACAATCCAAGCGGTGTCATATTATATCTCATTTCTTTCCGAATGGCCATATTGGTTCCCATCCGCCCGACACTTCCCAGTCGTAAGGTAAAAACTCTTTCCATTGAGTCTTTCATCCATCCGGCCCATGTTTCGCTGGAGACACATATGGAAAACACTCATGGAATCCGGTATCATATATGCAATCGCTGCACAGTCGGAGGAATATGGAATGCTGCTCTGGAAATCATGCCACGGTGCCCTGTCTGAAGCCTTCCGCACGGATCTTGCGGAAGAAATCTGCTCCTGGCACCGGACGATACCGCTTTACCGTGAAACACCTCTGGTTTCTCTTTCCTCTCTTGCCGGGAATCTTGGCGTCGCTTCCATCCATGTCAAGGACGAAAGCTTCCGCTTCGGGCTGAACGCTTTCAAGGCACTGGGGGCCAGTCATGCCATGGGCAGCATCATCGCCCGGCGTCTGGGAACATGCCTCGGATCTTTACCCTTTCCGGTGCTCACCGGAAAAGAGATTCGCGAACGGGCAGGAGAAATCGTATGGATCACCGCCACGGACGGAAACCACGGGCGCGGCGTCGCCTGGACCGCCCGATGTCTCCATCAGAAAGCCGTGGTTCTGCTCCCGGCGCATACCGTGCCGGAACGCCTGAAAAGCATCGAGGCTCTGGGAGCCCGGGTGACCATGACGGACCTGACATATGACGACACGGTTCGTCTCGCGGCATCCCTTGCCCGTCAGAATGGATGGGTCCTCGTTCAGGACACGGCCTGGGAAGGTTATGAAACCGTTCCTCTGTCCATCATGCAGGGGTATATGACCATAGGTATTGAACTGATCAGTCAGCTCGCTGATCTGTGGCCCTCCCATGTGTTCCTTCAGGCCGGCGTCGGTTCCATGGCGGCAGCCCTGGCTGCTTTTCTTGCCCATGTTCAGGACCATCCCTGCCCAAAGATCATCATTGTGGAGCCGGAAAGCGCCGACTGCTTTTACCGAACAGCCGCGGCTCACGACGGCCGTCTTCACAATGCAGACAGCATGCACTCCATCATGGCGGGTCTGTGCTGCGGCGAGCCGAGCCCTCTGGCCTGGGACATTCTCTCAAAACAGGCGGATGCATTTCTCACCATCCCGGATTCGGCAGCTGCCACGGGCATGCGCATCCTCGGCCATCCGCTTCCCGGGGACAGCCGTATCCAGTCCGGTGAAAGCGGTGCCGCCGGTCTGGGAGCCTTTGCCTGGATCATGAGGAACAATCCGGAGGTACGGGAAGCACTGGAAATCGACACAAATGCCCGGATTCTCTGTATCTCCACGGAAGGCATCACGGATCCGGATAACTACAGACGGATCGTCTGGGATGGTGCTTATCCGGATGTCTGAATTCTTCCCGGTTATTCATCCGCCCGTGTGCGAAATACAGGCAGGGCACGTTTATTCCACCGGAACGGCTGATTCCGGAAAACGATGTGCCCTGCCTGTATTTCTGCCCGGAGCTTCCCCGGAAATGTTCCTCGTCTTTTCCGCCTCAGCCTCCATTCTGACGGGAAACATCCGCGATCCTTCTCAGATCCGGCTGAATCTCTCCATGGCGGCCCTTGTTGCTTCCTCAGTGTTGAAAGCCGTCAGTCTGAAATATCCCTCTCCGCAGGGACCGAAGCCGGATCCGGGGGTCCCCACAACACCGGCCTTTTCCAGGAGAACATCAAAAAAGTCCCAGCTGGTCTGATGTCCAGGGATTTTCAGCCAGATATACGGCGCATCCTTTCCTCCCCATACCTCATAGCCACGCCTTGTCAGGCCTTCCCGGATGATGGCAGCGTTCTTCATGTACCCTGCAATGACCTTCCTGATCTGAACCTGCCCTTCCGGCGAAAACACGGCTGCCGCACCGCATTGCACAGGATAGCTCACTCCGTTGAACTTCGTGGAAGTCCTGCGTTTCCACAGTCCGTTCAGCTCCACGAGCCTGCCCTTTTCATCCATCCCCTTTACGGCGTGAGGGATCACCATATAGGCGCACCGGGTACCCGTAAACCCGGCTGTCTTGGAGAAGGAGCAGCATTCAATGGCTACCTCCTCCGCACCCGGAATCTCATAGATCGACCCTGGAATGCCTTCCGTTGTGATATATGCCCTGTATGCCGCGTCGTATATGATAAGAACATGTTCCTTCCGGGCCCACTCCACGATATGCTGCAGTTGCTCCCTGGTCAGGACCGTCCCCGTGGGGTTGTTGGGATAGCAGAGGTATAGAACATCCACAGGTTCCTGCGGCATTTCCGGAACGAAACCGTTTTCCGCGCTGCACGGCAGGTAGACAATGCGGTTCCAGTGATCCCCGGTAAAATCTCCGGCTCTGCCCGCCATGGCATTGCTGTCCACATACACGGGATAAACCGGGTCTGTGACGGCAATCCGGGCATCCGGCGAAAACAGCTCCTGGATACTGCCCACATCGCACTTGGAACCGTCTGATATGAAAAGCTCATCCCTGTCAAGACAAATGCCCCGGGATTCATAGTCCCCCTTCAGAATGGCCTGGATCAGAAAATCGTATCCGTAATCGGGTCCGTATCCCTTAAACGTCTCCCTGTGCGCCATTTCCTCCACACCCCGATGCAGGGCATCAATGACCGCCGGCACCAGGGGCTGCGTCACATCACCAATCCCCAGGCGGATCAGTTCGGTCTCCGGATGACTGTTTCTGAAACGCTGAACCCTCTGTGCGATTTCCGCAAACAGATAGGAACCCGGAATCTTCAGGAAATTCTCATTGACGTGAAACATCCAATTCTCCTCCCGACCATACACCTTCATATACAAACGCGCAGGGACCCGTCTGTTCAATGCTGCCATCCTCTCCGTACTCTGTATGCAGCACCCCGCCCGGCAGTTCCACATCCGCGGACGAACCAACACAGCCCAGACAGCTCAGGACAGCAAATGCCGCACACGCTCCGGTTCCGCAGGCAAGCGTCTCTCCGCTGCCCCTCTCCCATACGCGCATCCGGATCCTGTCCGGACTGATAACCTGCGCAAACTCTGCGTTCACACCTTCCGGAAAGAACGGATGATGTTCGATCATCGGCCCGATCCGTTCCAGGTCCACGGCTTCCGGGTGGTTCGTCAGACAGACCCCGTGAGGGTTTCCCATGGAGACCGGGTAAATCATGACATCCGGGTCTGAAAGCCTCAGAGGTTCACCGGGTCTGTACGCCTCGGCAAGCACGGGAATATCCTCCCGTCTGAAGGATGGCTTTCCCATGTTCACGGTCACCTGGCTCACACAATCCCCATCTGTCCGCAGCTTCAGCAAACGGATTCCGCTCATGCTCTCCAGTGTCAGTTCCTTTTTATCCGACAGCTTTTTCTCGTAAATATACTTTCCCACGCATCTTGCCGCATTTCCGCACATCCTGCCTTCCGTACCGTCTGCGTTGTACATCCGCATACGGAAATCAGCCCTGTCAGAGCGCTCGATCAGAACCAGGCCGTCGCTTCCCGCGCCAAAGTGACGGTCACTCATTCGTTTTGCCAGTCCGGCCGGATCCCCGATCTTCTCCTCCATGGAATTGATGTACAGATAATCGTTCCCCAGTCCCTGCATCTTGGTAAACCGGATCCCCCTCATGCCTTCCCCCCCTCTCCGCAATCCAGTGGCCTACAGTGTATCATCTTTGCCCGTCCCGGAGCAGATTGGTACAAAGAAAGAACAGCCGAAGCTGTTCTTCTCAGCGGACGGTTCCGTCGACCCTGACAGCCCCGGGTTCCGTCTCTTCTTCCTCCCGGACTGTCTCCCTTTCCATATGCCTTCTCATCTCCTGAAGTCGGGCAATCCTCGAGCGTACCCGCAGATTGCCCAGATACCGGGATTGGTCACCTTGAGGTAATCGGTAAGATCCTCAGGTGACGAGATCCTGTCCATCGTTTCTTTTCTGAACAACGACTGCTCTCCGGATGCCATGTTGCTAAATCCTCCCGAACAGAGTTATAGATCCGGACTTATTCGATGGCGGCGTCCATAACGACTTCGCTGGGATTGATAACCTTCATCTCGCCCTGATCCTTCATGATCTTAACGAGGCCCATAAGTACGCGAAGACCGGCACTGGAAATGTACTCAAGATCCTTGAGGTCGATGACGAGATCCTTTACGCCTGCGAGCTCAGGTTCAACCTTGCTCTCAAATTCAGGAGCCGTAAGAGTATCAAGGCGTCCGCTGACTTCTACCGTAAGCTTTTCGTTCTCTTTAATTGTCTTTACTTCCATAGTTGTATCTCCATCTTTATTTTGCTGATACAATACATTATACCTAATTATCAAGATAATTTGTTTAAAAAGAGTAAATTGCTTGTTAACTGATTTTTCGGACGGAAAAACCGCCCTTAAGGTCTGCTATACTTACAAAAACGATGTTATTCGAGGTGAATTATGAGAACCGAATACCATAATAATCCCGCAATGGACCCTTCCGGATTTGTCCTTTTATCCGATTATGTACCGGGAATAATCCAGGAGATCCGCTATTTCTCGACCTATAATTTCATCGGCGACCGCATCGACGGTTACGAAGAGCCCTGCGCGATCCTTTCCGTGGAAGCCGCAAGAGCCGTAAAAGCCGTATATAACGAACTCTTTGTTCAGGGATACCGTCTCAAGGTATTCGATGCGTACAGGCCCGCATGTGCCGTAAAGCACTTCGTTCTCTGGGGCATCGAGGATCAGGACATCAGGATGAAGCCCTATTTCTATCCCGATCTCGAAAAGAACGAGCTTTTCGCAAAGGGATACATAGCAAAGCTCTCATCACA
>CACYGY010000099.1 GCA_902774025.1 uncultured Eubacteriales bacterium
AATCAGGGAACAGGTGATTTCCAGAAGCGGGTTGATCAGGACGGAGACCATGTTCAGCGTTCCCCCCACCATGGCCTGACTGATGCCGATGGATACGGCGAAGATCACCAGACCCACCGCGTCGTCCAGGGCCACAATGGGCAGAAGCAGATCAGTCAGAGGTCCCCTGGCCTTGTACTGGCGCACCACCATCAGCGTGGCGGCGGGAGCGGTCGCGCTGGCGATGGCGCCCAGGGTGATGGCCACGGGGAGCGGCAGGACGTCCCCGCCCAGGACAAAGTGCAGCCCGATGAGGGCGGCGTCCACCAGGAGGGTGGCCGTAACGGCCTGCAGGATGCCGATGACCGTGGCTGTGCGGCCGGTTTTCTTCAGCTGTGCGAGACGGAACTCATTGCCGATATCAAAGGCGATGAAGCCCAGGGCGACGTTGGACAGGATGGCGACCTGTTCCACGCTGGCCATGTCCGGAAAGCCGATGCCGCCCAGGTGGAGGCGGCCGAGAAGAAAGGGCCCGATGATGACGCCGGCGATGAGAAAGGCCGTGACGTCGGGAAAATGGAGACCGAGGCGCTTGAACACACGGGTCATCATCAGGCCCGCGAAAAGCGCGAATGCGACGGAGAGAAGTGCGTTCATAGGGGAAGTTTTTCATCCTTTCCAAAAGGGCCTTTGCCCGAATCAGAAACCATGCACATTATAGTCACCCTGACAGGTTTCGCAAGGAGCAAAGGGAGAGAAAAAAGATGCATTCCCGGGGACGAAAAGGACGCGCAAAAAGGGCACAGGCGGGGGGGCCTGTACCCGGCGGAAAGGGTTACGTTCAGGCATCCGGCGTCTTTTCCAGGCGCAGGGTGAGAATCTCAAAGGGTTTCAGACACAGGGGCACGGAATCCCCCTCCGTGAGGAATGTGCTCTCCCTCTCGTCCATGGAGGAGAGAAGGATCTTTCCGGTAAAAGGCAGGTGCAGGACACTTTCTGCCCTCTCCCCCATGCACTCGTATACCCTCAGGATCACGCCGCGGCCGTCCTCGGCAGGCTTGACGGTTTCCAGGATCAGGTTCGGGCTTTCCAGACAGAATCCCTTCCGGGGAAGACAGGTGCCCGGCAGGGAAACGACGGGCATGTTCAGTTCATACCCCGCCTGCACGATTCCGGCGTCCCTGAGGCTGCCCGTGAAGGGCATGAGACAGTAAGTGAAATCATGATCTCCCCGGTCACAGGTGTCATCCGGCACCAGGGGAGAGCGGAGAAGGGTCAGCGCCATCTCGCCCCTCCCGGTGCTCAGACCGCAGATGCCGTCATTGAGCAGGGCAAATCCATGACTGCCCGTGCACAGAGCGCTGTAGCGGTGCTGACTCACCTCATACCGGTCGGCGGCAAAGGCGTGGCTGCGGTGACAGGGACGGCGCACGAAGCCGAACTGGATCTCGTGGACGGCCTCATCACAGAGAACGGAGCTTTCAAAGTGCGCTTTCAGCATTTTTCTGCGCTCCGTCCAGTGAATGCAGGTTTTGAATTCCACAAAGGGACTTTCGCTCCGGAGACGGATGATCTGGGAGGCACGGCTCTGCCCCAGGGTGTAATCCACCGTGAACTCCGCGCACACGGCATCAGAACGTGTCAGACGGACAGAGGCATGCACGGCGTCCTCCATGAGCCCGGAAGCCCAGTCTCTGTCCATCTCCCACGCATCGTAGACGGTCTGGACATTCCGGTACAGCCGCCAGTCGTTCATGACCTGGCCCGGGTCCATGAAATCCACTCCGGTTTTCCGGTTCTTCAGGGCGGTGATCCTTCCCCGCGTGTCCAGGCGGAACAGAATTGATTCATTTTCCACATCAAACCAGCCGTCCCCCTGAAGAACCCGGACCTGTCCGGCAGGATTTTTCACGGACGCCTGAAGGGATGCGGCGGAGCAGGGAGGCAGTTCCGTGTAAAAATCCCGCCCGTCCTCCAGGGTGATCCATCCCCGTCTTTTCCAGGGCAGAGGATTGTACAGCGTTTGGTCCGGACCTTCCTGAAGATGGAAAATCTCCTTCAGCATGGCGTTCCGCCGCTCCTGCCAAAGGCGGAGGATTTCCTGCAGGGCTTCCCGGGCCTCCTCGTGGACCCGCCGGATGCCCACGCCCCCGGCGATGTCGTGGAACTGCTGGAGGAGAAGGATTTTCCAGGCGCTGCACAGTTCCTCTCTTAAGGCGCATGGATCTTTTCCGGGCAGGAGGCACAGGAGCGTTTCTGCATCCCGGAGGATGAATTCCGCCCTGCGCATTTCGGCTTTCTGCCGCCGCTGCACGGAATAGGTCCCCCTGTGCCAGCTCAGGTAGAGCTCTCCCACCCAGCGGTTTCTCTGTCCCTGCCAGGCATTCTCCTCAAAGAATTCTCTCAGGCCGCCCCAATGGGTCGCGGGTACGCCCTCCAGATTTTTCGTGCGCTGGACCATTTCCAGCATGTCCCGGCCAGCCCCTCCGCCTCCGTCTCCATACCCGAAGGGATACAGCTGGGTATCGATATCCCGCCTCTGGCTTCTTTCCGTATACCACCTGCGGTGCAGAAGCTGAGGGGTGACCGTCCCGTTGGCCTTGAAAAAGGACAGGGCCTCCACGGTGGATCCGTCCATGCCCTCCCAGATGAAGTTCTGATAGGGGAAGCGTTCCGTCTCCGGGTCGGCCCGGAGGAGTTTTTCCGTGGCAAAATAGGGTACGCCCATTTTTTTCAGAATCTGGGGCAGTGCGGCGGAGAAACCGAATGTGTCCGGCTGCCAGGCCACCCGGGATTCCACCCCCAGATTTTCCCGGAACCATGCCCTGCCGTAGAGGAGCTGGCGGATCAGGCTTTCCCCGGAGGGAAGATTGGTATCGCATTCCACATAAAAAGCCCCTTCCGCCTCCACCTGTCCCCGTCTGTGCGCATTGAGAACTCTCTGCCAGACTTCCCCGTCCTGCTTCCGGAGCATCTCCTGAAGGGCAGGCTCACAGAGCAGGAAGCGGTATTCCGGATATTCCTCCATCAGCTTCAGCTGATTGGACCAGGTGCGCACGGATTTCCGGAAGGTTTCAGCTACGGGCCACAGCCAGCCGAGGTCAATGTGGGACTGGCCGAAGATCCACATGCGGGGCGCAGTGGAACCGTTGACGCAGTCCAGAACGCCGCGGAGGGCTTCCCGGGCAGCCCGGAAGCTTTCCGTGCGCTCCGGTTCTTCCGCCTCAAAATCCGCGATGCGGGTAAAGCGGTCCAGGGCCTCTGCGACTTTCAGGGCCCGGAGACTGTTTTCCGGAAGAACCTGCTGCAGGGAGTCCAGGGTTTCCACGTCCAGCATCAGCTGGTAGGCATCCTCGTTCCACAGGGCGATAAAGCTTTCCTCCGTCCGGCACTGGGGACCGGTGACTTCCGGTACGGCAGGCCTTTCCGGGGGACAGGGGCCCAGGGTTTCCAGGCGGGGACCGTGTCCGGCGTAGCTTTCAATCTGGATGTGAAAGACCTGGCCGGCTTCTGCCTGTCTGGTCAGGGTGACCCGGTCATGATGCCGGTCAATGGAACCCTCGGCTCTGCCGTTGACGTATACCAGCTGTTCCCCGCCGACACGGGAAAAGAGATCCACACGCTGCCCCTGACAGGAAGGGGGAATGACGATGGTGGCGAAGAACCACCCGTATGCCCATTTTTCGCCCCATTCCGTGCCGGGGGGACATGGCTGAAGAGGCAGACGGGCTGCTTCTTCCCGTCCTGCAGAAGAGATGCAGTATGAAAAATCCACAGTCCCCGCCCGGGTATACAGATGGCGGGGCAGTTCTTCCTTCCACATGCGGAAGCGCTGTGCGGCCTGCCGGCCCAGATCGTACATGTATGATTTCCTCCTCAGACTGGAATCCGTTCGTTTCATGGGGTCATTATGGGGTGAAACCTTCCGGATGTAAAGAGATGGAAAAGAAATTGACAAACCGGCCGGAATCATGGAAAATAAAGGGCAGTAGATGGGAGGTTATTCCATGCTGAAGCGATGGATGGTACTGAGCCTTGCGCTGATCCTGCTTTTTTCCGGGAGTGCCGCAGGAGAAGGCGCAGCGGAAGGAATGCAGAACGGAACCGTCCTGGTTTATGATCTCAGCGGTCTGGAAAGGAACGGGTCAGCCCTTCCGGTGGGAAGGGTTTCCGAAATGGTGACAGTGGCCCCGGACCTGGGACTGGCGGTTGTTCACATGGGCATGCTGCAGCCCCTCAGGGCTCCGGGCGGAAACAGCGTTGTTCTGGAGGGTGTTTCGGAACTGATCCGGATGAGCATGGCTTTTTCGGATGACTCGGGAGACGTTTCCCGGCAGAGGGCCGCATCTGCCCAGGTCAACGGGATGTCCGCTCAGGTGCTGGAGGAACAGTTTCCATCTGTAGGCATACCCACGCTGTGCTCCCTGAGTGCCTGGATCCGGGTGGACGGCAGGGGAACGGTGAGGGTACAGGTGGATGTGCAGGGAAACCGGATGGAATGGTGCCGCATCCTGCTGGGCACCATTGTCCCCCTGAGCCAGGCGCAGAGCGGGATGAGCGCCATGCTTGCCTCCATCGGGCAGGCGGTCATGCAGGGGGCGGAAGCCAGGAACGCCACCCCCACACCTGCGGGGTATAAGCCCGCGCCCACTTTTCGCCCTGTGGAGACCACCGACACACCCATGGCCGCAGGCGCGTCCACGGGGGAACAGACGGTCTACGCGTCCTATCCCTATGCCACCGTGACCATGCGGGGCGGTCTTCCCCTGCTGGAGAATCCTTCAGGGAAAGCCAGGACGCTTCTGACCCTGAAATACAACCGTGAGGTGACCGTGCTGGGGCATGAGGGGGACTGGGCCCATGTTTCCGTGGAATATGGAGGAAAGACCCTCTCGGGATACATCCCCTGGAACACGCTGAAGGAACAGCGGTAGGAAAAGCGTGAGAGGAGAAGATGAAGAATGAAGATGCGGTTTCTGTGTCTCCTGACCGTTCTGTGCATGCTGGCCGTGTCCGCCTCCGCGGACTACACCTCCTTTGTGCAGGAGGGGGATGTGTACAACTTTGAGATTGACTATCTGGATGCCTATATTCAGGACGTCCTCCCCGAAGAACACGAGGCCCGCAGGTCGATGGCGTATATCATTCCGGAGATGGGCATCTCCGTTCTTCATTACGGAACTCTGGACGTCAACAGGAAGGATGCGGGGGATCAGGAAAAACTCCTGACGACCTATGACGGCAATAACACACTGTCCATCACTGTCTGGGACGGAGAGATGCAGGGTACCCGGGCCAGGATCAACGGAATGGACGCGGTGATCTATGCCAGGGGCACGGAGGACGGGAAGGGCGTGCAGGCTCATGCGATCCTTCAGGTCAGGGATGATCTGCGCCTTCACGTGGTGGCCACCAATCTCAGCAGCACAAGCCAGTTCGTCTGCTGGCAGATGATGGATATGCTCATGCCTGCCCGGACCGAGGCTGCTGAGGGGGAGGCCAGGAAGATTGAGGTCACGAAAGTCAACCAGGAGCAGGCGGAGCCCGTGGAGGAGACCGTGGAGGAGACTGTGACATTCCCCTTCACCACCCTTACCGCCAAGGGCGGCCTGAATGTGTGCCTGCGTCCCAGCAAGAGCAGCCCTGTGGTGGTGACGCTGCGCAGGGACAGGGAAGTGACCGTGCTGAGCGAAGAAAGCGGATGGTATAAGATCCACGTATCCTTCGGCTCCGGAGAGAAGGAAGGCTACGTGCTGAAGGACAGCGTATACGGTCCGTAAGGGATATGAGGAACTGGAGGGATTTCATGGTCTTGCCAGGTCAGGCAGAGAGAAGAGAATGTCCGGCGGATATCATTGAGGATATTCTGCTGATCCTTGAGACACTGGACAGGAAGGCGGCGGAGGAAACAGCGGAAAAGAAGGAAAGGATTCAGACGGCGCTTTCGTAAAATGCAGCGGATCCGGGACCCCGTGACGGGATCCCGGTTCTTTTGTCCGGAGGTGTATAGGGATGACAAAGCGATGGATGGCCCTGTTCCTTGCGGCTCTGCTCCTGTGTGCAGCTTTTTGCTCTTCAGAGGCGGAGGACTGGTTTCAGGTGGAGGGACAGGCCGGAGCCTACCGGTCCATGACGCTGCGCGTCAGTGGCTGGGGGGAGGGGCCCGGATGGCTGGAGGTCCTGGAAGGGGAAAGGGTGCGTATGACCTGGGAGGTCACCGGGGGTGCCCAGTCCATTCCCTGGGACGGTCTGGGCCAGGACGGAGAGCCGCTGTGCCGGGGTGTGTACAGGGTACGGGAAAGGAGCGCATCGGGCCGTGAGCGGACCTGCCCGCTGTCCATGGGAAGCATGGGGGATGCCCTGATCATGGCTCTGCCTACACAGCGGGATGTGTACACGGAGCAGGCAAACCGGTTCCGGGTGGAGATCGCGGCCTCACGGACGGGCTATGCGATCCTTGCCTGCCTGAACGGGACCGGAGAAGAACTTTTCCGCGTGCGCCCGGAGGTGACGGAGTACGGCACATGCCGTCGGGTGTCCATGGGTGACAACCGGATCGCGAATCTGAGTGAAGGCAGTTACACGCTGCGCTGCTTTATGGAGAAAAATCCGGACAGGGTTGTGGAGATTCCCTTCCGTGTGCACAGGGGTGCACGGGAAGTTCTCCCGGTCATGCCCACGGGACAGGTGATTCCGGAGTCCGGGATGGACGACAGCCAGATCTGGGCTCTCATGATGAAGCCCTCTGTGGTATGCGACATCCGGAACGTGAGCCATCAGAAGGTTTATGCCGGAATGGAGGAGGGAAGTGAGGTCCTGGGCACACTCCACGGACAGTCCCAGGGGCTGGAAGTTCTGGATATCCGGCTGAACTGGGCCAGGATCCGTGCATACCGCCATGAGGACGGCAGGGAGATCACGGGCTATGTGCCTCTGAAAAATCTGAAAACCGTGGAACCGGAAGGCACGTATGGACTTCTCATCGACAAGAAGACACAGACCATGAAGGTCTACCGGGAGGGGACGGTCATTGCCCATGTGCCGGTTTCCACAGGGCTTCCCGCGGAGAAAAAGAAATTCCGTGAGACGGCCTCCGGCGCCTTTCTGATCAATGAGCATGTGGATTTCTTCGCCTCGGAAGGCTTTCACTACGATTTCCCCATGCGGTATGACGGGGGCAATCTGATTCACTCCCTGGGATGGAGGAATGTGGAAGGCTTCAGGTCCGGGGACGAACAGGCAAAACTGCTTGGAGAAAAGGCCAGTCACGGATGTGTCCGGATCGGCTGTGACGGGCAGGGCATGGGACCCTTCTGGCTGTGGACGCATCTTGGTGCCGGGAGTCGGGTGATGATTGCGGAAGACCTGGGATGGACGGCACGGAGTCCCGGACCCGTGGAAGCTGTCCCTGAGGCGGACAGGGCGGAGGGAGACGGGGAAGCGCCCCTGATCCGGCTGGATCTTCTTGAAATGCCTGATCTGGTGGGAGAGGATGAGATTGATTTTGGGGACGCATCCGGAATACCGGGAGAACGCTCCGGAACGAAAATCCGCCTCACCTTTGGGGGGGATGTGGTGCTGGGCACCCGGGAGTCATGGTGGAAGCGGGAGGACGCTCTGCCCTGGTACTACACTTCTTACGGGCCGGGCTATTTCCTTCAGGACCTTTTTCCCTTGTTTTCGTCGGATGATCTGACAGCGGTGAACCTGGAGTGCGTGCTGAAAGCGGACAGGAACGGAGAAATGACAGACCGGCTGTACCGTTTTCGGGGCCTTCCGTCCTATGCACAGGCTCTGAAGGTATCCGGTGTGGAACTGGCGGGCATCGCCAACAATCATCACGTGGATTACGGCGGTGCCGGCAGGAGAAGCACCCGGGAGGCACTGGAGGCACAGGGGATCGCCTGGGCCGGATACGGATCGGTCCATATCCTGGAGAAGGAAGGGTATTCCGTTGGATTTGGCGGTATGCGGGAAACGGTTTACAGACAGAATCCGGCTGCGCTGACAGAGGAAATCCGCTCCATGAAGGAAGCGGGGTGCGATGCGGTGGTCTATTTCTGCCACTGGGGAAAGGAGTACAGTCCCACACATCTGGAACTGCAGGAGACGATGGCACGTCAGGCTGCCGAAGCCGGCGCGGATCTGGTGATCGGGACGCATCCCCATGTGGTGCAGGGCGTGGCCTGCATGGATCAGACACTTGTATTCTGGAGTCTTGGGAATCTGATGTTCGGGGGAACCATCGAACTGACCACCTATGACGGTCTTGTGGCCGTGGTTACCCTAGAGATGGAAGAAAACGGCGTTCAGGCCATGGATGTGGAACTGGTTCCGGTCCTGACGTCTTCCTCGTCAGAGGAGAACGTCAATGATTTCAGACCCACGCCGGCTGATGGAGAGGCAGCGGAGAGAATTCTGCGGCAGGTGCAGGATGACTCGGAAATGCGGATTCTGGATCAGATGCGTTTTGTCAGAACCGGAGGCGTTCTGAAACCTGTCCCCTGAAAGATACTCAAAAAGGAAGAGTCTCTGACCTTTGTCAGGGACTCTTCCTTTCTGCAGTGGACGTCAGGTCAGTCCTCCGGCAGGACGGTGCGTGTAATGCCGCCCTGTTTGACGGCAACCATGGAATCTGTTTCCAGATGATGGATGGCCTGAAAGACCCGTTCGCGGACACCCGGGAAGTCCTCCTCCAGTGATTTCAGGAGGTTCTTGATTTCCAGACGTTTGCTGTTTTCCCTTCCCGAATCGCTGCTTTCCGTCAGACGGCAGGCACAGCGGATGAAATGAAGGTCATTGACCCGGCACCAGGCGAGGATGGAGGATTCATGGACCTGGTACAGAGGACGGATCAACTGCATGCCGGGAAAGTTTCTGGCCCTGAGGATGGGGGGCATGGCCTGAAGCTGAGCCCCGTAGAGCATGGCCATGACGGTGGTTTCAATAACGTCATCAAAGTGATGTCCCAGGGCAATCTTGTTGCAGCCCAGGGAACGGGCTTTTTCATACAGGCATCCCCGGCGCATGCGGGCACAGAGAAAGCAGGGGTTCCTGGTCTGACTGGAGGCCACCTGAAAAATATCGGACTCAAAAAGTGTACAGGAAAGGGAGAGGCGGCGGGCGTTCTCCTCCACCTGTGAGCGGATTTCCGGCCTGTATCCGGGGTCCATGATCAGATTGACACATTCAAAGGGGACAGGGGATTCGCGGGTATATACCTCCATAAGCAGGGCAAGGAGAGAAGAATCCTTGCCGCCGGAGATGCACACGGCGATCCTGTCACCCTCCGCCAGGAGATGATAGGTCTCCATGGCACGGCAGAAGGGCTCCCAGATGGTGGTACGGAAAGTGGTCCGCAGACTTTCACGGACGGAATCAGACGGAATCATGCATGCTCCTTGAAGAGGGTTCCCGTGGGGAGTGTATCCGGTCGGAGGAATCAACCGGCTCGGAAAAGAGGACTGTGTTTATGAAAGGGATGATCACGGCGGCGGGGGTGGAGAATTCGGGAATCAGTGGCGGAAGCGTTTCATGGGATGGAGGGCGGATGAAAACATTATCCATCCGGAAAGTCCCTGCAGAGCGGCGGTCCGGATGTGCCGGTGAAGCACGGCGGAAGGGCTGTCATTTTTCGTTCATTTCACTCTGGGATCTTCCGGAAGCCACTGGACATCTGCACGCCGGAGACATTACGTACGGGGCAAAAAGCGCATGCGGCAGACCGGAGGGATGCGACTACAGGAGGGATGTTATGACGCGCTCCTGGGTGATAACATAGGGTGTGCGTCCGATTACGGTCTTCCGGCAGTTATCCAGCGTCAACTGCATCTTGGCGATCACCGGACGGAGAACTTCAAGAACGTCCCTGTCAGATCCGTCAATATACAGCACGAATGACTTTTCGGAGATTTCCAGTGCTTTGACAGCCTCAACCTTTCGATACTCCATGATCTGGTTCAGACTCCCGAGTGACTCAATATCGTAAAGGAGAATCGGGTTGCGGCTGGCCGTTACGTCGATTTCGTCCGCCAGGCGGATCAGGGCTGCGAGGAAGGGCAGACAGATGGTGTTTCCGCTGGAAACCCTGAAGTCACACGGATACTCGCTGCTGTCCATGAGGTTCACTCTTCTGTGACCACGGGCGATCTGAATGATGGCAAACACGTGCTCCGGTGATGGTATATCGAACACTTCCGCGTATTTCCGGATGAACTGACCGGAATATTCATGATGGAAATCCCGGATGATCGCGGCAACATCGTCTCTGGAATGTGTCGAAAAGTAATCCCCGAAGTCTATGTTCCGGGAGAAAACCCTGAAATCATTCATGGTGATGCCCATGCCCACATCGTGAAAGTAGCAGCCCATCAGAAGGGCATAGATCTCGTCACCATTCAGCTGATAGATCTGACTGCCCGCCACATGGTTACAGGCATCAATGACCGTAAGCACATGCAGTGCGGAATGATCCGTGTATTCCGGAAAGACAAGCCTGTATTTTGACAGAATACGCTGCAGACAGAACACGGTATCCTTAAACTGACGGTGCAGGGTCGGATTCAGCTCTTTCAGACGCTTTTCCAGCAGGTAATCGTTTGAGTTTTCACTTGGTTTCACGGTGCATATCTCCTTTGAGCAAACCCGGGAAGAGTGAACGGCCGTCGGAAACGGCACAGATGATTCATGATCGGCCTCTGACGGTTATTGTATCATAGATTCGAAAATATGCACTCCCGCAGACGTTGTTTCTGAAATGTTTCTCCACTGGATGGCAGGATGCGGGGGACAGAAAACCTCCGGCAGCATCCCAGGGTCGGACGGAGCCGGCGAAGGAGAAGATACGGAAAGACATTTTTCCGGATACCTCAGACATGTCCGTCACCTGACGAAAGAGCGTATGGTGAAACATCTGACAGAATCTCATGCCAGGACAGGCGGGAATGAACCGGATGTTTCCCGGACCAGTCCATTGCTCCAAACAGGGCCGGACCTTCGGTCCGAAGCCGAATTGACACAGGATAGAAGAATGCTACAATGAGATGCGATGGAGTGGCCTGATCCGTGCAGGCGGGGAATCCGGCCGAAAGAGAGAAATTCTCCAGGAGCGGCTGTGTGGGCACATGGCGGCTTATCTTGTATATTGGAGGGTATGACTGGATGCATTATAACACAGTGCATTGGACTTTCACGCTGGATGAAAAAAAAGGCTTCGGTATCATGTTTGATTCTGCAGAAAACAGGACATTCAGGAAGTGTTTCTTCGAGAATGGAACACTGGGAAAGGCGACAGGAGTCGACATGGATGCACCGATCCGCACGTTGAGGGGTGCCGCCCGTGGCACATGGAATTATCGAGTGATGGGATCTGAAAAGGCATCTCTTGAACAGGTGATGGAAAAGGCGACCTGCAGCTTTTCTTCGGACTCCAGCGAAAGACTGAATGCTTCCCTTGTGATGGAGAAAGAGGAGTTTCAGATTCGGACATTCAAAGAGCGCTGGTACTATAATACAACATGCAGTTGCGGAAAGCCATTCTGCAGGCATATTACAGTCGCGGCCTCCTTTCTGAAACGGCGTATTGATGCATTGCAGCATGCGTATGTGGTTTCAGAAAAGGAAGTTGACAAATCGCTGTTCCTGGAACCGGCGCTGACATCCGCAATGGAACGTATGGGTAACATCGAGATGTCTGTCCCCCGCATTCAGGATCTGCAGGAAGTCATCCGGCTGGTGGATTCAGCAAAGAGTGACGATTACTACTGGCAGTTTCATGAGTACCTGCTGGACTCTTCTACCGGTGACTATGACGCCCATTACCTGGATGTCTACTACAGAGAGCTTCTGTTTGCCCTTTTTGAGGATCAGGGTTATCAGGAAGCGGTGATCTCCACGGGGGAATACGCAGAACCGGAAGATTATGAAGGACGTCAGCACAGATCCAACAGAACATGCTTTAAGCGAATCCTGAAGGAGTATCAGAGGACGGTCAGGGCATTGGATGAGAAAGGGGATTACAGTGAGGATTACAGCAAGGAAATCCTGCTGAAATACAGATCAGACTTGTCCGGCCTGCTTCGGTACTATGCAGAGGGCAAGGAAAAACTGGCAGAAATTGATCTTCCTTTCCTGGAATCCATAACCGGGATAACCGGCATCAATCCGGACTATGTCAGCTCCGTTATCCAAAAGCTGGACAGGAACCTGGGCAGGAGAGCGGAAGGCGTTGCTCAGAAACTGGCGGACAGGCTGTCCCTGTCTCAGAAGGTAGAGGTATACAGCGGTCTGCACCGTCTTTCCATGTCTTCTGAAGAAATCAGAAGCCTGGGATTGGAAGAGCAGAGGAAGATGATTTGGAACACGCCTCTTTCCAGGGATAACTTCTGCCATATCATGGATGATCTCCTTTCGGACAGCAGTGACGAAGACAAGGGAAAGTATATTCTGTACGTGGCCGATGAACTCAGGTTTTCAGAGGATACTTCGCTGAAGGAAGCGGTCATTCAGCAGACGGTTTCTCTGGCGGACAACAAGCTCCTTCTGGCGGTGGTTACAAGAAAACTTGGAGACAAGAAAAAGAGAAAGGCAAAGGCAAAGGATGGAGACCCTGAAAAGGAACTGAAGACTTACTTTTCCTGTGGCTATGAGATTGGGGATGGGGAGAGCACCCCATGCGCCAAGTTTTTCGTGAAGGAACCGAAATCCGGGGACTTACTGCTGGATGTGAAGGTACTGCTGGAAGCGATCAACAAGATCTGAACAGAGGACCGGGGTCACGATCATAGTTTTGCTGCATAGGCAGCTTGGGAATTTGAAATATAAAAAAA
>CACYGY010000100.1 GCA_902774025.1 uncultured Eubacteriales bacterium
TCAGCCCCTTGGCCAGGGCGGTATCGATATAGTCCTCCTCCAGGGTGTCCGTGAGACTGGAGCGTACCAGGCGCGCAATGCTGCCGGCATGGTTCCAGCCCAGGGCAAGGGACGGGAGGATGAAACCCCGCCAGTCCTCCGTGCCGGCAATGGGCAGCCAGTGGAGATGATAGGCCAGCACGTACTGAAGCCCCATGGCCACCAGGAACACCGGCATGGACAGGCCCAGAAGGGAAAAGCCCATGAACAGGCGGTCCAGGACGCTGTCCTTCCAGCGGGCGGAAAGAATGCCGCAGGCAAGCCCCAGCGTCCAGGAAACCATTGCCGCCCCCAGGGCCAGGACGAGGGTATTCCCCCAGGCCGTCAGGATCAGCCGGCCCACGCTCCTTCCCATGGAGGTACTCATGCCCAACTCGCCCCGGAACAGGTCCCCCAGATACCGGAAGAACTGTTCAAACACGGACCGGTTCAGTCCCTGCTCCTCCATGGTCCTCTCCAGGGTTTCCCGGCTGGCGTGCTCCCCCATCCGGGTAAGGGCCGCGTTTCCGGGAATGACATGAAGAATCACAAAGACCAGGATGATGACCATCAGGAGGACCAGCGCAGACTGGCCCAGTCTTCTGAGAAGAAAGTTTCGCTGTGTCATGTTCCCTCCCCCGTCCTCCGCCTGCTCTGAAAAACCGCCGGGGTTTTCCCGGCGGTTTCAGGGTTTACGGAAACGCACGGACTTTTCTGATGGAAAGAGGGAGACGTTCTCCCCCCTTTTCCTCACTTCAGGACCACATCCGTGACATAGAAGTCCGAATAGCCTGCCCACTGGGGCGTGAAGCGCACCACCCGCTCACCCATGCAGTACAGATGCATTTCCTCCAGCAGGGGGATCCAGGCAGCGTCCTCCTGGATGATCTTCTTTTCCAGCGCCCGGTATTCCGCCTCCCGCGCCGTGTCGTCCGCAATGGCCCGGGCCGCGGCCACCCGTTCCATCACTTCCGTGTCGGGATAGTTCAGGCTGCGCTGGGCGGTATTCTGTTCGTTTCCGAAGAAGGTATACATGATATTGGCCGGATCGTTGTAGTCCATGCCCCAGGTGCCCAGGAAGGCGTCCATTTTCCCGGAAATCCGCCTGTCCAGCCATGCCGCGTGGTCATGATAGGTCAGCTCCGCCTCAATCCCCGCCTGGCCCAGCATCTGCCGGATGGCCTGGGCCAGCAGCTGGGTGGTGCCGGTGGAGGCGTTGTCCACGCACAGTTCAAACCGCACTTCTCCGGGGGCATACCCGGCCTCCTCCAGGAGCTTTGCAGCGCCCTGGGGATCATAGGAAAAGCCCTCCAGGTCCGGGTTGTATCCCCAGACGCCCGTGGGAATGATGCCCTTTTCGGGAACGGCGTCCCCGTCGTACAGGCTCCGGATCAGCGTATCCACGTCCAGCGCCATCCCGATGGCCTTCCTGACCCGGACATCCTTCAGGTATGCCTGATTTTCGTTCAGGGCCATGAAGGTCATGCCCACATGGGGCGCAGAGACGATCCGGGACGCGTATCTCGTCTTGTACAGACCGGACACAATGGCGCTGTCCATGCTTTTCAGATCCAGCAGGTCCAGCTCGCCGTTCTGGAACATCAGGTTCTGGGTGCCGGCCTCCGGGATCACCCGGACCACCAGCTTCTTCACGGAAGGCGTTTCCCCCCAGAAATCCGCCCGGTATTCAAGGGTAAAGTGGTCATTGGGCACCCACTCGGTAATCCGGTAGGGGCCGGTGCCGATGGCGGCGCTGACCTCCCTGCCGAAATCCTCCGTCATGCTCTCCATGTCCACAATGGACATGGCCGGGGAGGAGAGCTCCGCCAGGAAACCCGCATTGGGATTTTCCAGGGTGATGGTGAAGTGCAGGTCATCCTGAACCCGGAATCCTTCCAGACGGTCCGCCTCATGGTTCAGAAGAGCCCGGCCGCCCAGGACCTCCAGGGGGATGTCCGTGTTCTGATCCCCGATGCGCAGAAGGCGCTCGAAGGTAAAGCGCACATCCTCCGCTGTGAGCCTTTCGCCGTTGGAAAAGAGGATCCCGTCCCGGAGGGTAAAGGCATAGGTCAGGCCGTCCGGGCTGAGGGACCAGTCCTCACACAGGCTCTTCACCACCTGAGCCGTCCCGTCCGTCACCCGGGTCTCAAAGAGACGGTCAAACACATTCATGGGCACCAGATAGTCGTCGCTGGTCCTTGCCACATCCAGGGTGGAGATGTCATACAGAACCGCCGTGCGCAGAAGGCCGGATTCCACTGTCTCCGCCAGGGAGAAGGCGGGACAGATGCCCGCCATCAGCAGAGCCAGGACCGCCAGAGCGGCGGCAGCTCTCCGAAACTGAGTGTTTTTCATTGCCGATCCCCTTCAATTCAGTCATTCACCGGATCACAGGCGCTCTCCGGTTCTCCGGGAAACGGACAGAGGGCATTTCCGGTCCGTCCCCATGATATTTTCATGATATCATGTTTGCCGGAATTGGCAAGAAGACTTTCCATGCCCTCTCCTTTCCCGCTCACGGCCTGCACCGCGGGAGGATTGAAACCGAAGAGCCGGATGAAGCGGATCCGGGAACCTCTTCTTCCTGTCCCCTACCCCGGCGGAATCCAAGGCGGGGATGCCGCGCCCTTTCCCCACGGAGAAAAAACAGCCCTTCGCCTGCTCTTCCCTTTGAAGGGCTTTGATGTATAATGGCCGTATCTGCCAAGGCAGAGTAGTCTGTATTCCGGGAGGATGTTTGGAATGATTACGAAAAAGTGTCTGTGTGTATGCCTCTCTCTCATCATGCTGTTCAGCCTGAATCTGTCCGCTCTGGCCGATGACGGGCAGGCCGGGGCTGCGGGCTTCTTCTCCGGCCTCTGGGACAGCGTCAGCTCCTTCGCTCAGCAGGCGTCAGAAACCGTCGGAGATGCCGCCGGTAACGCGGGGGAATGGTTCAGCCAGGCTTCCGGGGATGTCACCCGCTGGACCGAGGAAACCCTCAATGCCGCTGCCGGAACCATGAGCCAGTGGGCCGCCTCCCTGTCGGGCAGTGCCGGAGTAACGGAAACCGGAAAGCCCCTCTCCGTTTACTGGGCAGCGGACTCCTCCGTGGCCGAAAGCCTTCGGAATTATGTGGCCATGGTGACGGATCCTGCGGATGAGGAAAACTTCATCCCCGTGCGGGACCGCATTGCCGTGTTTGACATGGACGGCACACTGACCTGCGAAACCTTTTTTACCTATTACGATACCATGATGTTCATTGAATACTGCCTGAAGGATCATCCGGAGAAGGTGTCGGATGAGCTGAAGAAGGTTGCCTCGGACATCCGGCCCGGCTACAAGGCCGACGAGTCCCTGGCCAGGAATTTCGCCAAGGCCTATGCCGGAATGACGGTGGAGGAGCTCTATGACTACGCCGTCGAGTTCGGAAAGAAGTACACCGAGAGCTTCAACAACATGCGGTATATCGACGGTTTCTATCTTCCCATGGTGGAGCTTGTGCAGTATCTGTATGAAAACGGCTTCACGATCTATGTCATCAGCGGTACGGAACGCCAGACGACCCGGGCCATCGTGGCCAACTCCCCCATCCGGGATTATGTGACCCCGAACCACGTGATCGGCACGGAGTTTGAAATCAAGCAGAAGGGCCATGAGACCGAAGCTTCCAACATGAACTACAAGTATGCCGACGGCGACGAGCTGATGATCACCGGCGGATTCCTTCAGAAGAACCTCAACGGCAACAAGTCCCTGTACATCCAGCGGGAAATCGGTCAGCGCCCCGTGCTGGCCTTCGGTAACAGCGGAAGCGACAGCAGCATGCTGAACTACACCCTCGACAGCAGGAACCCGTATCCCACCCAGGCCTACATGGTCGTTGCCGACGATACCGTCCGGGAATGGGGTCCCCAGGACTGGGCCACCAAGTCGGAGGAATACAGAAAGCAGGGCTACATTCCGGTTTCCATGAAAAATGACTTTGCTCAGATCTATCCGGAAGGCATCACCCCGGCAGAGAAACAGTTCCATGAGCACACCGAAACGGACGCTTCCCAGCCTGAGGAAGAGGAGGCAAAGCCGGCTGCCTGAGGGCATTTCCGGCATTTCCTCCAAAAGACAGAATCCCCGCGGCCCATGCCGCGGGGATTTTCCATTGTTCCTTCCCGGATGCGTCCCGGGGCGGGAAAGGCGATCCTTACAGAGGCCGGATCAGGATCAGGGGCGTCAGTTCCCCGCCCTGTCCGGAGGGATTGTCCCGCATGGCGTCCTGAATCTCCTCGTCCGTGAGCGGGAAGCCTGTCCCCTTGCCCAGCATGTTCTGGTCAATGTCATTGGCGTCCATGAGGACCACCGGCACGCCGGTCTTCTTCTGGAGCTCATCGCACAGCTCCACCGGGTTGTCATTGTTGATCAGGGCCAGATCCTTATAGCGTTCAAAGGCAGAACGGTAATAGAAACCGTCAATGCCGGCAACGCCCTTTCCGCAGATCCTGTAAAACAGGCCGTGAATCCCCAGAGGCCGCGTGACGGCGGATACCGCCGAGGCGAACACCACCCGGGGCGCTCCGCAGAGATCAATGGTCAGCTGCATTTTATACGGTTCATGCATGCCGATGCCCGTGTGATTCTCCCCGGCGTGCCTGGACAGGGTTTTTGCCCAGAATCCCGGGTGCACCTGCTCCTTGGTGCGCACGTTTCCCGTGCACATGGCCATGACCTTGGCACCGAAGGCCAGCACGTCCCCTTCCTGATAGATGGGCAGAACATACTCCCGGACCAGCTCTGCCTGATCCTCCCCGACTTCCACAAAGCGGGTATGGATGGCATACCGGTCATATTTCCGTCCGTTGCGCCCTTCCACGGTACCGCGGTCGAAATACTCCACGCCGTTGACAACACGGCGCTGTGATTCTGCATTTCTGGATTCTGTTCCGCTCATGCCCTGGTGCCTCTTCTTTCTCAGGATGTCCGGCTCACTGAACCGGCGTTTATTCTACTGCAGGCCATGGTACGTGTCAATTTGCCCCGGCGCGCGAGGGAAACCGCGGGTCTTGTTCCGTCCGCCGGCAGGCCCCTGCAGGGCCTTTTCCGTGCCCTGAGGCGGAAACCGCCCTGGCCCTTTTCCGTCCGAAATGGCACGCCCCCTCCTGGGACAGACGGGGCATGGAAACCGCTTCGGGCTGCCACGATCCCGGATCTTATCAGTAAAGGCTGCCGATATACGCCGTCAGCGCCTGCCGGTCATAGTATTTCTCAGGCCTGCTGATGGCATAGTCAGGGTCTGCGCCCCGGTCAATATCGTAAAGGGAGCCGTTCTTGAGGAAGGACATCCGTCTGGGGGAGGAAATGCTGAAGGCCGTTCCCCAGGCGGTGGAGGCCGGCATGACCACGCAGCTCCCGCCGCCGGAGGTTCTGCCCAGGAGGGTGACCCTTCCCGACTGCCTGAAGACATTGGGCACCAGATTCCCGCAGGAGAAGCTCACCGGGGAGATCAGGCAAAAAAGATTCCTGTCCGCAATGCTGTCCCTTTCGTCAAAAACGCGGTCAAGGTTGACGTCCGCCCAGTAATCGGTGGTGGAAACGGCTCCCGTGAAGCTGTCCCGGAGGCTGATGCTGCTCTTTCCGAGACACCAGGCAAGGAGGAAGGCGGCACTGTCCACCGAACCGCCGACATTGCAGCTCAGATCAATGACCACGTTCTCAATGGGACTGTCCTGCCGCGTGATCTGCTCATGGGCCCGGATGATCATGGCAATGGTATCCTCAAAGGGAATATCCTGTATGTTCTCATGTCCGTAATACGCTTCATACGATTCCGCAAGGACCTCAAAATGATCAAAGGTGATATAGGCCGTATTCCCGATCTCTTCATACTGCGGCACGCCCTCCGGGTACTGGCGCTCCCTTGCCTCCCCATGAAGGCGGCGATGCTCCGCCAGACTGGCATAGGAGGGCCCCCTGTCCGCACTGACCTTCAGAGGGCCGGCCAGACAGGAAAAAGCGTCAAAGCTGGAATGCAGATCGTCAATGTAATGACGGATCAGGGTACACAGTGCCCTGTCGGCTGTCTCCGCGTCCGGACTGAGAAACGCTTCCTCAAGGCCGGCCTCCCGGATGAACTGCCGGAAGCTTCCGATCCCGTGGATGTCCTTCAGGCCGTAAAAACTGTCCAGCATCAGACAGAGCTCGCTGTATCCGTACCTTGTCAGGGCTTCGCTGCGCCGCCCGGTGGGCGCGTCGTAATAAAGAGCGGCAAAGGGCTCCGTGCCCAGGGATGAGAACAGAACGCACCGGCCGTTGAAGAAGCAGTTCATGGCGCTGGCACCGGGGGCGAGGGTAAAGTCGCTCATCGTCTGAAGGGGTGCCAGGTACAGTCCGTCCTGACAGATCAGATCAATGCCGTAATCCCCGAGGGAAACGATCTTCCCGTCCCCGTAACGGTCATAGCTCACTTCCCCCGTCTTCTTCATCAGGGAGGGTTCTCCCTCATCGTTCACGCACCTTCTGGCGGCGAAGTCCAGGAGCGTGGCCATGGCAGGGACTTTCATGAAGCCGTTGTAATCCCAGAACTCAAAGGTGTCCCTGTCAAAATCCATGATCATGGAATAGCCCGTCTCCCGTATGAAGGCCGCCGAAGAACCCTCTGTCTCAAGGCGGAGCAGATAACCCGGATCCGTCCCGCCGTCCGTGCAGATGAAGTTGAGTATCCCTGTCCAGTCCCCGAGTTCCACATAGGGCAGATCCGGTCCGTCCTTCAGAAAATACAGGGGCAGAGGCTCATCCAGTTCCATCTCCATGATATGCACAGGATATTCTTTTCGTGTGATCTCACGGGCCGTATTCCCTTCGTCCCGTCCTTGGGAATACACCGGTGAGACAGCCGCGCTTTCCTCACAAAAGGCTGTGCCTCCGCAGGCGGCAGGACTCACAAGCATCGTCAGAACCAGCATCAGCGCCATCCGTTTTTTCATACGTTCCTCCCTCTCCCTTTTCCCCTCCGCCCCTTCGAAAGCGCCGGAGGAATATGCGCGGTATCCTGTCACAGGGCTCCGGTCACCTGAATGAAAGAGAAAGCATCGTGCACAGGCGGAATTTCAGAACCCGGTATCCTTTCTTCAGAACCCTTCTGCCCGGACAGGGATGTTCCGAAATCCGGCAGGGATGCTTCCTTATGACTGAGGCTCCGGATTCCCGCCTCTGAAGGGTGCCGGACCCGCCCCCCCTTCACTTTCCCCACTGATGTCACTGATTGTACGCATGGACGCCGGCAATGACAACCCCCGGGAGCAGGGACGGTGAAAAGGGCAGCCCTTTGCGGGGATTCACAGGCCGGGCGGGATCCCGCTCCGGATCAGCGGATGCATGTGCTGCCGCACATATCTCGCTCACGGACCGTTCCTGGGCCGGAGGAAAAAGCTGTCTGTTCCTGCAGGGCTGAGGATTTCTGCCGGAGCGGAAAGCCGCCCTCCCGGAAAGAAAACCGTCGTGCCCGCCGGGGTTCAAAGAGAAAGGGCCGTTCATCCGGACACACGTCCTTCCTGAACGGCCCTGAAGCCGGATTTCCTCTGTTTTCGTCATTTTTTCTGGTGCCGGAGCTTCCACAGCACCAGAACCAGAATCACCAGGCCTGCGCCTCCCAGGATCATCCAGAGCACCAGAGGATCTGTGTCTCCCGTTCTGGGAATCGCACGGTTGATGATGGTCCCGCCGTTGTACAGGCGGTCCTTCACATCCTCATATGCGCCCACATTGACGTAGATGGTCTGGTACCCCGGAATCGGGTCTTCCAGCACATACTCTCCCGCTCCGGAAGACAGCCATGCCGTGTACTGCCATACCTGATCCGACAGCACTTTCCGGTCAAACCTGTGGCTGTGCTCCGTTCCGTCGGGATAGTACAGGGCAAACCGCATCTCCGCCGGTTCCCCGACCCATTCCTTGGTAAAGGTGAAGGCATTTCCCGGGAAGAAGTCATCGTCGTACCATGGCACGCTGCGCCGGTTGTAGCGGTTCGTGATCACACCCGATTGCTGATCAATCTGATGGGTATAGTTCTCAACAGGATCCTCCGTAATGGTGTACAGGATTTCCCGGTCGCCCCGATACACCGGCAGGTCCGAAAACACCACAGGAGCCCAGTGGTCCTCCCTGAGCATCCGTTTCTCCTGGATTTCCACACCGTTTGCGTTCAGACGCACCGTGATGGATTCCGGGCGCCTGCTCTCCACGCCGGCGTCGTCCCAGATTTTATTGACCACAAGATCCCTGTGCTTCACTTCATGGATGTTCAGGACATCAAAACCGGTATCCATGTATCCCTCGATCAGGACCTCATAGCCTGGGGAAGGGTCCTCGGAAACCGTGTAGTCGATCTCACCGCCGACTGCATTCACATCCTCCAGATTCTCAAAAGTGCCGGTCCAGAAATTGTCCGCGCTCAGCGTCAGGGTCTGCCCGGTCGGCCTGCCGTCCGCAAGAAGATGGATCGTGACAGACTCCGGACGGATCCCGTCCGTATCGTCCTCATCATGCCAGCTCTTTTCCACATCGATGGACCGCCTGCCCGGGGTATAGGTATTGGTGACCCTGTGCGTAAGGGGGTCAATGTGATGGGTATAGTCACGGATCCAGTCCTCTGTAATGGTATACACAATCTCGCGGCCGTTCCTGTGCTTTGGCAGATCCGCAAACACCAGCGGCTGCCAGTCATTGTAGGCGTACATCACCCCCACCCGGTACGGCTCGCCGTCGGCATCCAGGCGGATGACCACGCTTCCCGGACGGGCTTCCTCATGCCCTTTGTCATCCCATGTCTTTTCCACGGTCAGGTCTGTAAAGTCCGGAACATGGTAATTGGTCACCGTATACCCTGTGTGCTGGTTTCCGATGACAGCATACGTGTATCCGGACGTCGGTTCAAACTCCCGCACGGCATACCCGATGATGCGCTCGTCACCATCCATCTCGTCCAGGTTCGAGAAGATCCCGGTCCAGTGATTGTCCTCGCTGAGTTCCATGGTGGCCATGGGCTCATGCTCACCATCCCTGTACAGACCTACCCTGACGCTCCGGGGACGGGTTCCGTCCTGATCATCCATGTCGTGCCAGGCCTTGGTCACCTGCACCGAGGTTTTTCCGGGACTGTACACATTCGTGATCCGGTAATTCTTCTGATCAATCACGGGCAGGAAATTCGGAACTGATTTTTCCCCGATGGTGTACTGAATGGGAACGCCTGCCCGCTTCACCGGGAGATCCCGGAACGTATGTTCCCACTGTCCGGGCGCGGTGAGAAACGCCGAGTCCACCATTTCGCCATTGGCGTAAAGGTAAACCTGCACTCTCCCGGGAAACGGAACGCTGTCCGGTTTGTCCTTCCATTCCTTGACCACATGGACACTGACGGTTCCCGGCCTGTATACATTGGTAATGGTCCGTGTTCCGTCGTCCCTCGCACCATACACGGGCACATCGTAAAGGTTCACCTGCTCGCTCAGGATGCTGTCGAAGGTGTACTGCACAGCCTGCCGGACTGTATAGGTAATTTCCTTCCCGTTCTCATCCTTCTCAGGCAGTTCCGAAAACAGTGTGTACCACTTGTCACTGGGTGTCACCACAGCCTTGCGTATCAGAACCCCGTCGGCGTACAGCCATATACTCACGTGATCCGGGCGGATCCTGTCCTCGTTTTCCACATCATCCCAGATCACCTGAACCGGTACCGAAATCATCCCCGGGGCGTAGCGGTTTCTGATCTCATAGAGCAGCGGATAGATTCTCTCCAGAACATACCCTTCCGGAACACGCTTCTCCATGATGCTGTACACGATCTCATTGTTCGCTGTGCTGTACTGATGAAGTCCCGTGAATGTGACTTTCCATCCACCGGCCGCAGTGGCTTTCTGAACAGCCCCCGGCACGGGAACCCCGTCTGCCAGCAGCTGGATTTCCACCTCACCGGGGCGCCGGTCCTCAAATCCGGCGTCATCCCAGATCTTGAGGGCCTCAATGTCCAGCGTTTTTCTTTTCCATGTGACCTCGATCCGGTGATCATTGTTGTTGTCCGGAAAGGTGAAGGTGTAGATTCCGTTTCCCTGATACTTCAGGATCCCCTCCCTGCCCTCGGCAATGGGCTGGGTGATTTCCCCGCCTTCCTTCATGCCGTGCAGATGCGGTGTCAGATCATAAATCGCCGTGTCCGTGGCATCCCCGACCTTCAGGCTCTCAATTTCGCAGCCTGTATCCGGCTCCATGGTATAAACCACGGTTTTTCCGTTGGACACGGTCAGGTAGTCCTCCGTATGGTTGGTGGAAATGATCATGGTATTGTCGTGATCGTTCAGGGTCCAGATGCTGCCTCCGGGACCGGATGTGGAAACAATGATATGCTTGTAGTCCTTGTCTCCCTTCACAGGGGGCCGGACCAGGAAGGTATTGATGATTCCGCCCTCCCCGTTCGTATCAAATCCGCCGCTTGTCCAGAAAGACAGATCAAGGCCTTCCCGGTTATTGGCCAGCGCCACAAAGCCGGTGAGATAGCTGCCGGGATCCTTATCCGGCTGCCCGTAATACCGCCCGGTGGAATCCTCGAAAACCGGGTCAAAACGGATTTTGTCTCCGTTCATCCGGATATTGGGCAGGTAGTTTCCCGGAGTGCCGTCATACATTCTTCCCGCTTCCGGTATGAAAACACGCTCATATCCGGAATTCAGCTGAACCATTTCAGAAAACGAAAAGCAGCCATCCGCCCCGTAGAGGTATCCCGCTGAAGCGGCTTCCTTCCGGTTCACATCGATGTCCGTAATGCCATAGTAGAACACTCCGTCCACGGGTACGCCGTCCTGCATGATCTGAACGCGCATGTCCACACTGACGCCCACAAAACGCCTGTGCACGGAAACCCCATCGACCTGTACCCTGCCGGCAGGCATGTTCCTGGCTGTGCTGTACAGCTGCTTCCCGTTGCAAAGGTAAATCTCCACGTCCTCATTGATCTTGCCGACTTCCTCCTCCGTGAGGGCAGAGCTCAGGCTGATGTGCAGATTCCGGAAAGTGTACACCACATCCGCGGCGGACCCGTCCTGAAGCGTCGCGCACCCGCTGTAGATAAAGCGGAACTGATTTCCCGGAAAAAAGTTATCCTGATCCTTCCTGAGGGGCATGCTGCTGTTATCCCTGAGAAACAGCGCCACCTCATCGAGACCGGTGCCGGATACAATTCTGTAGCTCGGTTTTCCGCTTCCCGGGATCAACTCGATCACGGGTCTGACATTCTCGTCGGTCAGTGTCATGAGATCCAGATAAATCGGCGTGTTCGGCGCGCCCTTCACAAACGTCTCATTATCCCCGGACTGCGTGAGTTTACCGGTATCCCAGACAGCCTGCTCGATCACGGCTCCGGCAGACACATGCACCGACAGAACAAGGATCGCCGCCAGGATCAGCAACGTCCAGATCTTCCACTTTCCCGCAGGTCCTGATCTTTTCATTTTCACCGCCGTCTCCCATGTTTCATTTTCCGCACTGGCCCGGTCATCATGTCCATCCCTTCTGTGCCGGACAAAATCCGCTGATGATCCGATGCCCGTGTATTCAGATCTTGCGTGAGTGTAGCAAATGGCACACAGCCCGTCAAGCTGTGTTTCCCGTGTCTGAATTGATGTCCTGCAGGCATTTTCGTCTCCCCGGGGGAATCTGTCAAAGAGAGATATGCCCCGGAAGCAATCTTCCGTATTCCTGACTCCTTCTCCTGGATGCCTTCCGGACCTCTTTCCCGGAGGATGGGAGGGCCGGCAGGCGGGAGCCTCCTTCCCCCGGCCTTCTGATTCCCGTCACTTTCATTCCGACGCTTCCCGCGGGTAAAAGCATGGACCCGGTCAGACCCGGCTTCCCATCCGCCCTCATTTACACCTGTCATGTGTCAGACAGGCGTTTTCCCCGTTACGAAACAGTGATGTCCCGGACATCCCGCAGATGGAATACGATGCTGAAAACGCTCCGGGTTTGTTTCAGGGCATCCCCGGCAAAGCTGTATACGCCCGGCGGTCACGGGATCCTGACCGCATCCATCCCCTCTCCTCCCGGGGAGCCGTCATCCGGCCGCTGATCCGTATCTTCCGGCGCATGGACCTGTCCGTCACCCTTCCCGTCGTTCCATCCTCCCCTTCAGAAAAAAAGGCTGCTCAGCCCGTGCCGTACGCACTTTCTGAGCAGCCCAGAGAAGTTTTACATCATTTCTTCCTGTTCCGGAACTTCCACAGCACCAGAACCAGCGTCACGAGGCCCACGCCTCCCAGGATCAGCCAGAGCGCCAGAGGATCCGAGTCTCCCGTTCTGGGAATCATGCGGTTTATGATGGTTCCGCCGTTGTACAGGCGGTCCTTCACATCCTCATATGCGCCTACATTGACATAGATGGTCTGGTATCCCGGAATCGGGTCTTCCAGCACATACTCTCCCGCTCCGGAAGACAGCCATGCCGTATACTGCCACACCTGAGGCGACAGCATTCTGCGTTCAAACCTGTGACTGTGCTCCGTTCCGTCAGGATAGTACAGGGTAAACCGCATCTCTGCCGGTTCCCCGATCCATTCCTTGGTAAAGGTGAAGGCGTTCCCGTTCACGTCGTAGAATGAGACATCCGACCCGGGGCTGTACCATCTGTTGGTCAGGATCAGGCCCTCATCCATGTCTCCCCGAACCGTTCCCGCATAATTCGCCACGGCTTCTTCCTGCACGGTATACACAATCCGTCTGCCGTCCTTCATTTCCGGCAC
>CACYGY010000101.1 GCA_902774025.1 uncultured Eubacteriales bacterium
CCCTGAAGGTGACCGTATGGCTGATTTCATCCCTGGGAAAGTAGGAATAGGTGTAGGTCATGTCCCCGGCAATGGCGGTCTGTGTGGTGGGGATGATATGCCAGTTTCCCGCCTTGAAGGTGCTTCCGGGTCTGCTGCCCGCTGTGGGGATATCCCCGGCCTGCAGTTTCAGGATATCTCCTTCATGGCCATGCAGGACGACGATTCTGGGCTCGACGGTCCCGTCATCCCAAAGACCGTTCTCCACCCTGAAGGTGACCGTATGGCTGATTTCGTCCTTTGGAAAATAGGAATAGGTGTAGGTCATGTTCCCGGTAATGGCGGTCTCCGTGGTGGGCACGATATGCCAGTTTCCTGCCTTGAAGGTACTGCCGGGTCTGCTGCCTACGGAGGGAATATCTCCCTTCTGCAGTTTCAGAATGTCTCCCTCAAGACCGTCCAGTATGACGGTGACGGGATCGGCGGAGCCATTGTCCCAGAATCCGTTTTCCACCTTGAAAATGACCGTCTGGCTGATGCTGTCCTTCGCATAGTAGTGGTATTCCAGGATCGTGTCCTCCCAGAAGAGGGTACTCGTGTCAAAGACAGTGTGCCAGTGTCCCTGTTTGTACGTGTTGTCAGGCTTGCTACCGGCGGAAGGTATATCCTTTGCCTTCAGTTTCGCCCCGGTCTTCTCTGTTCGGTAAATGACGATGTTCTTCGCTTCCTTCGTTTCGTCGTCCCAAAGGCCATTGACCACACGGAAGGTGATGTTCACAGGCACGGGATCCGTGACATTCAGGGGAATAATCACAAAGTCACTGGAATAATCGGTCTGCTTATCCCCGTTCTTCTGTTCGTTGAAAACTTTCAGGGTATAACTGCCCAATGACAGGTTGTCCGGAATTCTGAAAACAGCCGTACCGTCTGCGGTGCTGGTCTGGATACTGCCGTAATACAGGGCAGTGCCTGCGCTGTCGAATAGAAGGGCGGACACAAATTCTTTGTCGCCCGGTACCGCGTTTCTGTAGGAAATGCTGACATCCCCCCCGGGGAACGCGTACATGGGAGCGTTCGCACCATCACAGGCGAATTTCCGGTCTTTGTCCTTCAATGTCAGTTTCCACTCATTCCCGGAAGATGCGGATATCCCGAAAAGATCCGTTCCTTCCAGGTCTGAGGAATTTCCGGCTGTAACAGATTTTCCGCCAGTTGCAGCAGATACAAACAGAGTACAGGATGGATCAATGTTCATTGCAGGGCGTGTGAACGTATAGTGGGGAGCATAATATATTTGGATTGTTCCATCTTCAAGAACACATGAAGGAGGATTTGATCTCAACAGCCACCTCCATTCCTCTCCACTAAATAACCTTGCGATTCGTGAACTGTTATCAGGAAAATAGGAGGCCGATTCCACTTCCTCGGCAGAAAGAAAAAACACGTATTCCTTATTCAATGAGGACGGCCCAAAGTAATCCCCACTTTGATAGGGAGCATCATTCTTGGATGTTTCAAAAACGGCACTCTGTTCGAGACTGGTAAACGCTCCGGAAAAAAAATCGTTACACCAGGAACGCGGATCAGGGTCCTGCTCCCAGGGACGTTCGTCCCTATGAGAAAAACCTACAAGGTACTCGGTAAGCAACAGTTTCCCGCTGCCGGTATTGCCATTCCCAAGAACACGCCACTGAACCGGGCCATCATATATAACTGTATTTCTACCATCATAGCCTTTATAGTTCCCGAACCAGATCATATTGCCTTTTGATATCTTTTCATTTCCGATTACAATAACCGGAGTACCTCCCCCATATGCAAAGGAGGGCAGGGAAACCAGTGCGGCGCCGCACAGCAGCACAAGGGAGAAAAGGATCTGTCCTACGCGTTTCATGGGTTGGATTCCTCATTTCTTTGGAGTCAGGAGATGGGGAAAAAGAAAATGAAAAAGGTCTGTGCAGGACCGGTCAGTATGATCAGAACGCACGCATCCAAAGGGCTTTCCGAACTTCCTTCTCGGCGAAAAAAAAGGATCCTTATGCCGGGAAACAACACAGCCGCGCGCTCGGCAAGGCAGTCACGGTGATTATACAAAAAAACGGGAAGATATCAATCATCATCCTGTGTTTCAGATACCGGTTCTGAAACAGGCCACAGGTGATCGTTTGACTTCCACCCGTTTTTCTCCGAATGCTGCCCATCCCTGTCGGATCCGGTAACCGGATGAACCCTGAATCCGGGTTATCCCATTCCCGGTCTGTCCCCTTTGCGCTCAAAGGGGGACCGTGATGAAAAGGCATTCCAGAGAAACCATTCTTTCACAGCCCCTCCCGGGTCTCCCGTCAGGCTTTCGCCAGCTCCCGCATTTCTTTCTGGCGGGCACGGAGATGCTCCGTGAAGCGTTCCACGCCCTTTTCATAGTTCCGCTTTTTCCAGGTCTCCTCAAACTCCGGAAGAATCCCGTCAATCGCCCCCGCCAGCTCCAGAGCCTCTGATGCGGAGGTATCGGGGTGCAGTTTGACCCTGCAGATCCCGCTTCCAAGCTCGATCAGCTTCGCCGTCAGGCGGATCTCCCGCTTCCATTCCTCATCAAAGGAGAGATGCTCAATGTCCGCCATAATCTTCCGGACATAGGCGGTGACGTTGTCAAAATAGAAATCGTCCCCGCTGTCCTTCAGGTCAAAGAGATGCACAAAGCGTGTCTCGTTCATGGGCAGAAGCATTTCCTTTGCGCACATGGTGCACACGTGAACCCTTTCCGGTTCCAGAAGATAGTAGTTGGCCATCCTGTAAAGAAGCCTGGAGAGGGGAACCTTCCGGAAAAAGTACTCATCCACATACTGTTCCGCGCTGCGGATGAAATCCGCCTTGAAGGTCTCCCCGTCCTGCCTTGCTCCGGTATTCCAGGCATACTGTCCGCCAAGGGCAATGGGATTCATGCTCCAGACCCAGCTCTGGGGATGTCCCGTGGAGCCCCAGTCCGTCAGCAGCAGTCCTTCCGCGCCGTACGCCTCCCCCAGTTCCCCGCAGGTGCGGATGTTGAAGGTGGTCACGTCCATGCGTCCCGATAGGCTGTCATGGGTGTTCACCGAGGGACAGACATAGTAGCGTATGCCCGCGTCCCTGTAGGCAATGCAGTGGGCAGTCATCCGCTGGGACTGAATCAGCTCATACCCCCATTCCAGGGCGATGGCCCCCTCCGGAAGCTGTTTGTAAATGGATGGATAATCATAGATCATGTCCGCCCAGAGCATGATCTTCTTTCCGTACTGCTCCGTGATATGACCGCTGAGTTTGTTGAGCCACTCCAGAAAAACCTGATCCTTCCCCTTTTCCCTGCAGTATTCCTCAATCTGGTACTTTCCCAGCCCATAGGCCTCATCCAGGCCGATATTCACATACTCACTGGAAAAATACGGCAGCAGGGAGCGATAGAGACTGCACATGAAATCGAAGCTTTCCGGCAGCGTGGGATTCAGGGTGGAGGGGACCTCTGTCTCCGACCCGTACAGGCCCAGATGGCGGAAGGCCGGCTTCTTCAGCCATGTGTACATGTGGCCGAAGGAATTCTGATTGGGCACCAGGTCCATGAAGCGCTCCCGGCAGTACCTGTCCAGTTCCAGAATGTCCTCCGGAGTCAGACAGTCAAAATCCTTCGTCTCCTCCGGGTAGGCCGCGTACTTGAAGCAGTCCCCCTCCATGTACAGCTGCAGCTCGTTGTATTTCAGGGATACCAGATAGTCGATCATGGTCCGGAGGGTCTCCATGCGGGGCTTCCTGCCCCGGCTGATGTCCAGCATGTATCCCCTGCGGGCAAAGGCCGGACGGTCCTTCACGCGCATGCAGGGAATCTCTTCCCCGAACCGGCGGATCAGCTGATGAAGGGAGGTGACGGCACGGAACAGGCTCTCCTCCCCGGAGACGCGGAGGGTGATCCCGTCCTCCCCGATTTCCATCTCATATTCTTCCCGTCCTGGAACCGTGTTCCATCCGACCCTGACTTCATTCCCGGAGCGGACAAGTCTGAAAAAGGTCAGAAGGTCACAGGCTCCGAAGCCCCCGGGCACATGGCAGGTCCCGGGGAGCATCTCAAGGTCCCGGGGCTGCGGAAACAGTTGCATCATGATTTCTCCTTCCTCTGCGCGGTGTCTGATCCGGCAATTTCCCGTGAAAGATTCTGTCTGAGTCTGACCACAAAGTCCTGGGCATTGGTCACAATCCCCCGGGCCCCGAGACTGCCCCGGTCTGCCAGCTTGTTGACGGCAAACTCACTGACGTCCACGCTGTAGAAAAAGACCTGGCGAATGCTTCCGTCCTTCATGACCCGGTAGGAAGGGGTCATGTTGCCGGTGGCAATGGTGTGCAGCGCCGTGGCCATGCAGATCACCGTGGTGGCTCCCCGCAGTTCCTCCCGCATCCGGTCCTGGGCTTCATACACGTCACCGAAGACACAGGGGAGGGGGCCGTCATCCCGGATGGATCCCGCCAGAACATAGGGCACATGGCAGGCTTCACAGCTGTATATGATCCCGTTATCAATGCCCTCCCCCCGGATGAAGGCGGGTACACTGCCCCATTTTCTGACCCGGTTGAGGGTGTCCAGATGATTGTAGTGCCCATGAGCTCTGGAGACGTGGGTATGGATATCCTGCCCCAGGGCCGTGCCCAGCCAGGCGGCCTCCAGATCGTGGGTGGCCAGGGCATTGCCCGCCAGAACCGAGTGGACAAAGCCGTTCCTGATCAGCCAGGACATGGCTTCCCGGGCGTCATGGTCAAAGGTGAAGGCAGGGCCCATCACCCAGACCGCCTTTCCGTGATCCCGCTCATGCATGAGCAGGCCCGCCAGTTCCTGATAGTCCCGGGTCTGCGCTGTCTCCCGGCTGCGGTTCCTGCGGAAGGAAAAGGCTTCCTCCTCCTGATTCCGCGCCTGGAATCCCTCCGTGTGCATGTAGATGCCCTCTTCGCATTTCTCGCCCCGGCCCACCAGAATCCGGTCGCCCCTGCGGATCTTCCGGAACTCCCGGATCACCAGTTCCTCCCCTTCCAGCACCGCCACGCAGTCCATCCGGCTTTCCCGGGGCAGGAGCCATTTTCCCTTCCGCTTCACATACTCGGGAAAGATGCTCATGGCGTGATAATTGTCCGGTGCCACGCCGTCCGCGGGGGCGCTGAGAAAAACGGCCTCCGGCGCGTCCGTAAAGCATTCCTGCGAAAAATCCGGGGGCATGTATGGCCGCAGAGAAAACATCCCGGTTCCTCCTTCAGTGGTTCCTTTTTTGCACAGTCCGGGGGGTATCATATCATACTTCCCCCGCACTTTCCATGGCCCTTTTCATCCCCTCCCGCGAAAAAAGGAGGGCACCTGCCCTCCTCTCCTGTTATCACTCATTCTCCCGGGGAAGAAACAAGTCTCTCTTGCGCCCTGCCATCTCCCGCCATTTTTCAATGTAGATCTCAATATTGGACACATTGGGAGCCCGCTCAATGTGCCCCTCCTCGGGAAAGACGCGCTTGGAGATGCCTCCCGCCCCGAAGGCCAGGATATGCGTGTGCTCCTCCATGATATCCACATTGTACTGACAGGCATGCCCCGGCAGGGCATAGCCCACGTTTTCCAGATTCCCCGCCATGGATTTCTGCCGGTAGAGATAGTATGGCCGCATGCCCATGAAGCGGGCGCAATCTCTGGCCATGTCCACCATCCGGGATACCATCCCTCCCTCCGGAAGGCCTTCCCCCGTCTGCTGCATGCGGCTTGAGCGCTTGATGGCCAGTGTGTGCACCGTCAGGCTTTCGGGGCGCAGCGCCTCCGCCTCCCGGAGGGTATGGGCAAACATGTCCGTGTCCTCCCCGGGAAGGCCCGCGATCAGGTCCATGTTGATGGGATCCATGCCCGTCTCCCGGGCCATGGCATAGGCCTGGCGCACATCCTCCGCCGTATGCTTCCTCCCGATGACCCGGAGGGTTTCGTCGTTCATGGTCTGGGGATTGATGCTGATCCTGTCCGCGCCCCATGCCCGGATGACCCGGAACTTCTCCCGCTCCAGGGTGTCCGGACGCCCCGCCTCCACCGTGGTTTCCACCCGGCCGGGAAAGCAGCGGCGCATGCACTTCAATACCCTGTCCAGTTGCTTTGCCGTGAGGGACGTGGGGGTGCCGCCCCCCATGTACAGGCTGCGCAGCGTGAGTCCGCTTTCCCGGAGCAGTTCCGCCCCTTCCCGCATTTCCGCCTCCAGGGCGTCCAGATAGGGCTCCACCAGATGCCCGTCCCCGATCTCCCCGGAGGAGAAGGAACAGTAGGAACAGCGGGTCACGCAGAAGGGGATGCCGATATAGACATCCGCCTGTCCCATGTCCGGGGGCAGCAGGGACGACTGGGTTTCCACCACTTCCCGGAGAAGCTCCGCCTTTTCCGCCGTGACGTCAAAATCCCTCCGGACACGCTCCGCCGCGGCCTTAAGACTCAGTCCGCTCTCCAGACCCTCGTACAGAAGCCGGGTGGGGCGGATCCCCGTCAGGGAACCCCAGGGAGGATGCATGCCCGTGGCCTCCCGGCACAGTTCGTACAGGGTCTGGCGGCACAGTCTGCGTGCGCACCGCCTCCGGTGCAGTTCCGTGAGCCTTTCATCCCCCGTGTCCCCGGGGATCTCCGCGCACTTTTCCCTTTCCAGACCAAGGCCCCGGACGCGGGCGCGGAAAAGGCCCTCCTCCGCCCGGGCCTTCAGCTCCATCTCCTCCCAGACCCTGTCCGGCAGCTGAAAGAGACGGGTCATGTTCAGAAGGTCCGGCTGCAGGTTCGAAAGGTATGCCTCCATGTCCGCCATCAGCCGTGCCCTCCCCACAGGGTCCGGATGCCGGTGAGGTGGAGGATGCGCTGAAGGGATCTGTCCATTTCCTCATCGCTCCCGCCCCACAGATCCGTCCGGCCCGGTCCCATGGCCATGAGGGTATCCCCGGTGAAGAGCTGGTCCTCCAGGCGGTAGCAGACGCTTCCCGGGGAATGGCCGGGGGTATGCAGCACCTGAAAGGTCATTCCCCCATACGCCAGCTCGTCTCCCTCCCGGAGCAGCCGGGTGGGCGCGGCCCCGGTGATCCCGGTCATGATCAGGTCCAGGGAACCGTTGACGGAAGGATCCCGGAGCATCTGCGCGTCCGCCTCATGAATGCAGTTTTCCACCCCCGGCTCCGCCAGATCCCGGGTGGCTCCGATGTGGTCAAAGTGCCCGTGGGTCAGAAGGATCGCCGACAGTTTCCTGCCCTCCATGGCTTCCCGGATCCTGCGGCTCTCGTCCCCCGGGTCCACCACCACGCAGTCCTCCCGGTCCTTCCGGAACAGAATATAGCAATTGGTCCGGATGATCCCCACCCGGACCCGTCTGATCTCCAGTCCTTCCATGCCCGCCTCCTCAGAAGAGCTTTGTGGAATCCATCAGAAGCGTCGTGGGCCCGTCATTGACAAGGCTGACCTGCATGTCCGTCTGAAAACGCCCCGTCTCCACCCGGATGCCCTGATCCCTCCACGCCTGAACCAGGCGCTCGTACATCTCCCTGGCCTGCTCCGGCCGTGCGGCCATGGTAAAGCCGGGCCGGCGCTGGCCCCGGGCATCCCCGTAAAGGGTGAACTGGCTGATGGCCAGGATCTCACCCCCCGCGTCCAGAATGCTCCGGTTCATCTTTCCGTTCTCATCCTCAAAAATCCTGAGGGTGGGCACCTTTTCCGCCATGTACTTCAGGTCCTTCTCCGTGTCCTCCACAGACACGCCGATGAGCACCACATAGCCCTGGCCGATGGAGCCGCATTCCTCGCCCTCCGAGGTGACGCTGGCCCGGGTGACCCTCTGAATGACACAACGCATTGTTCCCTCTCCTTATCCGGTCACCCGGAATACCTCCACCACGTCGCTCCGCCGCTGAAGCTGTCGGATGACGCTGTCCATCTGTTCCCTGGACTTGACCTCCAGCACCAGACGGATGGTGGCAAACCGGTTCTTGTCCGTGCCGGAGGAAGAATTGCGGATGGGCACCCCCAGTGTCCCGATAAAGGTGGTGACCTCCCCCAGCAGACCCACATGATCATAGGCGAGAATTTTGATGGAGGCGCAGAAAGTGCCCACATCCGTATCCGCCCAGGCCACCCGCACCCTGCGCTCCGGATCCCCCGTCAGGGCATTGGCGCAGTCCGCCTTGTGCACCGTCACACCGCGTCCCCGGGTGATATAGCCCACAATATCATCCCCGGGCACCGGGGAACAGCACCGGGCAAACCGGACGGGGATGTCCATGTCATCCATGCCCTCCAGGAACACACCGTTGCTGATGCGCCCCGGGGCGGGCACGGGCCTGTCCTCGCCGCTTCCTGGCTGAACGGGCTCCCGCTGCCGCTGTTCCTCCAGAAGACGGGTCACCACATAAGCGCTGGAAATACTGCCGTAGCCCACGGAGCCGAACATGTCCTCAATTTCCTGGAACCCGTACTTGCGCAGCAGCCCCTCGCAGTTCTCCTGCCGGACAATGTCGGACATGGTCACGCCCCGGCGCTTGCACTCATGCTCGATCATGGTGCGGCCCAGTTCGATATTCTCCGCCCGCAGCTCCTTTTTCAGGAAGGCCCGGATCTTGGACTTGGCCTGGGGGGTCCGGCAGATGCGGAGCCAGTCGGTGCTGGGACCCTTGCTGTTGGCATTGGTCATGATCTCCACCCGGTCCCCCGTCTGCAGCTCCGTGTCCAGAGTCACAAGACGCCCGTTGACCTTGGCACCCACGCAGCGGTTGCCCACCGCGGAATGGATGGCGTAGGCAAAGTCCAGAGGAGTGGCTCCCTTGGGCATGGAGATCACATCCCCCTTGGGAGTGAACAGAAAGACTTCCTCGGCGAACAGATCCGTTTTCAGCGTGTCCACGAACTCCTTGGAGTCCCGGGTGTCACTCTGCCAGTCCAGGATCTGCCGCACCCAGTAGAGCTTGCTGTCCAGATCCGACTTTCCCGTGTTCCCTTCCTTGTACCGCCAGTGGGCGGCAATGCCGTACTCGGCGACCCTGTGCATCTCCCAGGTCCTGATCTGCACCTCAAAGGGAAAGGGCATGGACCGGCCGCCCATGACGGTTGTGTGGAGGGACTGGTACATGTTGGCCTTGGGCACGGAAATGTAATCCTTGAACCGGCCCGGGATCTGATTCCACAGCGTGTGAACGATGCCCAGAACCGCGTAGCAGTCCTTCACCGTGTCCACGATGACCCGGATGGCGAACAGGTCATAGATCTGGTCAAAGGGCTTGTTCTGCACCACCATTTTCCGGTAAATGGAATAGAAATGCTTGGGCCGTCCGTCCACGTCATAGCGGATTTTGGCCTCGTTCAGCTTGTCGCTGAGCTCCTCGATCACCAGCCGGATGTTCTTCTGGCGCTCCGCCCGTTTCATGCCCACCTTGTCCACCAGTGCCTGGTAGCCCTCGGGGTCCAGATAGCGAAGGGACAGATCCTCCAGCTCCGTCTTGATGGCGTACACACCCAGGCGGTGGGCCAGGGGGGCATAGATGTCCAGGGTCTCCCTGGAAATGGCCTGCTGCCGGTCCGGCGGCTGGTACTTCAGGGTGCGCATGTTGTGCAGCCTGTCCGCCAGCTTGATGAGCACCACCCGGATATCCCGGCTCATGGCCAGGATCATCTTCCTCAGGCTCTCCGCCTGGGCCTCCTCCCGGGAGGTGAAGTTCAGCTTGTTCAGCTTGGTCACCCCGTCCACAAGGGTGGCCACCTCATCCCCGAAGTTCTGCCGGATCACATCCAGGGTCACATCCTCGCAGTCCTCCACCGTGTCATGGAGAAGGCCCGCCGCCACCGTGGGGGGGTCGATCATCAGTTCCGTGAGAATACTGGCCACAAAGCAGGGGTGGACGAAATAGGGTTCACCGCTTTTCCGCTTCTGATCCGCATGGGCCGCTTCCGCAAAATGATAGGCCTTTTCCACAAGGAGATACCCGTCCCCGGAATCATATTTCTTCACCCGGGCAAGCATCTGATCCAGAGAAATCACGTCAAAGGTTGAAGACATGTGAACCCTCCTTTCACATTGATCGCAGAAACACAAGGAGCGCGCTGTCGGTGAGATTCACCTTCAGCTTGGGAAGGAGAAGATAATCCCATCCGGTCTGAAGCCTCAGAAGCTCCACTTCCTCCAGCACCTTCATGCCGGTTTTCACCTGCTCCTCCGTCAGGTGAGCGGCCCCCGACAGATTCGTGACGCCCCGGACGCCTTTGCGCAGCTGGATGAACAGGGCCCGCAGCTGCTCGTCTCTCAGGGCAAGACTCCCCAGCAGTCCCCGGAGATCCTCCGAATCGTCCATGCAGGTGACCGCGGCCCGGGGACACCTTTTCCGGATTTCGGAAACCTCTCCCGGAATCAGATCCCCGTCCAGCAGCAGGATCTCCCTCCAGACATCCCTGAGCTCCGACAGGTCCGGACACACCAGAAGGGTGTTGAAGGGGCGCATGTCCCTGACCCTTCCCGTCTCCATGTCCAGTTCCATGCGCTTCATGGCTTCCCTGCCCCGCCGGGCGTCGTGGGTGATGAGAAGACAGCCCCGTCCCGGAGCGGTCAGTGCCTCCGCCCGGGCCCAGCTGATCTTCTCCGTTTCCGGAGAGAATCCTTGAGTATTCGACGAAAGCGCACACAATTCCTGCAAGAGACCCTCGAAAACACGATCCGCCGGAAGAAAGGCGTCCGACCGCATTCTGCGGATCTGCGAGACCTGCATCTGAATGGTGACCCTGTCCCGGAATTCGTTCCGCTCAGGAACCATCAGGACATCCACCTTGCTGAAAGGCTCCCGGGCAAGCTCGCCCCTGGAAAAGGCAATGCCGTCCCGGATCTGGCTCCCCTGGCTCAGCGTCATTTTCAGATGGGCGCCTCCCTGTCCCACGGGGCGCATGCTCTGAACCCAGGCATCCCGCACCAGAAACTCAGCGGGGGGATTTCCCTGTCCCGTGGGTTCCAGCGCCTGCACTTCCCGTACAAGATCCGCCGTTACCTCCCCCAGAACCAGGGAGCGGTCATACTCATATTCCGGAATCAGCGCATGGAGATCGCAGTTTTCCCGGATCACCTCATTGAGCCTTTTCCGGAAACTGTCCACCCGGCTCGTCTCCACCGTCAGACCTGCCGCCTGCTCATGGCCGCCGAAGCGCACCAGAAGGTCCTCGCATTGTTTCAGCATGGCGTGAATGTCCACGCCGGGCACGGAACGGCAGGAGCCCACCGCCGTGTCCCCCTGATCCGACAGGACCACGGCGGGCATATGATAGTTTTCGCAGAGCTTCCCCGCCACCAGCCCGATTACGCCCGGATTCCATCCCTGGCCCATGACCACAAGGCACACGTCAGCGTACATGTCCGTGCACCTCTGCAGCTCCTTCTCCGCCCTGCGCATCATGTCCGCCTGCAGGTTCTGCCGGTTCCGGTTGTTTTCATCCAGGTGCGCGGCCAGGGGAAGGATCTCCTCCCGGTTTTCAGAGAGCAGAAGACGCACGCACTGGTCCGCGTCCTCCAGTCTCCCCCCCGCGTTGATCCGGGGGGCAAGGCGGAAGGCCACCTGGGTGGAGGTGAGAGGGGACTTCACGGCTGCGAGCTCCATCAGGGCCTTCAGCCCCGGCCGTCCGCCCTCCTCCATGCGCTTCAGGCCTTCCTTCACCAGGACCCGGTTTTCCCCCGTCAGGGTGACCACATCCGCCACCGTGGCCAGAGCCGCCACATCCAGACATTTGAAAATCACGGGACTGTCCGTGCCCAGCAGTGCCTGCCCCAGCTTCAGGGCCACGCCTGCCCCGCACAGGAACCGGAAGGGATAGTCCCCCAGAAGAGGGTTGATCACCGCGTCCGCCCCGGGAAGTTCCTCCGGCAGATGATGATGGTCCGTCACGATCACCTGCATGCCAAGGTCCTTCGCCTTTCTGACCTCCCGGACGGAGGTGATACCGCAGTCCACGGTCACAAGGACCTGATGATCCCGGGCAATCTCCTCCACGGCCTTTTCGTTCAGGCCGTATCCCTCCGCGTGCCGGGAGGGAATCCGGAAATCCGATGTGATCCCCATGGCCTCAAAAACTTCCGTGAGAATCACCGTGGCACAGACACCGTCCACGTCATAATCTCCGTAGACCTGAACCCGGTATCCCTTCTCCCGGGCATCCCTGAGAATGCGCACCGCCTTCTCCATGTCCCTGAGCTGAAAGGGATCATGCAGGTCGGACCATCCGGGATTCAGGAAGGCTTCCGCCTTCTCCTCCGTGTTCATGCCCCGGTTCTTCAATAGCTGGGTCATGATCAGGGAATAATTGCCCATGGGGGTGAATTCCACCTTGCCCCGCTGTACAAATCGCTCCATATGCACCTCAACGGAATCCCGACTGCGTCCGGAATTTCGGGTGTTCATGAGTTTTCATCTGCCGCTACACGGTTCCTTCAAACAGAACCTTGTCCCCGACCTGTATCCTCTTCACACCCTGCTCTTTGTTCCTGTTGAAATTGAAACTCAGCATATAACCGGTATTCAGGTTCCAGGAATCGAGATATTCCCTGATCTGTTTCTCACCATCCGCGTGATATCTTGATCCCCGCCATATCTTCAGCTCAATGATATACTGCTGTCCCAGGTAATCAACGATGACATCCGTCCTGGTCTGATCA
>CACYGY010000102.1 GCA_902774025.1 uncultured Eubacteriales bacterium
AAAAAAGGTCGTCTGCACAAAACTCCTAAGGATGGGTGGAGTAAATTCTGGCTCAAATAAGCTTCCGGCTTTGGCTCAAATATTCTGCTGTCTTACAATCCAGGGTGATCACTTTTAGAAAAGCGCCGGCATATTCATTATGCTTTAGGCCATAAGTTGTGATCAGTGTACTGTACACTGCGTATTTTGGGGATATTTCTTTCAGCAGCAATTCCTGCCGGTGAAGAATATTCTTATAGTAGTTAAGATCTACTGTGAAATCGGATCCGTAATATTTCAGCTCGCACATATTGACCACATTATCATTTCTGGAAAGAAGCAGATCAATTTGCGTTCCTTCCTGATCGTCTGTGCGCTTTGACCACGCGGAGGCAGTCGTAATGACTCCCGAAATCCCTAACGCTCTTTTGATCTGAGGAATATGATTGAAACAAAGATTCTCAAAAGCATATCCTCGCCAGACGGCTACGGGCTGAGATGTTACGCGCTGCTGCCAGTAATCCTCTGCAAATCCGGAATTCCCCTCGACAAAATGCAGCCAGAACAGACAAAAAGGATCTGTCAGTTTATAGTGCGCTTCTCTTTTGCTCATTCCGAAGGGAACATATCTGATTACAAAGTCTCCTGCGGTCAGAGCATGAAGGACTTTTGAAATCCTGGATCCGTTTGACAGGTGAAGTTTCTCAATAATTTCTTTTCTGGTGAATCCAGCATTTCTCGTGTACAGTAATCGAATGGTGTTTCTGGCCATTTCCGAGTCATCGAAAATGGAATCAAACAGGCGCACAAACTCGTTTGCGAGCCTGGCAGATCCGTCAAAAAACAGCCGATCTACATTTTGAGCCAGACTTAATTCGTCATCAATGTATCCCAGATAGTATGGAATACCGCCAAAGATCATATAGCTTTGAGCGACATCATATCTTGAAAAACGGACGCCATTTTCCTTGAACAACTGTTCACATTCCCGCAGAGAAAGAGGAGACAGTTTGATTTCATAGGTTACCCGATTGTACAGGCCGCCATGATTATTGATCAGATGATCCAGAATCCAGGAGTTTGCACTGCCGCAGACAATGACCATGATATTTTTCCGATGGCATGCCCAATTATTCCAGAATCCTTCAAAGGCCTGTACAAACCCGGAGCGCGGTGTATCCATCCATGGTATTTCGTCCAGAAATACAAGTTGGCGCTTTCCGCTGTCCTTTTGCTTCAGAAAGCATTCCAGCTGATAAAAAGCATCCATCCAGGAAGAAGGCTTTTCCGGGTTTTTCATCCCTTGTTCCTTCAGGGAACGATAAAAATGCTCGAGCTGAGCGCATAGCATCCCTTCCGGCTGTTGATCAGTAGGAGAAAGGCCAGCGTGACGAAAGGTAATCCGAGTGCCAAAGGTTTCGTCAACCAGAAAGGTTTTTCCGACTCTTCTGCGACCGTAGATCGCAACAAGATCTGCGCGGTTTCGATTATACAGTCGGGTTAACTCTTTGAATTCTTTTTCCCGTCCGATCAAGATGATAATCTCCTTTTGCTTATTTTGTTCCGAATCAATCGTTTTCTATTTCGGAGCACTTTAAACACGGTATATCGCTTGACAATGAGGGCGTCAAGTTTTTTCTGGTTTATTCTGCTCCGATCCGGTTTTTTACTGGTTACAAGCAGAATTAATATTGGGATCCATCAATAGCAGCATTGCTGTCATTCCACTGACAGCGAAAGGCTGTATCGCTTCAATCATGTTGAGCAGACAGGACTTAGAGTTTGTCTCGGTCTGAGAAGCGGATGTCGTTCCGGATTGCGGTGTCAGGCGGAGCCTAGGGAGGTGCGTGGGAACCACTACCCGGATAGGCCATAAGGCTGAACGAAAACACGCAAATTATGGCGGGCTCTGCCGATCAGTGAAAAAGCATCAGAGATTCTGCCGGAGTTTCTGCGAAAGCGGCTGTGTGGAAGGACATAGCTGCTTTTTTATATCATCTGGAAGTGCCGCAGAGCATCTTCGATAGCTTTTTCCTTTTCCGGCGGACATTGGGGAACTTTATTGTCTTCACCTTTGGGTTTGCTGCAGTAGTCTCTTTCGATGATGCTGTGCTTTTCTTTTACCTGGGCTATATGCAAACAGGAAACTTCCAAACCGGTGTGCTCCAGAACATAATCCGTGATTTCCTTATACGATGCATTGGTCTCTGCCGTGGTCACGTCCAGCTCCGTCATGCCAGGATCAATGTCGATATGTGGGGCAGACCTGACTTTGGACAATAAACATACCGCCTCCACGCCGCTGGTCCAGCAGAACATATCCACAGGAACAGCACAATTGACCGAGTATCCGGATGCGGCAAGGAGGGCTGCATCCCGGGCAAGAGTGGCAGGATTACAGCTGACATAAACGATTCTGGAGGCATTGACTTCAGAGATGGCCTGAATGACTTCAGGCTGCATGCCTTTGCGGGGGGGATCCACCACCAGAACATCAGGACGATATCCCTGTGCGACAAGACGGGGAAGGACCTCCTCAGCAGCGCCAACGTGGAAGGTGATATTTTCAATATGATTTCTTCGGGCATTGTTCCGGGCGTTCTCAATGGCCTCCGGTACGACTTCAATTCCGGTTACCTGTCTGGCACGCATGGCAAGAAGCAGAGAAATCGTGCCCGTGCCGCAATAGACATCACAGACCTGTTCATTGTTCTGTATTTCTGCCATGGAGAGAACCAGATTGTAGAGTTTCTCTGCCTGTTCCGGGTTGACCTGAAAAAAGGACGCAGGGGAGAGATCAAAGGTCAGTCCGCACAGTGTATCTTCCAGACATGCGTTTCCACGGATCAGTGAAAAACGATGCCCCAGAATGACGTTGGTCGGATCCGGGTTTTCATTCAGATACAGGCTGATGCATCCATGGCGGAAAAGCATGTCAGCAAGAGCATTGGGGTGCGGAATCTTTTTCCCCTTGATCACCAGGGTGACCATGGATTCACCTTTTCGGTTGACACGAATAACCACGTGGCGCAGCATCCCGGTATGTGTCTTTTCAAGATAAGGTTCTACATGCTCTGCCTTCATCCACCGGAGAATATCCTGACACAGGAGAGGGGAAGGAATCATGGCGTTGGGACACTCTGTCACGGGAATCAGGAAGTGACTGCGCGGCGCATAGAACCCCAGAACCGGCTGATCAGAGGTGCCTCCGACAGGCAATGCTGTTTTGTTCCGGTACTGAAAAGGATGGTCCATGCCCACGACCGGACGAACCGGAACCGACAGGTGACCGATTCGCTGGAAACAGGATTCCACCTGCTCACGTTTGGCATCAAGGGTAGCCTGATAGGTCATGTGTCTTCCCTGACAACCGCCGCAACGGGGGAAAACGGGACAATCCGGTTCTTTCCGGCATGGAGAGGAGGGGGAAGGTGGGGAAACAGCTTTTCCGAAAGCGTATCGGGGATGGACTTTCTCAATACGGACATCCGCACTTTCGCCCGGGAGCATACCCGGCACGAAGACAGGAATACCCTCACAGCGGCATATCCCCTCCAGTTCAGCCCCCAGGGCATCACAATGGAGGTTTATGACTGTATTCTTCACAAAGCCCATGAATTATGCCTCCTCCAGCACCATCGATGCGCCATCCTCAAGAATCTGCTGCATGATTCCATTCCGGATCCGATGCATTTCCCCCCGGGCAATTGCCTCGCAATCATTCACCTCAATATAGCTGCCGTCCGGGTATGCGTAAAAGGTCCGTCCCATGCTGTCCGGAAAAGTGATATCCTCGAACAGGCGCAGACCATCCAGGTTTCTGTGCCGGACTTCCTGAAGATGAGGGAGAATATTCAGAGTGGTCAGCCCCAGCCCGGGCAGGAAGCGTCGGTAGAGAGGGTCGATGGCTTCGCCGGGTTCCTCGGGCTGTGCGTATACGGTTTTCGCCGCATTCATGGAGCCCGCGGAGATGCCCAGAAGAGGCGCCCTGCAGGTGCGGAGGATATTCCCGGAATCCTTCAGAGTCGCGAAAAAAGCCTGCTGTGTCGGCACATGGCCTCCACTGAGAATGATCAGGCCGGCATTTTCCACAAGCTGTCTGAAATCCTCTGCATTCCGGTCATCCACCATGACGCACTGAGCGGAACAGAGCTGATGGAACAGACAGCATGCATGAAATTCATGAAGAAAAGCATCGTTCAGATCATGATTCCGGGGGCTGGAGGCCAGCATGACAAGGGGTCTGTCCGGGATGGCATACTGCTTCAGACGTGCAAGAAACCCGTTGGCTTCCGTGAAGCGGAAAGGCAGGGAAGAGTCGGGCAATGGTTCGGTACAGGGTGAGCTGGTCAGAAAGAGATGCATGAGGAAACCTCCTTGGCAGAAACTGGGTCATTCTTCAATCGGGCAGATCTTCGACAGGATTTCAGAGAAGTGCTGGCCGGTTTTCTCAGCACTCTGGCCGCTGGCCCCGCAGATGAACCGGACGGTATCCGTCAGCAGCATATGCCCTTTTGCCATCTCTGCCTTGTATTTCTGCCATTCTTCGTGTTCTCTGTTCATGAATTGCTGCATGGCTGGCTGCCGCGTGGGGATTGCTGTTCACAGAAGACGCAGGAGATCTGCAGGCGTCAGAATTGTGTGCACAGGCAGTTCATCGGCGGATTGCGGTTCGTGGCAAGCTCCAAGACCACGAAGAACACGAACACTGTGCATTCCGATTCGATTTGCGGGAGCTATATCATTATCAAGCCGGTCACCAACCATGACGGCTTTTTCTGCGGGGCAATCTGCCTCAGTCAATGCCCACTGAAAGATAGCCGGATCAGGCTTTGAAACATCCAATTCCGCAGAAGCAGCGATCACATCAAAGAACTGACGAAGGTTCCAATTGACTAGCCTCTGTTCTGTACCGGGATTCTGGTTGGCAATGATTCCAAGTTTGAAACCACGGCGGTTTAATTCTGACAGAGTTGCTGCGGAATCCGGATATGGCACTTCATCTTCGCTGTGCCACGGTGTTTTCCTGAGGCCGAAGAATTCAATTGCTGCCTGATCACCCGGATATCCCAGGTGAATCATTTCGAGACGTTTCTCGCAATACGCCTCCATTGTAACATTCGTTCCTTTGGTCATTTCCCGAATCCTGCGAAGGTCTGCTTCGGTTTCGTCGATCAAGGTTGAACCAAGATCAAAAAAGATCCAGCGTATATCATTCATCCGATACCTCCACAGCTTCGCTTTTTTCGCCGTCTGTAATAACGGCAGCATATGAACATCTGGACAGTTAAAAGTTCCTGAGCACCCTCAAGCGACATCATCCACTGTGTCGCCTGAGGTCTCGCTCTGACGTTCGCGAATAAATCGAGTTACGAAGGAATCAGGGTTTTGCAGTAACATCGAAAAAAGGTTGCGGCGGAAGAAGTACATGACTGTCCCCTCAGATGGCTTCACCTTCGATGGCGTTCTCATGTAGCGAAAATTCCGGATCGAACCTTTTCCGCATTCCTTCATGGAGATCAGTTGCACTATGCCCATGGCGATGGTTGAACAGACTACAAACGCTTCAGTCGCCCGTATGCAATCAAGAATACGCTTTCGTCTTTCGACATCCGTGACCTGAGACATTGGGTCCGGTGCTTCCGGCCGTGCGTAGTGATTCAGTTTCGGCATGGCGGCTGTCCAGAAGTGATACCCAAAGCCACCAATCTGCTGCTTCATCTCAAGAAACATGGATTCGATTTTGGCCCTCCAGGCATAGAGCTCTATGACTGAAACCGGTGACAGTGTCAGATCTGTGGTGACCAGGATGCTGGTGACACCATCCCATTTAACCAGAACAAATCTCAGCTTCTGGTAGTGCTTCATTCCCCACAGCAGGTCAACACAGTAGTACTCAACATCCTTCTGCTCCCCATATGCGGTCACCCTGGCTTTCTTAAATTTGACGCCGGGGTCATCGAACAGGGAGATCAGCCTGACTGATTCTCCCTTCTTCCGCGGACGGCCCTTCTTTCCGATTTCCTTCGATGGCGGAAGCCTGTATGCTATACAGTTTTTCTTTGCCTTCGTTACGATGGTCAGAAGTTCCTCATCTTCTTCGTGCTCTGCATTCAGTTTGTTCATCAGCTGAAGCGCCGGAACAGAAAGAAAGTATCGGTCCAGCAGCAGTACGCTCTTTCCAAAGGATTCCGCTGCCTCAAAGCCGTTTCGAATCATCTGGAGAATGTGACTCTCCGCAGAAATTGCCGAATCGGCCCAATCCGCCGCGGCACGGATTCCGTCCTGGATATTGACTTTCAATGGAAGACAGAACTTCTGTGCCCGCCGGCCAATGAGCACACCAACTGCTCCAAAGAGATGTCCGAAGATGAATTCACCTTTTGACTGGGTTTCTGATTCCTGGACCATCTTCTTGACCCCGGGCATATGATAGCCTTCCTTCGATTGTTTCACGCCGTCGCCCACAAGGACAACCCTTCCCTTTACTCTGTGCACCGGCGCATGTGCGGACAGGAAGCGATACCAGCATGTACGCACCTTGTCTGCCGTCCAGGCGGTTGAGCGAAAGAAATGAATCAGGCTTTCATAGCAGCGCGGATTCAAAGAAAGCTCCCGGATCACGGATGTTACTCCCAGATGATCCTGTCGGGTGATCAGTCCAATGACAACGATGACAAACCATTTGAATGCTGCTGCACGGGAAAAGCACGGGCGGAATTCTTTCAGGATCTGTTCAAGTCGGCGAAACATCGATTCGTTCTTTACTGGCTTGTCATGGTGTATGTGTGACCGGCGAACACAGGGAGTCAGGTTAGCTGTTATGCAACTGCAGCGCTTTGCTCAAATCACGGATGAGAGCTTCTTTCTCTTCCTGAAGCCGGATAACCTGCTGCTCAAGTACACGGACACGTTCAGCAAGATCGCCTTGTTCCGCAGCAGCAGTGAGCTGCCTGAACTGCTGGCTTTGGAGGAAGATGGTGCTTTCTTCTCGCGATTGTACTTTTTGGTAGGCACGATCTCTCCGGTATCAGGATCAATCTTGCCAATAATAGTACGATGAGAGCGGGGCTGCTGCTTCTCTTTGTCCCAATATGACTGGGACTCGACGACATAGGTAATGCCGGTCTTCTTGTTGGTTTGGTAAATCGTAGCCAAGTAAATACCTCCTAGTGTGGTTGTACATTACCACTAGTGATTTGTCAATAGCACTATGCAAATTTTACTAGTGCAATTTCACTACGGAGAGTATATCACGAAAGATGTTTTCCCATATCTATCGTGGGAAAAAAGTCAGTCTAAAGGTGCGAATGACAGCGAGAACTTTTCACTGTCCAGTGAACATTTCTGCCGAAAAAACAGCCGGGACACCCTGACTCACACAACTTGCCCCTCAAACGCCGGCTGCCCCTCAGGCGGCGGGATCGACAGGGAAAGCATTGAACGGTATCCATTATACATGGATATACTGGCTGTGTCATGATCAAAAAGGTTTTGACAGGACGATACCGTCGCACTAAAATGGCTTCAGAAGGAGCACAGAAGAAAGCGGGGTGTTTACCATGATGACAGTTTCCACATTTCTCTCCTCGGATGGAGTGCATCAGGTTCATCAGCAGACATGGCTGCCGGAATCGGGCAGTCCCCGGGGTGTGGTGCTGCTTGTTCATGGCATGAGCGAGCATATCAGCCGGTATGACGGATTTGCCAGGTTTCTGAATGAAAAGGGGATGGCTGTGGCGGGGCATGACCAGCTGGGTCACGGGCATACGGCAGCGAATGCGGAGGAACTGGGATACATGTGCCAGGGGAATCCCTGTCAGGCAATGGTGGATGATATCCATAAGCTTCGACAGGGAATGGAGAAAGTGTATCCGGGACTGCCGGTGTTTATTCTGGGCCATTCCATGGGATCGTTTCTGGTGCGTACGTACCTGTGTCAGTTCGGGGAAGGTCTGAAAGGGGCGGTGATCATGGGCACGGGAGACACCCCTCCTGTCATGGCCAGCATGGCTCTGTTCATGACCCGAAGTGAGGCCGGCATCCGGGGATGGCATTACCGTTCGAGAATACTTCAGAACATTGTGATCGGGGGAAACCAGTACAAGGCATTCAATATGGACGGTACACAGCCTGAAAAGAGCTGGCTGACAAAGGATGCAGACGTTGTTTGCCGTTACTACAGCGACCCGTTCTGCGCCTTCAACTTTACACTCAACGGGTTTGAAGCGCTCTTTAGTGCGGTTCTGTACGCGGCACAGGAGAAGAATCTGATTCATGTTCCCGTGGAACTGCCTCTGTATTTCGTATCCGGCGACCAGGATCCTGTGGGAAGCATGGGAGAGGGCGTCAGGCGTGCGGCTGAAAAATACAGGAAAGCCGGCATGACCCATGTGGACATGCATCTGTTCAGTGGAGACCGTCATGAGATTCTCAATGAGACGGACCGGGATCAGGTCTATGAAGATATCTGGTCATGGCTGCGGAAGCAGATGGAAAACTGAAGCGAAAACAGAACAGGGGGATATGTCGTTGTGATCAGGACGGACGGCGTGGCCGAAGCTGCGCCGTCCGTCCTGTCATTCGTTATACCGCCTGATCGACGGTGCGCGGTCAGGTACAGAGGAGACTGTCCGCACAGCTGCCGGTTGCGGTGATGGACCTGCTTCTGCGGGGAAGGGATGATGAGCAGTGGAAACAGAAAGAACCGGGTGTCGGACATTTTCCACGGTGAAACCGGCGGATGCCTCCGTCGTTTCATGATTCCGGATTGCAGCGGCCCGGGCGTGTTTCCGTGCCTGAGGACGCAGAGGGACTCAGACAGAGTCATGAATGAAGCAGGAAGGGAAGTCCCCGCAACCGTTTTTCCTTCAGGAGGGCTCTGACCGGTTTTTCCGCGGTCCGAAACCGTAAACCATGCGGATCGCCGGACATATCCGGAATTTCATGCGGAACGATCGAGACCGGCAGTGTGCCCTGAAGAGATTCAGGGCCCCTGATCATCGGATTTCAGGTGACGGATATCGTCCCTGCCCTGCGCGAAAAAGTCCTTTCAGTCCTTTCCGCTCCTGAATGCCATGATTTCCTGAAGACGGGCGGCGACGGCTTTTTCAGCGCCCTGCTCACCGGGAAGGTAATACCTCCGGTCTTTCAGGCTGTCGGGAAGGCAGACCATGCGGGTGATTTTTTCCGAATAGTCATGGGCGTACTGATATCCCTTTCCGTAATCCATACGGGCCATGAGATCCGTGGGAGCGTTCCGGATCTGCAGGGGAACGGGCTCGGCGGGCATGGACCGAATATCCTCTCTGGCGGAGAGGGTGGCCATGTACAGGGCATTGGACTTGGGTGCCATGGCCAGGTAGACCACGGCATGGGTCAGGTGCACGTCACACTCCGGCATGCCCAGGCGCTGACAGGCGTCAAACACGGAGATGGTCAGGGGCAGGGCCTGGGAGTCGGCCATGCCTACATCCTCACTGGCAAACCGCACCAGACGCCGGGCAATATACAGGGGATCCTCTCCGCCGTCCAGCATTCGCATGCACCAGTAGACGGCGGCATCCGGGTCTGAATTGCGCATGGACTTATGAAGGGCGGAGATCATGTTGTAGTGCTCTTCTCCGTTCCGGTCATAGAGCAGGGAGCGGCGGTTCATGATGTCGGAGAGATTCTCATCCGTAACCCGAACACTTCCGTCGTTCGTCAGCTCTCCGTTCAGAATGGACATTTCAAGAATGTTCAGGGCAGTCCGCGCATCTCCGTTGGCAAAGCGGGCAATGGAAGAAAGCTGGGTTTCATCCATGGACACGTGTGTGCCCCCGAAACCCCTGGGGTCCTCAAGAGCCATGTGCAGGAGGCGGAGGAGATCGCTTTCCTCAAGAGGTTTGAGAATGAACACCCGGCAGCGGGAGAGAAGAGCGGCGTTGATCTCAAAGGACGGATTTTCCGTGGTGGCTCCGATGAGGATAATGCTTCCCTTCTCCACAAAGGGAAGGAAGGCATCCTGCTGAGCTTTGTTGAAGCGGTGGATTTCATCCGTAAAGAGCACCGTGCGGCGGCCAAGACGCCGGTTTTCCTCTGCACGGTTCATTACCTCCCGGACTTCACGGATGCCGGAGGTGACAGCGGAAAACTCCACGAACTCTGCGTGGGTATGTCCGGCAATGATCCGGGCCAGCGTGGTTTTTCCGACGCCGGGCGGTCCCCAGAAGATCATGGAGGACAGACTGTCCCGCTCAATCAGCTGGCGGAGCATGGCTCCGGGAGCGACCAGATGCCTCTGCCCCACATATTCATCCAGGTTTCTGGGACGGATCCGGCTGGCCAGAGGGCCGGAAACATCACCGGGTGTCGTTTCCGGAACATCAAACATGGAAATCTGGTCCATGATTCCACCTCCTGAAAAACAGAACACGGGACAGAACGGGGATGCGGCGGGGCTGTACCTGTCGGAGTGTAGCACAGACGGAGAATGAAGGGAAGATGAACGGGACACAGGACGGAGGAGCGTTCAGGACAATGGACGGAGAGGGGAAGATCAGCATTCGCAGGATGGGTTCTGAGATTTTCCTTTCAGGATATGCGGACAGGGGGATCACGGTGAAGGCAGGGAAGCCTGAAACACGAACAATTGATCCGCCAGTCCCAGAAACGTATGGACATTGCTTGCCATCCCATACGGATCAGGCTATAATGATCATGGTTGTTTCCGTTCATAACAGCGAAGAACAAAGAGGAAACAAAACAGGAGGTTTGCATGGTACAGGCAGTCGTAGGCGCCAACTGGGGCGATGAGGGAAAAGGCAAGGTTACGGATCTTCTGGCCGAGCAGAGTGATGTGGTTGTCCGCTTTCAGGGCGGTGCCAATGCCGGGCATACCATAATTAACGACTTTGGCCGTTTTTCTCTGCATCTGCTCCCTTCCGGGGTTTTTCATCAGAATGTGGTGAATCTCATTGGTCCCGGGGTGGCACTCAATATTGACGCGCTGATGCGGGAACTGGAAAGCCTGGAGGCGGCGGGTGTCCCCGAGCCTCAGCTGAAGATTTCAGACCGCTGTCAGGTACTGCTGCCCCTGCATGTGGATCAGGACAGGCTGGAGGAGGAACGGCTGGGTCATAAGTCTTTCGGTTCCACCCGGTCCGGTATCGCCCCCTTCTATGCGGACAAGTATGCCAAGATCGGTCTTCAGGTATGCGAGCTTTACGATGAGGATATGCTCAGGGAGCGGCTGGGGCTTCTGCTGGATCGGAAGAACTGTCTGATGGAATATCTGTATCATCAGGAACCGCTGAAGGCAGAGGACATGCTGGAAATGCTCCTGAAGCAGGCGGAAAGGATCCGTCCCATGGTCTGCGATACCACCCGGTTCCTTCATGAGATGGACAGGGCCGGCAGGACCATCCTTCTGGAGGGCCAGCTGGGTACGCTGAGGGATCCGGATCACGGTATCTATCCCTATACCACATCTTCCTCTCCCCTGGCAGGCTTTGGCTGTGTGGGCGCGGGCATTCCCCCCACAAGCCTGAAGAAGATCTATGCCGTGACAAAGGCCTACTCCAGCGCGGTGGGCGCCGGTCCCTTCGTAAGTGAGATTTTCGGAGAAGCGGCGGAAGAGCTGCGCCGGCGGGGAGGGGACAGAGGCGAGTACGGTGCGACCACCGGGCGCCCCAGGTCCGTGGGCTGGTTTGACGCGGTGGCAACCCGCTACGGCGTCATGGTACAGGGAGCCACGGAAGTGGTTCTGACCAATCTGGACGTGCTGGGCTATCTGGATGAGATTCCGGTCTGTGTCGCCTATGAGACAGAAGACGGAAAGCGGCTGGAGGATTTCCCCGCCACGCCTGTGCTCATGCACTGCAAGCCGATTCTTGAGACGCTGCCCGGATGGAAGAGCGACATCCGCGGCCTGAAGCGGTACGAGGATCTTCCGGAGAACTGCAGGCGGTATGTGGAATATGTGGAATCCGTGTGTCAGGTTCCGGTGCATATGGTGTCCAATGGACCGAAACGTTCGGAAATGATTTACCGGTGACAAATGGGCTGTCGGGTTACCGGCAGCCTTTATGCCATACAGGAGGCAGGGCAATGACAGGGATTGTGGATTACGGCGTGGGAAATTTACGGAGTGCGCAGAAGGCTCTGGAGTATCTGGGAGAGGAGGCTGTCGTGACGCAGAATCCGGAGACGCTCCGGTCCTGTGATCATGTGATTCTTCCCGGGGTCGGTGCCTTTAAGCAGGCCATGGACAGGCTGAATTCATCCGGGCTGCGGGAAGCTGTCATGGAGTGTGCCCGGGATGGAAGGCCGCTTCTGGGAATCTGCCTGGGTATGCAGATGATGTTCGAGGAGAGCATGGAGAACGGCTGCCATCAGGGACTGGGCCTGTTTCCCGGCAGAATCGAACGGATTCAGGCGCCCGGCCTGAAGATCCCGCACATGGGCTGGAATACGCTGGATACCCGTCCCTGCGCTCTTTTTTCCGGCGGAAAGCATCCCGACGTCTATTTCGTGCATTCCTACTGCGCTCCGGAAGTCAATGCGTATACCCGGGCCACCTGCTGGTACGGAGAGGTCTTTACGGCGGTGTGCCAGAAGGGAAATGTGGTGGCGGCCCAGTTTCATCCGGAAAAAAGCGGCAGGGAAGGACTGGAAATGCTTCGGCGCTTTGTGGCATGGAAGGGGGAGGACATATGCTGAACAGACGCATCATTCCATGCCTGGATATCCGCGACGGCCGGGTGGTGAAGGGCGTACAGTTCCTGGGAATCCGGGACGCCGGGGATCCGGTGGAGGCAGCCAGGCGCTACAATGATGAAGGCGCGGATGAACTGGTGCTGCTGGACATCAATGCCAGTCATGAAGGGCGGAAAACCATGATGGACGTGGTCAGCCGCGTGGCAGAGCAGGTGTTCATCCCCTTTACGGTGGGCGGCGGCATCGGGGACCTGGAAATCATCCGGTCGCTTCTGCGCTTGGGAGCGGACAAGGTCAGCATTAACTCTCCTGCGGTGCGCACGCCGGAGTTGATTACGGAAGCCGCCCTGCGCTTCGGCAGCCAGTGCGTGGTGCTGGCCATGGACGTCAAGGCCCGGGAAGGCGGCTGGGATGTATACATTAACGGTGGACGCATCAACACGGGGATGGATGCCCTGAAATGGGCAGAGGAAGGTGTCCGGCGGGGAGCCGGGGAAATCCTTCTGACCAGTATGGATGCGGACGGCGCCAGGCAGGGATATGCACTGGATGTGACCCGAAGGATTGCGGATATCGTACCGGTGCCTGTCATTGCCAGCGGCGGGGCCGGGGAGAAAAGGCATTTTCTGGATGTGCTTACCGGGGGCAGGGCGGATGCGGCCCTGGCGGCCACATTGTTTCACGACCGCATCCTGCCCATACCGGAGCTGAAGGATTATCTGGCTGAGCACGGTGTGCCCGTGCGGAGGGTGTAATCATGTACGAAAGTGAACTGGCCCGTTCCCTGGTGCCCTACACACCCGGTGAGCAGCCGAAGGTTCCGGGCCTGATCAAGCTGAACACCAACGAGAACCCTTACCCGCCTTCGGAAAATGTGAGAAAGGCCATTGCGGGGGAGGCCGGAAAGCTGCGTCTGTATCCGGACATGAATGCGGACGGACTGCGGGATGCGCTGGCGCAGCGGTATGGTCTGACAAGGGATGAGGTTTTCTGCGGAAACGGTTCCGACGAAGTCCTGGCTTTTGCCTTTGCGGCCTTTTTTGCCCGCAGACGGACCTACAGTCTGGACCTGACCTACTCCTTCTATCCCGTATATGCCGACCTTTTCGGCGTGGATCTTCAGCGCGCACGGATCAGGGATGACTTTACGGTTCCCGTGGAGGAACTTCTCCGGGACGGACCGGTGGTCCTGGCCAATCCCAATGCCCCCACCAGTCTTCTGCTGCCGGAGGACCAGATTGAGCGGATTCTCCGGCACGCTGCGTCCCGGGGAAATGTCGTGCTTGTGGATGAGGCGTACGCTGAGTTTGCCTGTGACAACGCTCTGCGCTTTTTGAAAACCTGTGACAATCTTCTCATCGTCCGCACCTTTTCCAAGTCCCACAGTCTTGCCGGCCTCCGGGCAGGGTATGCCCTGGGCGCTCCCGGACTGATTGCCTCCCTTCAGAAGGTGCGGGATTCCTTCAACTCCTATCCCCTTGACCGTCTGGCGCAGGCGGGGGCTGAGGCGGCGGTGAGGGACGAGGCCTACACACAGTCATGCCTGAAGCGGATCTGCGCGACCCGGGACAGGTCCATCCGGGTGCTGAGGGAAAACGGTATCACCGTGCTTGACAGTCAGACCAACTTTCTGCTGGTGAAGGCGCATCCGGAGGACGCCCTGGATATCCAGAAAAAGCTCCGGGAGGAGGGCATTCTGGTACGCTATTTTTCCTCCCCCAGACTGCGGCCCTATCTTCGGGTTACGGTGGGCACCGGGGAGGACATGGAAAGAGTCACGGAAAGACTGTGTTTTTACTGCAGGTCATGAGAGGAGGGGGACAGGCCAGCCTATGATGGGCAACACGCATGTATGGGCGGGGATCACCGCTGCCCTGCTGGCTGTCCGGCCGGAGAATCCCGCCTCCTGTGTGATTCCGGTGACAATGGGTGCCCTGGGCGGCCTTCTGCCGGACGTGGACATACGCAGGAGTCGTCATGGGAAGGAGATCCTGATTGCCTGGCTGATGGTGCTGTTTCTGGCCATTGCCGGCGTGGTCCTGGACCTTTATCTGAAAACCGGTTATCTTTCCCTCCTCTGGCAGCGGCTCCGGGGAACGCCGGTACTGGGTGCCTTTCTGGTGGCGTTCATGGTGCTCTGGGGACGGCGCACGCCTCACAGAACCCTGACGCATTCCTTCTTTTTTGTGGGTGCCTGCGCCGGGGCCATGTATCTCATCCTGCCGCCCCTGGCACTTCCCTTTGCGGCCGGCGGTCTTTCCCATCTGCTGCTGGACGCGCTGAACAGAAAGCCTGAATCCCTGCTGTATCCTTTTCCCGGAGGGTGCTGCATGGGTCTGTGCCGGGCGGACGGTGCGGTCAACACGCTGCTGCTGGTGGGATGCCTGGGGCTGGATTTCTTTCTGGTCCTGCGCCTTGTGTTTCCGTCCTGAGACAGAACGAATCCGGGAAACGCCACTGAGAAGGAAAACAGACGTGAGAATGGGGGTTATGGAATGCACAGACCTGAGGGAACCGTCTGGGGAGACGCACTGCCCGGCGGACCGGAACTTGCGGGACGGGGCAGCCTGGCAGTCGGGTTTACGGAGCGGACCTGGACGGATCCGGACCGGCTGGTCATCCGGAAAGGGAAAAACGGTCTGGAAAAAGGCCGGGCGGGACGGGCACTGAAGCTCAGTATTTTCTATCCCGCTGTTTCAAGCCGGGAGGACGTGGAGTACACGGACTACATGGGCCGTGCTGACCTGGGCAATCTGCAGGCCTTTACCTATCCGGGCAGGGGAGAAAGAGACGCGGAACCGCTCCGGTCAGCCTTTCCTGCCGTAGTTGTCAGCCACGGATATCCGGGCTCAAGAATGCTTCTGAGCAATCTGTGTGAAAACCTGGCCTCCAAGGGGTATGTGGCGGTGGCCATCGGACACACGGACAATACGTATGAGGACTTCCTGAAGGAGGGCTCCCTGGAGAGTGCTCTGGTTCACCGCAGCGCAGATCAGCGGTATGTCATTGCCCATCTGGACGATTTCATGGAAGACGAACAGCTCCATGACATCCTGAATCCGGGTAAAGTGGGACTGATCGGCTTTTCCATGGGCGGCTACGGAGCCCTCCGTACCCTGGGTGCCCGGTGGAGCGAGGCGGCTTTGACGGAATATCCGGATATCGCGGAAGATCTCAGGGAAGCGGAAGATTTTCGGGGAGATCCCCATGTGACGGCAGGTGTTCTCTTTGCGCCGGCGGTATTCTGGCTGGATGAGAACCGTCTGCAGGATCTGACGGCACCGACACTGTTTGTCTGCGGTACCGCGGACCGGACAGTGGGATATGACAGGGTGCGCTCTTTCTGGGAAAAAGCCGGAAACAGCGACCGGTATCTGGTGAGCTACCAGGCGTGCGGACACAATGTGGCGAACAATCCCGCTCCCGCCTGTGCCATGGGCGAAAGCTGGGAGATCTTCAAGCGTTGGGCGGATCCCGTGTGGGACAGCCGCAATCTGAATCAGCTCAACGCCCACTTTGTGACGGCCTTTCTGGACACGCATCTGAAGGGTGTGAATCGCCTCTCCTTCCTTGAGGAATTCCCCCTCCCGGGGTTCAGGGAAGGATGCGCGGCAGGGGTTCAGGCAGAAAAAGGCTGAGATCAGGACAAACCCTCGTCATCGGTCCGCCTTCAGGGCGGACCGATTCATTTTCAGGGCTCTGCAGGAATTCAGTATGCGGTGTAGAAAAATAAGAGACAGAATACAGGAATCTTTCGTAAACAGGACCATATCGGCAAGGAGGAAAAGAAAAGTGGAAAATGGCGCGATTTCCAACATGATCCTGCAGAATGACATGATCCTGCAGGGACAGCCCAAGTGGACCTTCGGGAAAAACACGTGCAATACCTATGAGATCTTTGTATCCCATTTCAGAAATCAGGAGGGAAATCTTCTTCCTTCCTGGCCGATTCTGCAGGTTGTGGAGAAGGATGACGCTCTGACGCAGCTGTTCTCCATTGCTGTCCTGTGGGAAGCCGTCCGGCAGACGGTGCGCATCAGCGATGAGGCCAACACAAACATTACCCTTTCCCTGAATATTCTTCCCAAGTTCGCGGAGTCGGATCATTTTGTGGAACAGGTCCGTTCCTGTCTGCAGGAGACGGGGCTGCAGAGCAAGCATCTCCAGTTTGAGGTCAGTGAACTGCAGGACCTGAATGAGCAGGGCTGTGCCAATCTGAATATCGTTCACGACGAGCTGGGGGTATCCCTGGTCATGGGCAATTTCGGGACGAAGCATACCAACATGCCCCTTCTGTGCAAAGTGCATTTTGACCTGATCGAACTGGACAGAAGCTATGCTGCGCAGATTCCCCAGAATGAACTGGCATGCAAAACCGTTGTGGCCGTGCAGCATATGGCCGATACACTGGACATGAATGTGTGCGCCAAGGGCATTGACAATCAGGAACAGTTTGAATTCTTTGAGGAGATCGGCATTTTCAAGGGTCAGGGAACCCTGATCGGCCCCGTGATGACCCTGGATGAGCTGAAGGAATATGTGACCCGCTACGGACTGGAAAAGGGCCACAAGTAATACCGGTTCGTCTGCGGACATGTCAGGAAGAAAAGAACCCCGCGGGGAATGCCCGGGCCGTGAAAGGACGGGCATGCCTCTGCGGGGGTTTTTGCGCGCATTCAGTTTTCGGATCCGGCAAGGCTTTGGATATAGCGGGGAAGCTCGGCTTCGAAATGGACGCCGTACCAGTGTGCCGGATCGTTCATGGTCCTCTCCACGCACCGGAGGGTAAAGTCAGCGGCGAGGATGGCGGAATCCTTCACCGGAATTCCCCGCATACAGGCCCCGGCAAAGGCGGCGGCGAAAATATCTCCCGTGCCATGACAGAGCCTGGGGAGAAGCGGATGCTCATAGAGGAATTCCGTTTCTCCTTCAAGGACCATGACGCCGGTGCGGTTTTCCTGATAGCTGACGCCGGTCAGAACAATGGTGCCGGCGCCCTGTTCCCTCAGGCTTCGGATCAGGCGGTGCACAAAGGCGGGGTCACAGGTCTCCCGGTATGTCTCTCCCGTCAGCAGGCAGGCCTCGGTGATGTTGGGGAGGATGATGTCCGCCTGGAGGACAAGTTCCTTCATGGCCTTCACGAAAGCCATGTCAAAGCCCCGGTACAGTCTGCCGCCGTCGGCCATGGCCGGATCCACGAAGGTGACGCAGGGATCCCCCTTCAGGGTTCTGAAGATGTCCAGAACGTGCCGGATCTGTGCGGCACTCCCCAGATAGCCCGTGCAGATGGCGTCAAACCGGATCTTCTCCCGGAGCCAGTGCGCTGCGATCAGGGGCATGTCCTCCGTCAGGTCCCGGAAGGTGTTGCCCTGAAACCCTCCTGTGTGGGTGGAAAGGACGGCGGAGGGGAGAATGCAGGTTTCATGGCCTGCGGCGGAAAGAATGGGAAGGGCCACGGTGAGAGAACACTGTCCGAGACAGGAGATATCCTGAATGGAGAGAAGCCTGCGGCAGGTCATGGACATGACTTTTCCTCCTGTGTGTGTTCGGGTTCAGGGATTCCATCCGGAAGGGACGCCTCCACTTCCGAAAGACTCTGGGGGTGCCAGTGCCCTTCCATAAAGATGTCAGCGCCTGAAAGGGACAGGGTGTGACGGAGAAGGCCGGCAAGATGCGCGTCCTTTTCACCGTTGGGAAAGACGCCGCAGGCGGCATCCCCCAGGAACAGGGTTTTTTCCCCGGGCACATGGATCAGGGTGGAATCATCCGTATGCGGTCCCGGTGAGTGAAAGACATGAACGGGACAGTTGCCCGCATCCAGGCTCATGCTGTCCATGAAGGTCATGTCCGGCAGGGTGATCACCACAGGCCGGTCTTCGGAATATTCCAGACGGATGCTTTCATCCAGACCGAGAAAGAAGGCACGCCCTTCCCGGGCAAAGCGCTCCCGGAAGCGACGCAGGTGCTCCTCCGTCCTCTTCTCCGCCGCGCACAGACCGTGGACGCTGTGCATTCCGAAAGTATGATCCCAGTGCCAGTGGGTCAGAACTGTCAGGGCGGGGAGCGGCAGGCCTGTATTTTCCAGTTCCCGGTAGAAGGCCAGGGTATGATCCCGGGAATGGCCCGCATCCACGGCGAGACTCCACCGGTCCCCGCGGATATAGCCCAGATTCGGACGGTCCCGTTCTTCCTCGAAGGGGTAGAACCAGATTTTTTCTGTCAGTCTCTGAAGCTTCATGAGGTCTTTCCTTTCAGAATCGGTTCATTCGGAAACGGACAGGCCCATTATAGATTCCCGGACGAAATGATCAAGAGGAAAAAGAAAAACAGGCCGCACATCAGGCGGCCTGTGGGAAGGAAGGTTCATGCCTCGGTGAACAGGGGGGTGGAAAAGTATCGGTCTCCGTTGTCCGGGAGAAGGGCCACAATCACCTTTCCCCTGTTTTCTTCCAGAGAGGCCAGGTTCAGGGCGGCGTGCAGCGCAGC
>CACYGY010000103.1 GCA_902774025.1 uncultured Eubacteriales bacterium
AAGTCGCTGACCACAATGCCGGAGAGAAACATGAACAGGCAGGATATGATTTTGACAAAGCTGATGAGGTCGCAAAAGAGAATATAAAAGACAGAATTGAAGATTTCAAAAAGCATCCGGGAAAGATACGAAGAATTGAGGGATGAGGAAAAAAGCGTTCTGATGAGAAATGATCCTCAGATGACAAGGCCGTCAAAGGACCGGCAGGAAGCAGGATACTGTTTCCTGCCATGATTGAGCGTGCAGTGGGCCTGGAGCAAACGAGAATCTGCAAACGGGTGCCGCGAAACAAGCCTGCCCTGCGCCCTTCAGTTTGAGGCGGATGATCCTGATGAAATTCGTTTTTCCCGCGAAACCGGAACAGATGCAATGGATGATGCGCTGATCTCCGGTTTTTCCCTGTTATTTTTTGTGGCCGCGCAGAAACGCAGTGCTGATGAGCGCGTAGATCAGGTATGTGATCAGCGTTCCGAAACAAACATCCGACAGAAAATGATTGGTCATGTGGATCCGGTTGTAGCCGTAGATCAGGACATACACGCAGGCCAGTGCGAACGCAGTCCCGTTCTTTCTGCTGCTGCGTTTTTTCATCACGTCGGTCAGCATCGGCAATGAAAACATCATGCTTGCAATGGTCATGTTGCCGCTGGGCCAGCTTTTAAAGTTATCATTGCTGCCTGCCAGGTTCGGAATCATCTGCCACCAGCTGCGGAATTCGCTCTTCGGATCCTCCAGTGTGATCAGATACTTGTACCTTGGGCGGGAGGCTGCCTGTTTAAGCCAGAGATTCACGTTGTCCGCGGCAATGCCTGCGATCAGAATTGCCGCGCCGACCGCGATCAGTTTATCCGGATGACTGCTGTCACTCAGCCGGATCACCACAAACGGCACCCATGCGTACAGAACCGCCCAGAAGAACCAGCTGAGCACGGACAGCATGACGGAGGACTCTCCGGCTGTGTATCCGAACAGAGCGCGAACCGTTTTTCCGTTATAGCTGTTGGAATAGTATACCGCCATAAACCAGCCCAGGATCAGCAATGTCCATGCCAGCAGGCGGTATCCGTCGCCCTTCTTCTTCAGTCCCGCGTACAGGCAGGCTCCGGATGCGGGATACAGGCAATAGGAGAAGTAAGAACCGTAGGTGGCGAAGACTGACCCGATCTCCGTTTTGTGGGCCAGTGCGACATTGATATCAAAATCCCGGAAGGAACCGATGATAATCCCCAGGACGCATGCCGCAATGACGGACCAGAAACAGGGCGTCGGCATCGAAAGGATGGTTTTTCTGCTCATGGTATAACCCCTTTCTCCTTTATGATGGTTCTCTTATGGACGGGACGGGTATTTTTTCCCCGGGCATCGGGCGTTCTGCGGTTAGAAACCACGGGTGAATCCGTGGAAGGAGCATTGAACAGGATACCGGTTGTTCACGCAGATGACAGATGCCGGCATGCGCATCGCGTTTGCGGCAGCGGGGTCCGCCGTTCCGGGAAAGGCGGCCCAGAGCGGCGGACGCATCATGACAGCAGGCGTCTGCGGATAGCGGGACGGATCCGGGATCCCGTGCGGCAGTTCCGGAAATGATTCCGGCTGTGCACGCCGATCCCTGCAGGAGAAACCGCGGAAGATCATCAAGGTCAGGACAGGGGCTCGGGAACCGCATTTCAAAGCCCGTGAGCGGTGGAGCCTGGCCTCGGGGACGGGATGCTCTTTGAAGGCAGATTCAGGCCGGGCGCAGAGGAAGCCCCGGACAGCCTGATGAGGACGAAAGCCCTGAAACAGGGGGAAGAGGGCGAAAAGGGAAAGGCGTTAAGGATGGATGAAGCCACAGGGCGGGTTTCCTTCCGCTCCATGGGACAGACAACCCCTGACCCGCCCCGGCGCGGAGGATGCGGGTGGTTTGATGGAAGAGGAGGCCGGTTCTGAAGCACAGGTTCTTCGGTTTGCCGCAAACACTTCCTTTCCCTTCCCGCATACGCAAAGGGGATGCCCCGATCGTGCATGCACTGTCAAGGAATCGTCAGCCTGACCACGGTACCGCCGCTTTCCCGGGGCATGATGATCATATTCCCGCCGCACATCATCTGAAGCCGATGCTGGATATTTTTCAGGGCGATGTGCGGCTCACTGTCGTCCGCATGGGAAAGGCCGCGGCCGTTGTCTTCCACGAGGATTTCGGCTCCGGAATCTGTGCGCCGTGTCCGGATCGAGATGCGCAGCGGCCCGGAACAGGGATCCATGCCGTGCTTGACGGCGTTTTCCACGATGGGCTGCAGGGTCAGCGGCGGAATGCGGAAGAAGGTGTGCGGGGTGTCGTACTCCACCAGCAGGCTTCCGGTATGCTGGGCTTGTTCCACGGCAAGGTATGCGCGGGTGTGATCCAGTTCCGAGGAAAACGGGATGGGCGCGGCGCTTGCCACGGCGCTAAAGTTTTTGCGCAAATAGGTGGTAAAATCCATCACCACCTGCCGGGCTTTCACCGGATCCTGCTTGCAGAGGCAGTAGATGCTCGTCAGGGTATTGCAGATAAAGTGGGGCCGCATCTGAAGGACCATGATACTGGCGCGCTGATTGGCTATTTCCCGCTGCTGGGCTGCGATCTCCCGCTGCTGCTCGGCGATTTCACGCTGGCGGCACAGGTCCTGCTGGATCTGATCGGACAGGACGAGGACGAACATGGACACGGTGGAAAGGGCGTAGCCGATGAGGACGAGCGGGTAGATATCCAGGAACAGATCCACGGACAGTGTCAGCGTCACCGGCAGGAGGCCAACGAGAAAACTGAGGAAGGTTTTACGGGAAAGCTGCTTCCGGCGGCGGATCGCACCCGCAAGCGTGAGCAGACTGATCGCGGGCATGGGCAGCAGCAGGAGGGGATACAGGGGCCCCCGGCTTACGGACCGGGCGGAGAGAATGCAGAAAGCGTCGGTAAACATGGCGGATATGAACAGGATGAAATCGACTGTCCAGAGGCCGAGCACAACGTGAAAAAACCTGCTTTCCCGGGGCCTGTCTCCGCAGCAGTGCAGCAGATAGGCCGTCATCATCGGCAGCAGCGGCGTGAGAAACAGACCTTCCAGAACCAGCAGGAGCCGGAACACCGCGCCCGGACCGGGAATCCGGACCAGGATCATCTCAGCCACGCCGGACAGGCAGTCGAGCATAAGGACGGCAAAAAAGCCCAGAAAGAAGCGTTTGCTCCAGCGGTCAAGACAGGGCATGACGGCAGTGCACCACAGACCCAGTGCGGCAAGCAGCAGCGCCGCGCCGCTTATGAAGTTATAAAAGGAATCCAGAAGGCTGTTCACTCGTCCGCGCCTCCCATCCAAAACGGATAGCGCAGCTTTTTCAGCTGCTCCCTTACATCTTCCGGGGTCAGAGGCTTCAGCATGAAGCCGCGGGCTCCGGTTTTCCATGCGTCCAGTGCATAGTCGGGGTAGGCGGTCAGAAACACGACAAAGGTTCCGGGATCGATTTCACACAGCTGATCGCAGAGCGCAAGCCCGCTGGCTGTGCCCAGTTCGATATCCAGGACCGCCAGAGCCACGCGGTTTGTCTTCGCGTATCCGATGGCGTCCTGCGGCCGGATAAAGCCCGTGACCGAGGCGTTGGGCATGACCTCTTCCAGCACGGACACGCCATCGGTGAGGATGACCTCATTGTCGTCCACCATGATGACCTTGGGTCTTTCATCGCCCTCCGCCGCGAGATCAAACAGGGAGTTGGCGTCAACACCGAGGCATTTGGCCAGCTGCGGGATCATGATGGCGTCCGGAAGCCGGGTGCCGCTTTCCCAGCGGGCAACGGTGGAGCGATAGACATAGAGCTGTTTCCCGAGCTGCGCCTGTGAAAGTCCTCTGGCCGCCCTCAGCTTTCGCAGTGTTTCCGCAAACAGAGTATACACACAACATACCCCCGTCTTGTTTGCGGTCATGATAAGCCGGGCGGCGGGGGAAAGCAAGAGAAGGAGAAAAAGAACGTGCCAATCTGGAACCCCCGCTTGTGAGATTCCATCCGTATTCCGTACAATGAAATCCATGGAAACGGATTGTTGAATCACCGGGGAAACCCCGAAGGACAATAGGATTGAGAATCGAGAGGAGAACCGCAGTATGAAACAGACGCTTATTCTCGGCAACATCATCACCGTGGACCCCAAACGCCCGACGGCGAAGGCAGCCCTGGTCAGGGACGGAGTGTTCGCCTACATCGGCAGTGCGGAGGAGGCGAGGCAGCTCGCCGCTCCCGATGCTCAGGTGCTGGATTACGGCGGGAACTTCATCTATCCCGGTTTCCTGGAATCCCACTGCCACAGCTATCTGGCCGGCGACCGGGCCATCGGACAGGCAAACCTGGCGCAGGTCGGCCTGACCGACTATGCGAAATACCGCGAGATCATAAAGGACTTCATCGAAAAGAACCCGCAGCGCACATTCTACATCGCATCGGGCTGGGTTGAGAACGACGAATACGTCACCAGGGCTTATCTGGATGAAATCTGCTCCGACAAGATGCTGTTCATGCAGACCGGCGGAGGGCATTCCATGCTGCTGAACACCAGGGCACTGGAGTGGGCCGGGATTGACGCGGCCTACGCGAAGAAAATGGGCTATGACCTGGTGCACGTGGACGAAAACGGCGAACCGGACGGTTACATCTGTGAAGCGCCTGTGTTTGAGCTTTATCCCAAACTGCCCACCACCCTTCAGAACGCCAAGGACTACCTCCTCGCCTGGCAGGACATGGCCCTTTCCAACGGATATACCGCGGTGGCGGACGCCGGTGTGGAGGTCACCAATTCCATCGCTGTCCAGGCCTTCCACGAGCTGGAGCAGGAGGGAAGACTGAAGCTGCGCACCTATGCCTACCTGATGTGCCCGGACAATCCCGAGGACCCGAAGGCGGAGGTGGCCCGCATCGCCAGAGAACGTGCCATGTACAGCGGCGAGTATTTCCATGTGGTGGGTGTCAAGACGTTCCTGGACGGCGTGACCGAAGCGCACACGGCCTGGCAGAACCAGGATTACCTGGACGAGCCCGGCTATCATGGCAATGAACGGTTCAACGACCATGACAAGATGGTGGAACTCATTGCGGCTGCGGACAGGGAGGGACTCTCCGTGCATGTCCATTCCGAGGGCGGCGGCGCGACCCACTTCATGCTGGACTGCATTGAGGACGCGGAGAAGATCACCGGGGATCCTGATCAGCGCAACGTGCTGGCGCATCTGCACTTCGTGACGGAGGAGGATATCCGCCGCATGGCGTCCACCGGCTCCGTCCCGGCGGTCCCCCCGCTCTGGACCGCGGCGATTCCGGGTTTCTACGACATGGAAGTCAAGTATGTCGGCGAGGAACTGGCAAGCCAGTCCTATCCGATCCGCTCCTTCTTTGACGCGGGCGCGTATCCGGTCTTCCATTCGGACTATCCCGTTTCTCCCTCCTTCAGTATCCCGAACAGCATTTACATGGCGGAAACCCGGGCGCTTCCCAGGATGTTCGGCATTGAGGCGGACACCCGGCATAACATTAAGGAAGCCATCACCCGGGAGCAGTCCCTGCGGGCTCTGACCGTGAATGTCGCCCGTGCATGGCGCCAGGAGCAGCGCCTGGGTTCCATCGAGTTCGGCAAGATTGCCAACATGACCGTGTATGACTGCGACTTCCTGCATGACGACATCGAGAAGGTCGCCGAAGCCAGACTCGTCGCCACCATCGTGGACGGCGAGGAAGTCTACAGGGCCTGACGGCAGCCCCGTCCGGTTCGCGTTTGATGCGGACTGGTCCGGGAAGGAGCGAAAGGAGTGCAGTATGAAGGCTGACAGGATCATCAAAAACGCAAGAATCTTTACCTCGGACAGGGACAATCCACGCTCGACCGCGCTTGCTGTGAAAGATGGGAAGTTTGTCTATGTGGGCGACGAGGCGGGGCTTTCGGCGTATGAGGGAGATGTCACGGACCTTGGCGGCAGGTTCATCATGCCCGGCCTGATCGACAGCCACGTCCATGTCACCATGCCGGTGGGGTTCGAGTATGCGGACCTGGGGATGCGCATTGAGTGCGACGGCAAACAGGAAGCGCTGGACATCATGGCAAACCACATCCGGAAACATCCCGGTGAGAAGCGCTACAGGTTCATGATGGAGAAAAAATGCCTGAACGGGGATGATTTCGTCAAGGAGGAACTGGATGCGATCTGCCCGGATGCGGAACTGCAGATCCAGGAGGCCGAATGCCACAGCATCTGGGTCAACTCAAGGATCCTTGAAAGACACGGAATCAGTGATGACACGCCGGATCCCGTGCCGGGACTTGCCTTTTACGTGCGGAAAGACGGGCATGTCACCGGAAACATGTATGAGGGCTCCACGGAGGTTCCCATCATCCTGGATGACGCAATGGAACTGACGGATGAGCAGATCGACGCGGCGCTTCAGCGCTGGATTGATTTTTCGGTAAGCGTCGGTGTGACGGGGGTCTTTGACGCCGGGATTCCGGGCTTCCCGGAGTTCCATGAGCGGGTCTACCGGCGCCTGTGCGAGCTGGACAGGCAGGGAAAGCTGCCTGTGTATATCGACGGATGCTATGTGATCGCGTCCCACAGGGAGGCAGAGGAAGGCCTGAGGGAACTCAAACGTTTCCGGAGCACCTATTGCACGGAGCACCTGAAGATCCACACCCTGAAGATTTTCCAGGACGGCACACAGAAGATCCACACCGCGGCCATGGTTACACCCTATGTGGATACCCATACGACGGGGTCCACTGCCTTATCCGCCCGGGAGACCGCGGAGCTTCTCAGACAGCTCAATGAGGCCGGTCTGGATCTTCACCTTCACACTGTGGGTGAGCGCGCGTCCCGTGTGGTCCTGGACGGCGTGGAGCTTGCCCGGAAGGAGATGGGGGATCAGTTCCGTGTGCGGGTCACCTGCGCACATCTGGAGATCCAGGATGATGCGGATCTGGATCGTTTTGCAAAGCTCGGCGTATATGCGAATTACACGCCCTGGTGGCATGCCGACGATCCTGAGATTGCCAGGGCCTGGCTTGGTCCGGAACGCACCCTGAAAACCTTCCGCTGCAAAACCGTATGGGACAGCGGTGCGACCGTGGCATGGTCCAGCGACAACATATCCTATGGAGACCTGACGACCTGGAATCCCTACCTGGGCATGGAAGTGGGGATGACGCGTGTGAGGACCGAAAAAACGCTCATTGCCGATTACCACAGGACCGATGCGGTCCTTCCTCCCGCGGAGGAGAGAATGAGCATTGAGGAGATGATCCTCGGATATACCATCAACGGCGCAAAACAGCTGGGCATCGAGGCTGCCAAGGGCTCCATCGAGGTCGGAAAGGACGCGGATTTCCTGGTGTTCGACAACGACCTGCTGACCTCTGAGCACGAGGGCTTCAGTCATAACAGGCCGCGGGAAGTGTATTTCCGCGGCAGAAAGGTGAACTGAAAGACGGAATGAATTCCCCGGCGCTCCCCCACTGCCTGCGGGGAGCGCCGGGGAATTCTGACAGGAGAAGCAGTATGAAAGCAGACAGGATTATCAAAAACGCAAGAATTTTCACATCCGATCCCGGCAATCCCCTGGCGACCTCCTTTGCGGTGAAGGACGGCAGATTCGTCTATGTGGGCGGCGAGGCCGGTCTTTCGGGTTTTGAGGGCGAGGTCAGCGACCTTCAGGGGAAATTCATCATGCCGGGGATCATCGACAGTCATGTCCATATCACCACGGGCGTCGGCTTTGAGTATGTGGATTACGGGGAAGAGATTGAGTGCTCAGGCAAAAGGGAAGCGATGGACTTCATGGAGAAGTACATCCGGAATCATCCCGGACAGGAGCGATACAGATTCATGCTTGAGCGGGCAAGGCTGAAGGGAGAGGATTTCGTCAGGGAGGAGCTGGACGCCATCTGTCCGGATCATGAACTTCAGATCCTGGAATCCGAGGTACACAGCGTCTGGGTAAACTCGAAGATTCTTGAGAAGCATGGTATAATCGACGACACACCCGATCCGGCACCCGGGCTTGCCTATTATGTGCGAAAGGACGGTCACCTGACGGGCAATGCATACGAATCCGCGGGATGGCCTTTCGTTTTTGACTTTGTCAGGGCGCATCTGACGGATGAGCAGATTGCAGCGGCGGTCACGCGCTGGATTGATTTTTGCAGGGAATACGGTGTAAGTTCTGTTTTTGACGCCGGCTTTCCGGAGCATAATGACGTGCATGAGCGCATCTATGCACATCTGCGCGACCTGGACAGAAAGGGAAGGCTGCCGGTTTATGTGGACGGTTGCTATGTTCTGACCCGTCGGGCAAAAGTGAAGGAAGCCATAGAGGAGACGAAGCGCTTCAGCCGTGAATTTGACACCGGGCATCTGAAAATCCACACGCTGAAGATTTTCATGGACGGTACCATGAAGATCGAAACCGCGGCAATGGTCACCCCCTACGAGGATACCGGCATGTCGGGGGCAACAGCCCTGAAGGCGGAGGAAATCGCGGAGATTCTTGATGAACTCAACAGGGCGGGACTGGACCTTCATGTGCATACCGTGGGTGAGCTTTCGTCCCGTGTGGTGCTGGACGGTGTGGAGATGGCCAGAAGGCGGCTCGGGTCCCGCTTCCGTGTCAGGGTGACCTGTGCCCACCTGTGGATTCAGGATGACGCGGACCTGAAGCGTTTTGCCGATCTTAACGTGACTGCAAATTTCACGCCCGCATGGCACAGCGGCGTGATCGGCGGAAATCCCCGTGCCTTCTGGGCCGAAAGGCTTGGCGGGAAACGTGCTTCTTCCATGTTCCGCAGCAAGACCCTCTGGGACAGCGGAGCACTCGTTGCCTGGTCAAGCGATGATGTCGCCTACGGTGATTTTTCGACGTGGAATCCGTATCTGGGCATGGAAATCGGAATGACACGCCATACCTGTGAGATGACCAGGGCTGCCGAGGAGACAAGAACAGATACTGCATTCCCTCCTTCGGGTGAGAGAATGGGGATTGAAGAGATGCTGCTTGGATTCACGATCAACGGTGCAAGACAGCTTGGCATTGAGGAGAAAAAGGGCTCCATTTCTGTGGGCAAGGACGCCGATTATCTGGTGTTCGACAACAACCTGCTGACTGCGAAGTGCGAAGGCTTCAGCCATAACAAGCCGAAAGAGGTGTATTTCGGCGGGGAAAAGGTGAACTGACAGGGTTCTCCGGGCGGGGGCTGTCAGCGCGTTCGTCATCACCGGGAGAAACCGGGAAATCCCGGAACAACAGGGAGGAAATAAAGGATGAGAAAACAGATGAAGTCTGCGGCCCTGTCTCTGGTGCTGACGATGCTCCTGTGTGCCTTTTTCGGCGGAACAGTGCAGGCATCGGACCCTGTTTCCCCCGTCCGTCGCAGGTACGCTTCAGGAAACTGCGGCCGTGTCTGAGACGCCGGCAGAGAAGGCAGGAGGCGAAGCCGGAGAGGTGAAGGTGGCCCTGCCTGCGGATAACGGTCTGGCCGGCATCTACAAGTGGGTCGAACTGGAAGATGAAGGTATCCTGGCCTATCTGATTCTCTGGGACGACGGGACCGGCTCCATGGATATGGTCGGCACAGGTACGGTGAGAGGTGTCTTTTACGAGGACGAAACGATGCAGGTCGCAGACGAAGGCACCGTTCCTCAGAAGTACACCTGTGCAGGTGACAGGATCATCTGGACCCACGCGGACGAGACGGGAGAGCATTCTTCGGTCTTTGTCAGACTGACCGGGGAAGAGCGCTCAGCCTATGAAGCGCTCGGGGTCGGAAGTGTGACAGGGGACGGGGAAGGAAAAGACAGGGGGGAATCCTTCGCCCTGGCCTGATGATCACGGCGGCCTGGCCGGCGTCTATAAATGGGTCGGGATGGAGGAAATTGGCGTCCCCGCGAATCTGATCCTCTATGATGACGGCACCGGTGTCTTTGACATGCTCGGCGCCGTGGAATCCGTCCGGTACGACGATACGACCATGCAGACCTCCGGTGAAGGCGCACGCCCCAGAAATACACCTACTCGGACGGTACGCTTCTGTGGATCACTGTGGGCAGTGATGAAGAAGAGCCCGCGGTTTTCGTCAAACTGACAGCGGAGGAACTGGCTGCGTATGAGACAAGGGGGATCGGCAGCACAGAGCAGGCTCCGCAGTAACAACACACAGTCTTCTGACTTCCCGGGAGTGGGCGTCCTCCGGGCAGCCCGCCGTGGTCCGCTCTGCCCGGGGAACCTCTGAGAGAATCAACGGAGAAAAGCACGATGCGCAGACGTAATACTGCCAGATTATTCGGACGGAGAAAGGGACATCTTGAGTATCGGATCAAGCGCGATTATGTCAGGAACGGAATCGCCACCATTCCCTGTCATGTTTCCGACTACTTCGATGTGATCAGTCCGTACAGCGTGAAAGGCTATGAGTCTCTGAACACGGATTTTTATGATTACCTCAAAGAGTGCGCTGATGTGACGCCGGCCGAGTGTCCGCTGGTGCTGAACATTACCGGGAACAGCCTGTCACAGGAAGAAAAAGAGACCATTGAACTGGTCATCCAGGACGATTTTGCCTATGATCTCGGCATGGTGGAAATGCAAGAGAAACGGCATATGCGGATCTTCCTGTTCATGATGATCGGCCTGTTCCTTTCCGGGATTGCGTTGTGGCTTACGAAGCCACTGACGGAATTGCCGCGGGAGCTGTTCTTTATTCTCTTTTGGTTTCTGGGAGAAACCCTGTGCGACTATATCTTTCTGACAGGAGCCGACCTTCGCCGGGAGAGAAGACTGGCCGGGCGGCTCGCGAGTATCCGGATCAGATTTTCCGAATCCTATCAGGCTCATGATTACACGGAAAGTGAGGTTGACAGGCTGTACTCCGAGATTGAAAAGGATGTGAAGGGAACGATCCGGCGAAAGAAATAGGGATTGTCACAGAAGCAACTCAGCGGAAGTTTCGGTAAAAAAGCCAGTGAACATCGGAAATTGCAGATGTTTACTGGCTTTTCTGTGTGTCACAGGTGCATCGCAGATGACAATCACCCCGACGCTGATTTCCAGAAAAACGGGAATTGTCGCTTTCCTGTGGGAGCCACGTTTTTGCCTTTATCAAAGCCGCCTTTCCCATTGGTCTTCCAACCTTTGATCTGTGTGGCCCGGACAGAGAATCATTCTTTAACGCCCCTGTGACAGCTGGTTTATCCGAAGGGGTGGAAGCAGTAAGACCACGTATGTGAGAATTCTCCTGGATGATTGGCGATTTCCTCTGTGGATGTATTGTCTGGATTCTTTGAATCAGTTCGATTTCCGGAATGAAACTCTCTGCTGATTTGTTCGAGGTCGTCCTGATCCATGCCGTATTTTTCGAATAAGGTTTTCTGGCCTTTTGTCATGTTCCTGACAGCTTCATACTTTGAGTTTGCTCCATATACAAGCGCAATTCGTTCCACGCTCCGGATTGTTGGGCTTGTATCCGCTTCGGTGCTGTTCAGGCAGGTAACGAGGAACGATTTTCTGAGGTCGGGGATATCATGCTGAGTTCCGCGGGAATATGATCTGGCTGCATCGATTCATAAAGCAGGATGCGGGTATCATGGATTGGAGCACGAAAACCCGCATGGAACGGCTCAGCCAGGGCTGTCTTCATTGTTAAGTGGAGAAGGGCTGCATGGCGAAACTCAGAATCAGGGAGGAATACCGAACTTCCTGTCCATGCCCCAAGGCAGGACTGCTTCCGGGGGCTCTGGGGGATTTGAATCTTTCAGATGAGGATGCGGTTCACATCTTTCCGACAGGGAACGTGTGTGAAATATGACTGGTGAAAACCGGAGCCTGCTGACATGGATCCTGAATGCAGACCGGGAGAAGGAATTGAGCAATGCATATCGAATGTAATCATACAGGTCAGCGAACGACAGGAGATGATCAGATTGGCAGTTGCGACCGAAGAGTATCGTGACAGGTTGTTTTGTTTTATTTTCGGATCAGAGGAACATAAGGACTGGACGCTGAGCCTGTATAACGCAGTCAGCGGAACCTCTTACACGGATCCGAATCTGATCATGATGTGGCGCTACTCATCATGGATGAGCTTGATCTGTATGAGCATCAATCGTCCTTTAACCCGAACATGCCTCTGCGGCTGATGCAGTATACCAGCAACATCTATGAGACGCTGGTGACATTGCAGAAAAAGAACAAGTACGGGTCCAAACTGATTCCGCTGCCCGTTCCCAAACTGGTGACATTCTACAACGGGCAGACGGACAAGCCGGAAGTGATGATGCTTCGTCTGTCCGATGCGTTCCCGGCGGAAAAACGGGATGAATCAGATATTCAGGTTCAGGTGCGGATGATCAACATCAATCCCGGATATAATCAGGCAATGGTAAACAGGTGCAAACCACTGGAGGAATACACCTGGACTGTAGCAGAAATCCGCAGAAACCGGGAGAGTATGGAAATTGAGATGGCGATTGACAAAGCACTGGATGAGATGCCTGATGATTTTATGATCAGGCCGTTTCTGCAGGCCAACCGGGTGGGGGTGAAAAAGATGCTGTTAACGGAATACAATGAAACCGAAACGATGGCGGAAGGCCTGGAAAAAGGCCGGGAAGAAGGTCTGGAAAAAGCACGGCTTGAAGACATCAGAAACCTGATTAGAAAACTGAAACTGACCGCCATGCAGGCGATGGATATTCTGGAGATTCCACAGGAAGAACAGCAGAAACTTGCCGAACAATTGTAATCATACAGGGACAACCTTTTCGGCGACAGGTTTCTTTTCTGCCCCGTGCCCGGGATGATCCGGAAGACCGGAGAGTGATCAGAGAATCTTTCGACATGAGTCTGAAGGATCAGGGAACATCGGCTTTTATGATCAAACCGTTTT
>CACYGY010000104.1 GCA_902774025.1 uncultured Eubacteriales bacterium
GGAGTGGCCGCAGGGATGGGCTCATAGGTGAAAATCACGGAATTCTGGGAAACAATGCCCTCAGGAGAACAGGAGATATTCACCGCGGCCGGGCCAGAAAGGATATATCCTTCCAGGGAAGGAGCCGTGTAATCCAGGGACTGGCCGGCTTCCAGAGTGACGGTGTCTTCAGAGAGGATCTCTTCTCCGGCCTTGCAGAGAATGCGGACCTGGACAGGCTGGGGAGTGGCTGCAGGGATGGGCTCATAGATGAATACTACGGGATTCGGAGCAGCGGAACCGTCGTCTGTTCTCTTCACAGGAACTGATTCAGTGGGAGAAACGAGAAGATAACCATCCAGAACCGGGGCGGACACAGGAAAGGAGACATCCGTAAAGGAAAGAGATTCTTCCCACAGAACCGCGCCGTCCGGGGTCTGACAGAGAACAGAAAACGAAGAGGGTAGACGGTCATACTGAAAAGTGACGGAAGGCATGGAGGGCAGACCTTCCGGAGAAACGGCAATACTTACAGCCGAATCGGACACAATGGTGCAGCCGGGAATATCAGGAGCCTGAAAATGGTATTCCGAAGAGGGCATCAGCGTTTCTGTCCACTGTTTCAGGAGAGTCCCGTCACTTTCAAGACGGCAGAAGAAATCCACCTGAGCAGGCTCCGGATCATACAGATCAAATACACACTCGCTGATATCCGCAATCCCGTCCTCGGAAACATGGACGGTATATTCATTTTCTCCACGCAGAAGGTGTGACCCGACAATATCGGGGTCTGCCTGGATCTGATTTTCGCTTCCGCGCTGAAGTGAAAGCGTTTCCGTGTGAAGGACGGTATTCCCCAGGCGGTACAGAACCGTGATCTGGACGGGCTGCGTGGACCGGTAGACAAAGCGCAGCGCTTCCTTGGATGAAGCTGCGGGAAGGGGAGATTCGGAAACGCATACATAGCCGGGAAGTTCCGGCGCGTCAATCATTCGTTCCTCTCCGGCGCGCAGGGTCAGACTGTCGGTTCTGAGCGTTTCACCGCTCTGGGTGACCAGCAGAACCGGAATCGACACAGGACGGGGTGCACAATAAAACACGATGGTGTCGCGGTTCGGTATGCCCAGGGGAGAAACGGTCACTGTGACGGGATCCTGGGAAGGGATTTCGTACTCTGCGGGATCCGGACCTTCCGGCATGAAAACCCGCGTTTCACCGGGCTGAAGAGTTTCCTGGTACTGGAAAACCTCTGTGTCTCCGGCGAGCCACCGGACCGTGACCGCAGCCGGCGAAAGAATGGGAGCCGGGGACGTGGAAAAGCAGAGCGTGTAGACCGCAGATGGCTCGCCGGTGGATGAAAAGGCACTGATCTGAAGTGTCATATCCGGCTGAATCACCTCACCCATGTTCATGGCGGATATGATGCTGCCGCTGGGAACCGAATACTGTTCTTCCTCATTGCCCGCGTCAATTAACAGGGTCAGATTCTGAAAAGGAGCTTCTTCCGGAAGATATCCCCAGAGGACATGCGTGTTTCCCTCCAGAGGGCTCAGGGGGACCGATCTTTCACTGCCGTCCTGCGCTGTCCAGGCAACCCGGAATGAGGGAACGGACACGGCTTCTCCCAGGGACAAAAGGCATACGAAAAGGACACACAGGAACAGGATGGCCGTTGTGCATCTGCGGAAGAAGGCAATCAAGGGAAGACCTCCTTTGCGGGGAAAATGCCGGATGGTTGTTGATTCATCAGAACCGGAAAGCGTGAGTCTTCTGCATCTTATCGACACAGTGCAGGCATGTCAAGAAATGTGAAGGCGCAGAGGAGAATGTGAGGCACCCGCCCACGGGCAGGTGATGAACTGGTCTGTCCTGAAAGACTCTGTTCAGGGCAGCATCCCGGATGGAGGCATTCTGCCTGAAGAGATGCCTTTCCTCCGGGACAGAACATGAAAAGGGACAGAGACGCAGGATGCGGTCTCTGTCCCGGAAAGACGCAGAATACATTACTGGCCCGTTTTGACCAGGTAATCCTCATATCCGCAGTAATAGTCAGTCATGGTGCCGTCTGCGTGGAGCTCCAGAATCCGGTCCGCTACAGTGCTGACGAACTGGTGGTCCTGAGAGGTGAAGATCACATTGCCCGGGAAGTTGATCAGGGCATTGTTGACGGCGGTGATGGACTCCAGGTCCAGGTGATTGGTGGGCTGATCCAGCATCAGGAAGTTGGCGCCGGAAAGCATCATGCGGGAGAGCATGACACGTACTTTTTCGCCGCCGGAGAGCACGGACACCGGCTTGTATACATCGTCACCGGAGAAGAGCATCCTCCCCAGGAAACCCCGCATGTACGTCTCAAGCTGTTCGGGAGAATACTGGGCGAACCACTCCATCATGGTCAGGTTGCAGCCGTCAAAGAAAGAACTGTTGTCCTTGGGGAAATAACTGGTGGAGATCGTGACGCCCCACTTGAAGGAACCCGAATCCGGCTGGATCTCCTCCGTCAGAATCCTGAACAGAGCGGTGGCAGCCTGTTCATTGCCCACCAGGGCGATTTTCTGCCCCTTGGTGACAATGAAGGACACATCCTTCAGAAGCTGGATCCCGTCCTGACTGTAGTTCAGGTCAGTGACGCTCAGGATATCCTTGCCGGCTTCCCTGTCGGGGGTGAAGCATACCCAGGGATAACGGCGGGATGAGGCGGGCATCTGCTCCATGGTGAGCTCGGTGAGGAGTTTACGGCGCGATGTGGCCTGTTTGGCCTTGGATTTATTGGAGGAGAAACGCTGAATGAAGGCCTGCAGTTCGCGGATCTTGTCCTCACGGCGTTTTTTCTGGTCGTTCATGAGGCTCTGCATCATCTTGGAGGACTCATACCAGAAATCATAGTTGCCTACGTACATCCGCACCTGATTGTAGTCAATGTCCACGATGTGGGTACAGATGTTGTTCAGGAACCAGCGGTCATGGCTGACCACGATCAGTGTGCCCGTGAATTCCATGAGGAAGTCTTCCAGCCAGCTTACCGAACGGTTATCCAGGTTGTTGGTCGGCTCGTCCAGAAGCAGGATGTCCGGGCGTCCGAAAAGAGCCTGAGCCAGAAGGACCTTGAATTTGTCACCGCCGGTGAGGTCCGCCATGGGCATGGCATGCAGGGTGGCGGGAATGCCGAGCCCTGTGAGGAGGGAGGCCGCATCACTTTCAGCGTTCCAGCCGTCCATTTCCGCGAATTCGCCTTCCAGTTCGGCTGCCTTTTCCCCGTCCGCGTCGGAAAAGTCCGGCTTCATGTACAGCGCGTCCTTTTCCTTCATAATGTCGTACAGTCTCTGGTTACCCATGATGACAGTATCCAGCACGGGAAAGGCGTCGTAGGCAAACTGGTCCTGCTTCAGCGTGGACATGCGCTCATTGGCCGGAATGGTGATCGTTCCCGTAGTGGGTTCCAGCTCGCCGGAAAGGATTTTCAGAAAGGTGGATTTGCCGGCGCCGTTGGCACCGATGATGCCGTAGCAGTTGCCGGGCAGAAATTTCAGGTCTGCGCCTGAGAAGAGTTTCTGACCGCCGAAGGTCAGGGAAACGTTGCTGACTGTAATCATGGCATACTCCTGCTCAATTGATGATGGGCACTGCCCCGGCCATCTTATCACAGATTGCCGGGAATTGGAACGGCATTGCACGTGGATACGGCATCTGTTATAGTCAGAAAGAAGCGAGGGAGGGAATGAAAATGAAAGCTGGATTTTATGGCAGCGCCTGGGCAGATGTGACCGCAAGAGAAAATGGATGCGGCATACGTACTCCGCAGGAACTGTATGAGGCTCTGATGAACTGCTGGTGTGCCGAAACCTGCGCACCGAGGATGCGGGACACGTGGTCCCTGCATCATCCCACCTGGGGACAGTGCTCCATCACGGCATTCCTGGTTCAGGATCTGTTCGGGGGCAGGGTCCGGGGCGTGGAACTGGAGGACGGGAGTATTCACTGTTTCAACGAAGTGCCCAGAGCGGACGGAAGTCTCTGTGTCTTTGATCTGACCAGCGAACAGTTCGGGGACAGGATTCTGTCATATGAGAACTGCCCGGAGCAGTTCCGGGCAGTTCATTTCAGGAAAGCCGAGAAAAAGGAGCGGTACTTTCTTCTCAAGCACCGTCTTTTCCCGGCTCTGATGGATGTTCATGTTCTGACGCGTCCTGCTCTGGAACTGGACATGGGCTGTGAGGGAAGCGTGACCATGATTCCTTTCTCCGGCACTGTTTCCGGGCCGCTCCTGGAGGGTGTGGTGGAGGACGGAGGGGTGGACACGCAGATCGTGAATGCGGCAGGCATTCGGCACATGTCCGCGCGGTATATGCTCCGGGGCAGGCTGCGCCAGCCATACGGGGAGGGAACATGCCGGATCTTTGTGGAAAACGAGGGCTGGTCGGACTGGGTTGTCCCCATGCCCTTCCGGACGAAGCCCCGTTTTATGACGGACCATCCGGACCTCCGCAGGTTCCTGCAGGAAAGAGAATGGACCGGGGAAGGAAGCATGGAGGAGGATGGACTCCACATACGGTTTTACAGAACCTGATTTCAGTCTGGTTTCTGCTGAAACTGAGGTCCGGCAGGGGCGTGAATATGTGCCGTGTCATTGAACAGTTCCACTCTGGGGAAGACATGGCTGCCGGGGCTGAAGGGGAAGTTCAGGATGATGACGGAGGTGAAATCATAGGGCATGACAGCGGCCACATAGGGGAAGGGCAGGGACAGCAGGTGTGCAAGGACACAGGCACCGGAGCCACCGTGACTGAACAGCGCGATGGTCTCTTCCTTTTCTGCCCGGCAAATGAAATGCCGGCCGTCGTGGATATATCCCTTATCCGTCATAAAACGGTCAAATGCCCCCGAGATCATATCATAGCACTCCGTGGCGGCATTTTCCCGGAAATAGGGATGCTCCCGCCAGGAGCGGGTGGAATAGTCAAAGTTTTCCTCCGCAGTCATCCGGCTTCCCAGAGTCCAGGGATGGCCGTTTTCCGGGATATCGGGGCCGCCCCACCGGATTTCATGCATGTATTCCAGTGTGGTGACGGGAAGCCCCAGAAGGGAGGCTGTGTAGCCTGCGGTTTCCTGGGCACGGCCCTGAGGTGAAGCGTAGATTTCAGTGATGCCTTCTCCGGACAGTCTCCGGGCAGCAGCCGCCGCCTGGCGGTGGCCTTCCGGAGTCAGACAGTCATGAGCATAGTCAGGTTCGCCGTGACGGACGAAGATCAGGCGCATGAAATGCCTCCTTTCGTGGAATCAGATGACAGAATCAGGGGGAGTATAGCATCTGCTTCCGGAGACATCAACGGACGAAATCCCGGTATTTCTGCCGACGTTGTTCGGGAACCGGAATCCGGCGCGCTGGTGTCGGGGTATTCGCAGGCTTGCGTCAGCCCTGTTCCTCTGCATGACTGAGCGGACAGGAACTGTCTCATTCCGTTCATCAGGGTCATGGGGGGAGGAGAAATATGTGAAACAAGGGACTGCTCTTCCCCCGGTGCCGTGGGGAACAGCCCATCTCACAGACCGGACGGGTCTGAGATTCTGCCGTCATCCGTGGAGCCTGATTGCCGGATGATATTTGCGTGAAACGGACCGGAGATGACCGGGCTGCGATCTGAGAAGCTGCCCCAAATGGATTCCTCCGTGCATGCGGGCAGACCGGGACGGGCGACAAAAACCCTCTCCCGGGAGAGGGGGATGGATACCGGTCAGAACTGGAATTCCCGCGGACAGTCTGTTTACCGACGCGCTGGAAAAAAGAAGGCACGCCATTCCGAATAAGCTTCGAAGACCTTCCGGGAAGGACCTGTGATCCTTTGCCGTGCTCAGAATGGGAACGGCCGTTTTCTGATCAGACAGTGAAAGTGCCCGTCACCGGACAGATTCTGTCCGGTGACGGGCACGTTCATGATTCTTTGCTCCGTCTGCCAGGGGATGACTTCCCCCCTGTCAGGGAACGTATGATCTGTCGGGATTCTGATATTTCAATGTCCGGATGAGAAGGGATCCGTATCCGTATCCGGATCTGTGAGCAGGTATCTCACCGGTGATCCGCGGGTCAGGGTCCGGGGTTCAGAAGGTTCAGCCCGGTATCCTGCCAGTTGGGTTCGTAGTAGGTGACATGGTCAAGACCACCGGTCTGTCCGTATTCGTTGCATCCGGCTCCCAGAATCCGTCCATCCTCCAGGAGGCACAGGGAGACAATGCTTCCTACGTCCGCGTCCAGAACCTGAGCGACAGGACTGGCCTCTGTGGGAATGGCCCTGGAGGGCCGTTTTCCGTTTCCCAGCTGTCCGTGGTAGACACTGCCCCACTGCCAGAGGGCGCCTGTTTCCGTGATCACGCCGGCGTGGCTGTTATAGGCCAGAATCCTTGTGATCCGGATGGACTCGGGAAATTCCACCTGGACTGGTTCCTGCGTTTTCTTACCCACGGATCTGGTGCCCAGCTGCCAGTAATCGTTGCGCCCCCAGGCCCAGAGAACCCCTTCGTGGTCCAGGCCATAGGCAGTATCTCCGCCGGCTGCCACCATGACAAAACGGCCGGAGGCGGACAGAAGGGTGGGAACCAGGATGTTTTTCCACTTGCTGGCATCCAGAAGCTGGCCGTATTCGTTGTCACCCCAGCCCCACAGACCGCCCTGGGCGTCCATGGCCAGGCAGTACTTGCCCCCGCAGTGAATGGAGACAATGTTTTCCATCTCCAGCATGACAGGAACCGTGACACTTTTTCTGGTGCCGTTGCCGATCTGGCCGTTGCTGTTGCGTCCCCAGGCCCAGACATGTCCGTCCTCGTCCAGGGCCAGACACTGACCGAAACCGCAGGCGACGGCGGTGATGCGGGAAAGACCGGGGATGGGAATGGGTTCAAAGACATAGCCTTTGGCCACATCCTGCCCCTGCTGGCCGTAATTGTTTCGGCCGCAGGTCCAAACGGTTCCGTCATCCATGAGAAAGAGTGAAGACACATTGCCGCACTGGATGTCCACGACATGGGTGCCGTCGATGCCGGAAGCTGCGGGTATGGGCCGCAGGTTTTTCTTTTTCCCCTTCAGGCCCAGCTGACCGCTGGCGTTGTCGCCCCAGCCCCATATGGATCCGTCAGCGGCCAGGGCCAGGCCGAAGGAACCGCCTGCCCTCACCAGGATATGGTTTTCCGCGACAGAGGAGAGGACAGGCAGGCACAGAACCAGCGTCAGAAAGAAAACCAGTAAACGTTTCACCATGGATCAGGTGCCTCCTGTCCCTGTGCTGTGTCGATCAGTTAGTGCCCATGGCAGCGCTGAGATGATTCACCAGTTCGGTGATGTCGGCGGAGTTTTTCATGAACTCCAGGAACTCGGTCAGTTCCCTGGCAGTTTCCCCGGGTACAAGGGTACGCCCTTCCTGCAGCGCAAGTTCCACCTTCTCGAAAACGAAGGGCAGTGAAATCTTGCTGAGGTCCAGGGCTGAAATGCCGCTTGTTTCAGCATATTTCTGGATGGCGGCCAGGATTTCCTGCGCGGCTTCTTTTCCTTCGTAAGCTTTCTCTGTCAGTTCCTCAATGGCAGACTGAACCATTTGCTCAGCGTTTTCGCCGGTCTGAGTGACGGCTTCCTGAATCTTCTGGTACATTTCCTGATCCAGGGCTTCCCAGTGGTCCAGCTGATCCGTAAACCATCCCCATACAGCCTGCGCATCGCTGACTTTGACGCCGCTCATGGAGCTGATCCACTGGTTCACGGTACCGGAAACATTGGCATAGGTCTGCTCAGTCCACTGGCCGACATCCTTCGCAGCCTGTTCGGTCCACTGGCCGGCGTCCTTCACAGCCTGCTCGGTCCACTGGCTGGCATCCTTGTAGGCCTGTTCGGTCCACTGACTGGCATCCTTCACAGCCTGCTCGGTCCACTGGCTGGCATCCTTGTAGGCCTGCTCAGTCCACTGGCCGGCGTCCTTCACAGCCTGCTCGGTCCACTGGCTGGCATCCTTGTAGGCCTGACTGATCCAATTGCCCGCATCGTTGGCCGCGGCGCTGATGGTTTCCGAGGCCTGCTGAGCAAAGGAGGAGACGCTGTTCCACAGATTGGAGAAGAAGCCACCCTGATTCTGAGGTGCGGCCTCGCCCTCTCCGAGGGCAGAAACCTGCAGACTGAGCACCATCATGACAGCCAGACAAAGAGCCAGACTTTTTTTCGTAAACATCATCGCTACCTCCCAAAATAAAATACTCTGCCGGAGCGGATATCGTCATTATACACGAATGATCATCGGAGGAGAAGGAAAAAATAGGAGAAAAGACGCAATTTTCGCGATGCGTTGATGGAAAAAGTCCGCCGTGCTAGAATGTGGAAAAAGTCGATATGACGGACTGTAAAAGGAGGATATATATGCGCGAACCGATCCATGTACCCATGAATCCTACCCTGAAAGGACAGGCTGAGGTCCTGGAGCATATTCAGTATTCCGCCAACGGGCAGGAACTGACCCTGATTCTCCCCTGGGCGGTTCATGACAACCGCAGGGAGCAGGAGAAGCATCCCCTCATCGTCTTTGTCCAGGGGAGTGCCTGGAGGACGCCCAACAAGGGATATGAAATTCCCATGCTGTCCCACTATGCGGAGAAGGGACTGGCCGTGGCCAGCGTGGGGCACAGGAGTACGGAGGAGGGCCATCCCTTCCCGGCATTTCTGCAGGACGTGAAATGCGCCATCCGCTTCCTCAGGGCCCACGCCGACGAGTATGCCCTGGACACCAGCAGGATTGCGGCCTTTGGCACGTCCTCCGGCGGGCACACGGTATGCATGCTGGGCGTGACCGGGAACGATGAGCAGTACCGGACGGAAGAGTATCCGGATGAGAGTGACGCGGTGGATCTTGTGGTGGCCTGCTTTCCGCCCACGGATTTCCACGCCATGTTTGTACCCATGATGCAGAATCCCAACGCCGGTCCGTTCCTCCATGCCATCCTCGGGGACAGAGCGGACAGGTGGGAGGAGGAGTTTACACGCTACAGCCCGGCGCGGCTTGTGGAAAAGGGAAAAGAGTATCCTCCCTTTATGCTTCTCCATGGTACCGGGGATCCCGTCGTTCCATGGCAGCAGACGGAAATCATGGCAAAGGCACTGGACGAGGCGGGCGTGCCCGTCAGGGTCGTTTATGTGGATGGAGCAGAACATGAGGGCAATTTCTGGTCGGGTCAGGTCAGAAGTCTCATTGAGGAAGAGATTCTGGGCTGTCTCAGGCCCTGAGGAGGAATAGGGCGCGCTGGGAGACTTACAGCTATCATGTACCCCGGGAAAAAACCGTGCGCTACCTTGTCCATACGGACTGTAAAAATGGAGCGGACGATCAGTTCACGCTCTGCCATGCCCTGATGACGGAGAAACTGGATATTCAGGGCATCATCGGAGGTCATTTCTTCCAGAGAAGACGGCCCGGAACAGCCCGGGAAAGTATGGAGGAAATTGAAAGGTCATGGGGCTCATTTCCTCATCCATGCTCCTGTGGCAGGTCCCCCGGGGGACGTACAAGCAGTTCTGCGTCTCCCTCTCGGAGCTGCAGCACCGCGTCATGCCGTGCGGAGAAATCGGGAAGGATCTTTTTGAGCAGATGGTGGAGCTGAATGACCGCCTGTCCGGAAATGCGGCGTGGCCCCACGGGGAAACCTGGTGTCTGGGAGATGAGGGCGTGGTCTGTGCTCTTCTGCAGGACGTGCAGCTGACGGGCAGTTACGTGATGCATCCCGCCCCTCATGTCAGGGAGGGCCTTTCCTATGAACCTGGGCGTATACCAGGCTGGTACGGGCTTATGAGCGTATGGATGTGCGAATGGACCTGAAGGACCTTTTTGCCAAGCTGGCCATGAATTACGGGGCATAAGAGACAACGGAGCATGAAAAAGAAGGATTCAGCCAGGCCGGACAGCCTGACAGAATCCTTCTTTTTCTTTCGCAGTCCCTGTTTCATGTGCTCAGGGGGCGATCACAACCTTTACGGCCTCTGTACCCTGGGCAGTCCGGAAAGCCTCTTCCCAGTCTGAAAGACTGAAGACGTGGGAAACGACTCCCCCGGCATGGTACTGTCCGTTCCGGAAGCCCTCAATGATGGAAGGATAGCAGTCGGGACTGAGCTGGGAACCGCGGATGGTGATCTCCTTGGCGTCGCCGATGATGCTCCAGTCAATGGTGGAGGGACCGCTCATGACGGAGAATTCCACGAAGGTACCGCCTTTCCGGATCATGTCCAGACCCTGCTGGACAGCGGAGGGATGGCCGGTGGCCTCGATGTAGACATCACAGCCCACGCCATCGGTGAGGTCAAGAATCTCCCGGACTGCATCGGTCTGGTCGGGGCACAGTGTCAGGTCTGCACCGAACTTTCCGGCGAGCTCCAGCCGGCGGGGAATCCTGTCCAGAACAATCAGCTTCCGGCAGGGGAAGAAAGCCCGGATGGACTGAATCATGCCAAGCCCCAGAGTGCCGGCCCCCGCCAGGACGACGGTGTCATCCGGCTGGATCTGCCCCTGGCGGACACCGTGAAGAGAACAGGAAAAGGGCTCAATGAGGGCGGCTTCCTCAAGGCTGAAGCTTTCGGGTACGTGATAGTTGATGGAGCCCCTGGGCAGAACGGCATATTCCGCCATGCCGCCGTTGAGGTGGGATTTGAAGCCGTACACGTTATGGGGATCGCACAGCCAGTGCATGCCCCGCCTGCAGTACCAGCAGTGGCCGCAGGGAACGATCTGCTCGGAAATGATCCTGTCCCCCACCTTGAAGTTCCCGGGGACAAAGCCCTCAATGGCCATGATACGCCCGAAGAATTCGTGCCCCGGGGTAAAGGGAGGCTCACAGTATCCCGGCATGCCGTCCCCGCCCCAGAAACGGGAGACGCCGTGGAAGGCTTTCACGTCTCCGGCACAGATGCCGCAGGCCTCAACCCGGATCAGGATTTCTCCTTCCCGGAGCGTGGGAACCTCGGTTTCCTGAAGACTGTACCGGCCCTTTCCCAGGGCCTTCAGGGCTTTCATGGTCTGCATAACATACCGCCTTTCTTCTGTTGCTGTCTGTTCTTCCATTGTAAACCTGTGCCGCCGTTTTGCAATATGGAAAGGAAAATCAGGCAGGACCTGAAATGGGGAAAAGATTCCGTTCCGTGTGCGGGGCGCCGGAGAGGGGATGGATGTCATGACGACCGGACAGAAAAACCGGTGGCGTGGGGCAGTTTTGCGGGATGGGACGGAAGGAATGCGGGAGATGGCGTGCGGGGATATGCACGTGAAAACGCGCCGGGTCACGGCGCGTGCGGATGTCATGTCAGTTCAAAAGTCCAGTCTTCACCCTGCTTCCGGTAGAAAAGCTCGCTGAAGCCGTCATCCATGAAAAGCCGGAAGGTTTCTTCCATGCCGGATGCCAGGGACAGTGCAGGGAGGCTGTCCAGGCGGGTCCAGAACACTTCCCCCTCTGCGGAGGATTTCAGACTGCCGGTAAAGGAATGGGCTCTGTAGAGAAGGACGATGTACCGGCTCTCCTCAAAGGCCCAGCTCTTGATGCCGCACAGATGGGGGTCTGTAATGGTCAGGCCGGTCTCCTCCCGTACTTCCCGGATCACCGCTTCCGTAAAGGATTCTCCTTTTTCCACATGGCCGCCGGGCAGGGTAATGCCGGACCAGTCGGGATCTCTCCGGTTCTCCACCAGAACCTCGTTCCCCCGCCGGACCATGCACATATTGGTCAGTTCCACCTTTTCCGTCCTGTCCATCTGTATGCCCTCCTTACCCCGGCATTGTACCACGCCGGGACAGGGAGGGCAAAGTCAGGGCAGGGAAGTCAGGCATTTTCGATGCGGAGGAAGAGACCTTCCTGAGGATTCACATCCACCACCAGGGTATCCCCCGGATGGGCATCGCCGGTGACGATCATGCGGGCCACCAGGGTCTCCACATGGGACTGAAGATACCGCTTCAGGGGACGGGCACCGTAGACGGGATCAAAGCCCTGTTC
>CACYGY010000105.1 GCA_902774025.1 uncultured Eubacteriales bacterium
TTCCCTTTAGTAGTTCACCGCACTTGATAGCGGACCCATTCTTCAGGCAGTCGTGAGCAAGGTGGCGAGTACTTTTTATAGAGTACAGGATCCTTAAATGCAGTACGAAGAACTCTCATGAACGGTGTATTTTCCATCTCTGAATAAACGGGAGAGCATTTCCAAAATTCGTATGAATTCGTTATGGCAAAGACTGAAACGGTGTTCCCGCAAGTCTTGGGTTTGAAGGATCTACCCGTTGGAACACATCGCTGTAAAGATCGCATAGGAAAACGCCGCGTGATGGAGAATTGAAGATTCTGCCGCTATCGTTTATCCAGACGACGTTGCCCAGGTGCTCAGCAACTTTTTGCTGTGAGTGATTTTGGAGACGATTCTCATTCGCATTTGGAATATATCTGTTTTCCACTAGGGCGGCACTGCCAGAGAGGATAATGCCACGGTTATTGCGGACAATGTCTGCATCAGCAATCTCCTCTCTTCTTTGTCTCTCGGTCACGTGTATGACTACTTGAAGAGTCTTGCTGGAAAAGGTGCTTCTATTACTCAAGAATGGGATATTCAAAGGTCTTTGGGATAATTCTTCAAGCCAGTGGATTCACAAACGCGCGTAAAACCTATTTGATTTGATCTTGGGATAATCTAATACTATGATATCAAACTAATCCATTGGCTTGGAAAAACGACAGAAACACGAACATTACGGCCTTACTGTCCTTAGAGTCCTACCAGTCAAAGTAACCTTCGGATGATTACGCCAACAATTCTAAACTTACGCTTATAACTAGATTTGGCCGGTTTTCCCCAACGCTTATAGTGATGCCTTGATCATATCGGTGCAGTTTCATTTATTCCTGCATAATCAGCAGAAAGGTGCTCAAACCCTTACATGATAAGGTTTTAAGCACCTGCTTATGTCAGAGCATCAGGACAGGCACGGCGGAAACCAAAGATACCGTGAATTACTTTTTTTCCTTTTGCAGTAAGCGAAGTACAAGAGAGCGGGCACTGGTGTATTCAGGCAGTTTCCGGTAAACCGGCAGAAAGAAGGCAAAGCATACAGCCAGACAGATCAGGCACCGGGGAATCATCCACAGAATCGCCATGACGCTCCGGCCTTCCGGTTCCGGGATCAGACGGCAGATGAGGAAGGATGCCGCGCAGGCGGCTGCGGTCATCAGACAGTAAAGGAGAAGGCGAAGCAGATAAGAACGCTGACGATGCTCCTTGAAATACGAGCGGAACAGGATTCGGGAACCCCAGAGGGAGTCAATAATCACCTGACAGAAGATGGTGGACAGCATGACGCCCACAACGCCAAGGGACTGAACCAGAAAATAATTCAGAGTCAGGTTTGTCACGCCGTCCACAATGGGACGAAGGCGATCTTCCCACCACAGCCCGCTTGCCTGCCTGTACTGGAAACAGATATTCCCCATACGCTCCGTAAAGAAGTAAACGACAAAGACAAGCATCAGGGAAGTGGGGAACAGGTTCTCACTTCCGATCCAGAAACGGACAAAGGGCTGGTAAAGGGAGCACATGCACGCGGAGATGATGCCCACCAGTGTCATGAACAGTAACTGGAACGAGAGAAAATCCTGATAGTTCTTTTCTCTGGATTCAAGCGCGACGCTGTTTCCAACGCTTGACAGTGTGCTGTCCGTGAGGATGGATGTGATTCCGACGACCGTTGTTACAATCAGCAGGTAATTCTGGTACTGTGCCAGAACGCTCAGTCCAAGGAAGGCGGAAAGAATGATACTGTCAAAAGAGTTGCGGAGCACATGGCAGAGCTTGAAGAGAAAAAGACCCGTGACTCTGCGCCGTATATCCGTGACTTTATCAGAAGGCAGTTCACCATGGCACTGATACTGGGGGAATTTTTTCTGGGTAATCAAGTAGATTGCCAGGTTGATACAGACCTGAATGATGGGCTGTATGATACAGAAAATGTAGTAGTTCCGGAAAAGGAGGAGCAGTGTGACCTGAAGGACACACATGGCAGCCTTGGCAAAGGCGTGGATGTAATAGAAGACGCGTTTCTGCTGGGATGCGTCCAGAAGCGCGCTGCGGTATGAAAACAGAAAATAACTGATACAGGTATCGGAAAGACGGACCAGGTACAGGACCGTCAGGTTCATGCCCGGAGGCAGCTCGCCGTGAATCAGCTTTGGCAGGAAAGGAATCAGGACAAGCCCCACAAGGAGGATGGCCATGCCGACAAATCTGTAGATTTTGCGGTAGAGATTCAGCAGCGCGCATACGGTCGGCTGATCATTCTCCGCCATGGGCTTATACAGGGAAAAAATCATGGCCGATCCAAAGCCGAGCTCAGCCAGGCTCAGAACCTGAATCACAGCGGTAAACAGACCATTCAGTCCCAGGTAAACCGTTCCCAGAGTATAAATCAGGACGGTGCGCGTGATGAAGCTGGTAATAGGGGTGATCAGCTTGATCACGGCAGCGCCCATGATATTTCGCCTTGCATGGGCCATACGTGTAGTCGCCATACAGTCATCTCCAAAACGATTCAGGCATGCAGTGATCCTCTGAAAACAGAACGCTAGGGTTGCCTGCGGACGTGGAAACGCCGGAGAAGCAAAGTAACGACTCGCGCAACCACAAGGCTGACGATCATACAGATCAGCATGGTCAGAACAGCGGGGACATGCAGTTTCTGATACAGCAGAAGTCCCAGGAAAGCACAGCAGAAAGGCTGATGCAGCAGGTACAGGATCAGAGAGTCACGCCCAAGGAACGTGAAGAAGGAACGTATATGCTTTCCCCGCAAAAGCCAGCCCTTTTCCAGTATTCGGTTCAGGAGCATCATCAGGCCGGGAAGCAGGGCAAGAGCCAGAAAATAGACGAAGAAACGGAGCCACGGCTCAGAGACCTGGACAGAGTTTCCTGAAAAACCGGAAAAGTAGATGACACGAATGATGATGTACGCCAGACCCGCCAGACCCCAGATTCCCAGAACCCGATCGGAAACCTTCAGGTTCCACATGATCACACCCAGACAGAACATGGGCAGATACAGGATCAGGTAGTTGACCAGCCGCCACCATGCCCCTGCGCTGAAAAGAGACTGCAGGGCCATGGCAATGACGCTGAGGATCAGGAGAAGAACGGCAGCGGGACGCGTTCTGCCCTTCATGCAGACATCCGAGACGCTTACAATAAGCGTGAGGATCAGAAGGATGTACAGAAACCAGAGATGATACGCCCAGGGATTGTTCGCCTGCAGTACATTCAGACAGTACTCCGGAAACGGAATGATCGTCATGCCGGCATCAGACAGAATCCGGCTGGTCTGAGGGATGCGGGAGGCCAGAAGGAAAATGAAGAAAATCAGCAGGGTATAGATGCACCATGGCAGAAACTGCGACTTTATTTTCCGGGCAAGAATCCGCAGAGGCTCGCGTCCCCGTTCCCGGCTCATGCGGTAGGCATACCCGGACAGCCAGAAGAAATAGGACATGTGGAAGATATAGACCGAGCGGTAGATGAAATCCAGGACCGGGGAGGCGAGACGCATTTCATCTCTCATGCTGTGACCGATCAGGACCAGGAGCATGGCAAGACCTCTGGCCAGATCCATCCATTCGAGACGCTGAAAACCATGATTTTGATCGGGATGCAGAAGGACCACCTCCTATGAGAAGAATGGGACCTGTCAGTTCACGTCGATGATGACAAGCTCAGGGGGATTGTTGAAGCGGGGAAGACTCTTTCCATTCCCAAGGCCGCGGCTGATGATCACCCAGGTGTTGGCGATCAGGTGACATCCGTCTGTCATTTCGGGAAGGAAGCCTTCCAGGGGATGATAGATGCCTCCGATGAAGGGAATAATGGCCTGTCCTCCGTGAAGATGACCGCACAGGGCCATGTCAATCTCTTCCCCCACCAGTTCTCCGCCCGTGAAGAAATACTGAGGATAGTGAACCAGCAGCAGACGGTAATTGGGCGATTTCAGGTAGCTCTGCCAGAATCTCTGGGTATAGGAGGCGTCCAGTGTGCCCGGATTGGCGGAAAGGCCGCCGATATCTATCAGGTTTCCGTTTACATCAATGGTTTCATACCGGTTATGCAGGACATGGACCCCCATAGCTTCCAGTGTTACGTTGAGGGTGCTGGTCTGCTCGACACGGATGACCTGTTTTTCGTGGTTTCCGTAGGCGAAATAGACGGGAGCCACATCCACAAGATTTCTGCAGAGTGTGACCACAACGGACTCATCCGGGTCTGTCTCATTGATCATATCGCCGGCCATGGCAATGATGTCCGGTTTCAGCCGTCTGATTTCGTCTACCAGTTTCTCGTTCTCGTGGCCGAATTCCTGCAGATGCAGATCCGACAGGAGAACAATCCGGAAAGGATTCTGGATTTTTTCATCGTCCACAAAATAGAAGGTATCGACAAAATAGGACATATCCATAAGCCGGATGAGCTGCCATGTCACCACCCCCGCGATGACCATGATCAGAAGCAGACGCAGAAGGATAGCCCGCCCACTCAGTTTTTCCTTCTTTTTTTCTCTTTGCTTCCGCCCCATTTTTCTTCGCGGAACGTCGCCAGAGCTCTTGCGGTTTCGGAAGATGTGGTATTTCCCTCTTTTCTTGTTTTCCGGAGTTGTTTCACTGTGTCGTTCTCCAGCTTCCTGCGCTTCTTCCTTTTCTGGGACTTCGTCTCTTCCGAGACTGAGTTCGTCTCTGTCCATGGGCTGTTCCTTTCGTTCTCAAACAAGTAGGATCGGTGCAACGAACGGGAAAACCGGCTCCGGTCTTCCAGGATCATGGCAAGGGGCACAACGTGCCAGGCGATCTCCGGACAGTACTTTTCCAGCGTATTGTCCGTGAGGAACGTGACATACATAAGAAGTGTGATGGCCATATACATCGCGCCGGAATTCAGGGAATACTTCCGGGTGATATGCAGGTAACGGCCGATAAACATAATAAAGCACCAGAGGAGAAAAACCGGCATGCCCAGTTCGATATACATGCGGAGCACATCACTGTGGAGCCGACGATTACCGGTGACCTCCACCGATTCAAGGATCTTGGAAACTATGCCATTTCCCAACCCCATAAAACTGGGGCTGATGGTGTAATAGGGTTCCACATGGGTGTACAGGCGTTTGCGGCCCATCAGATCGATGCCCAGGGAATCTGTAATCTCAAACCATACACCCGTGCGTATGAGGATGACGTACCCCATACTGATGATGATGAGCAGAACGCCCACCAGAACAGTGATGCCCATCTGTATCTTCCGGGGAAAGCGGATGATGATGACATAATAGACCAGTCCCAGAAGGATGGCGGGAAACAGAATTCTCTTGAATCCCAGCATCAGGTAGAAGGTCAGGCCGAAGATGTAGAACCATCGCCAGTGTTTTTCTTTCCCGGCCACAAGATAGTACAGCAGCAGAATACCGATCCCGAAGGTCACATCCTGAACTTCCAGAAGGCGCGAAATATCATTGTCCGTGGAACCGGCGCTCATCAGAAAGGACATCATGCCCGAGACAGTCGCTCCGACGCCCGCCCTGCGCATCACATCCAGAAGGACCAGCGTGTTTGCCAGTATGAAGCCAAGGGCCGTGTATTCGATGGCCTGTTCCCCGAGCATGGCCCCCACCCCGATGAACATGGACAGAAGCAGGATCTGGTACAGTGTCAGGGATGAACCCCGTAGAATCATATCCAGTGTCTGCTGCTGATAGACCCAAAGGCTCACCGACCACACAAGAATGATCAGGTTGGGAATCATCAGATAGAGGGTGAAATTGAAGGACAGATTCAGGCGGGAGGTGTTTCCCGTGACAAAAACCCAGGTCAGTCCCAGCAGAAGGGCGGCACCGAAGGAAAACTGTGTGATATACCAGGGAAGCTCCACCAGATGAAAGTACCCGCGAAGCGTGGACAGGGCGATCAGTCCGGCATATGCAAGACCGAAGATCGGTGAGGCATGTCCGAATTTGCGCTCAAAGCGGATTTTTTTACTCATAATACCTCAACAGGGGGAAACACTCAGGTCTTTCCGGAAGCACCTTCCTCGGAACCCTCGGCGGTGACCACCGGAACAAGCCGCAGATGCTGCATGGTGGAACTCAGCAGTTCGCGCATGGACATGGGCGTCTGCTCTGTGGCGGTGATGGCGGCGACCTTGTAGCGGATGACCACCCCGTGACCGCCCCGGTTGAACTCACCCACGGTACGCATCAGCAGGTTCTGATAGAAGGTTGAGCGGGCTTCATCACAGGCTTCAAAGAGACACAGGAACTGGAGACCACCGTTATATCCCACAAAACCGTAGTTGTCCGCGCAGTCATGGATATATCCGGCAAAGATCCGCAGCGTCTCATTGCCGGCGTCTCTGCCAACGGCAGCGTTGATTTCATTCATGTTGGTCAGCTGTATGCACATGCAGGTGAAGGGGAAATCAAGGAGCTTCTGGGAATGCTTCTCGATCTGCATGTCGCAGCTGAGACGGTTGGGCAGATCCGTGGAGGGATCCGTGTAGAAACGGTATTCGACAAAGTCCATGGTGCGTCCGATGATAATGATGCCCACAACGCCGAATACGAAGAAGACGGCCACGATCATGATGGTATAGAGCCGGACGTTGGTGACTTCGCGGACATTGACTGTGGAGCGCACCTTGACATTCCGGACCGTTTCCACGGAACTGTGTTCTGCGGCCGTGGCAGTGAGGAGCGCGTCCAGAGTGCGCAGCCGGGATTCAATATATTCAATCCGTTCATCCACAATAGCGATGTCCTGCTGGGTCATGGTCCAGTCGGTGTCCTGAAAGAAGCTCAGGATATATCGGCAGTAATCGTTATCCAGGTTTTTCGCGGAGATATGCGCCCGAAGATCCACATAACGGTCCATTACATTGTCATAGGTGATCTCCTGAGGCTGATAGTTGTCCCGCTGCTTTTCGAAATCATATACGGAGTTCACCACATAACTGTTTCCAAGAACTTCCGTGGAGTTGGATTCGTCTGATTTGCGCCAGTGATAGTCGATGGTATCATGATTCTTCTTTGTGTAAGTGCCGATGATGTTTTCCACCACGGAAAGAGCTTCTTCGTAGTTCCTGATTTCCAGATCATTCTGATTGATCCGGTACTGATAGCGGGAGACCAGCAGATCCCGGTTCCTGGTGACACGATGATCAAGGATGTCCGCGTACAGGGCGGGCAGGTAAATAGTGTAAATCAGATTGTATTCGTTGTACAGGTCCTTGAAGGTATAGCCGGTTGTGGAGGAACGGCTTTTCTGGGAGGACATCTTGCTCAGATAATCAAGATCATCCTTGATGAAACTGTCCAGAATTTCCGCCCACTCAATATAGTCATAATTCAGATTCTGGAGGGACTCGGCGGAGTTGGGTACCTTGGAGATGGAGAGGTATTTCTCTGAGTACAGATCCACATAGCTGTTGACGATGGCCTCCACCATACGCCGGGTGTCCGTTGCTGTCTCACTGGAAGCGGAAGTATAGGTAATGATGTACCGGGTGGGAAAGGGATCATATGTCTGACCGGCAGTCATCTTTGCTGTCTTGATTGCCTGCTGCTGGTCATCCAGATACTCTGAGATGCTGATCCGCTCACGGACACTGTCAACACTGCCGTTGTAGTCAATACTGTTCAGCGCGGCGGCAATCACGGAGGAGGAACGGATTTCCTGGATATCGATTTTATCTCCGGAGGGATATAAACCCTCTTCCGCCTTGGCGTTGGCAAACTCGATCATGGTCTGTGCCCGGTAAGTCTGGCGGGATGAAATGTAGGTGTAGAACAGAGTCCCGCTTACCGCTGCCAGAACGGCAATCAGCCACCACCAGCGCCGGAGATAGCGCATCAACTGAAATTCTCTCATGCCAGTTTCTCCTGTTTACGGATTTCAAGGACTGCGTAGACACCGCCGCAAAGAAAGATAACGACCACGCCGAATAGCAGTGCCTTGGTGACGCCATAGCCGGAAAAGAGGGAATACCCCGCTATCCTGAACTGGATGGAATTCTTGGAGCGGTAGTCCTCATAGTTCTTCTTGGCAATCCGGATTCGCTGGATCAGGCTGTTGAGGTGTTCCTCAATTTCGAAAATCATCTGCTCCGCATACTCGTATTGACTCCTGTCTGAGCCGGGAGCGCTGATTTCCTCAATCTGCTGATCGAAAACTTTCAAATTTTTGGCGTCCAATTCCATACTGTCCGCGTATCCTTTGGATTCCTCCGTCAGACTGTCCATGCCGATGGAGGTTCTGGCCATATACAGGCCGTTGCTTGTGTCGTACATGGGGACCATGACAAAGGTGATCATGGATTCATCATACAGATCCAGGGAGTCCTGATAGATCTGGTAATAATCCTTATGGAATTTCAGATCCTGCTGGGCGAGGAAACGACGATATTTCAGTTTGCTCAGAAAACGGTCGGGGGTACGGGTCAGTCTGTTCATGGTCACGTAGGAGGTATACTTGTTCAGATAGATATCCCGGAAGTTGGAAACAGACTCACTCAGGGAGCGGAAGGATTCGGCGGTTGTATGATACTGATACAGACCGCTTTCTTCCTGCAGACTGTCCAGGTAGGCAATGAGATTGCTGATGCGCGCATTCATCACGTCCGCGAATTCAAGATACTCCCAGTTGGAAGCGTCACTCCAGTTGATGTTCAGAGCACTGTCATTGCTTCCGTAATGGTCCAGGAAGTATTCCCTGTAGACTTCCATCAGGAGCAGGAGCATGCTCCTGGCGCTGATCTGACGGGGCAGATAGGTGTCCCGGAGCTGGATCATGTACTCCGTGGCGATGTACATATTGGAAGGACTCTGGGAACCGGAGGCGCTGACCGCGATGCTGTCCAGAAGGTCAGAGTAGCTCAGGATGCCAGTAAGGCCCGCCCGGTCAATGGCGGTGCTGAGAACCTCATCCCCCAGCAGTTCATTGATGTTGAAGCGCGTGCCGTTGGGATTGAGGCCTTCATAAGCCTGCTCATAACGCAGGAAGAGACGGGCGGAGGCAGAGTGCTCCGTATTTTTTGCGTTCTGCCAGGCGGTAAAGGCAACTGTGATGATGACAAGAAACAGAACCCAGAACTTGTGCCGCCACAGAGCGGCCAACGTTCGTGACAGTATGCGGAAAAACCCTTTCTTTCTGCTTCTGACAGCCATGTCCAATTCCTTTCTTTATCTCCGGGCATATCAGGATGGACGTGCTTCCTTTTCTGCGTTCGTCCATAGATCCTGGCAGAGATGCCTTCTGGAGGAATTCTCACTGACTTTTCTTGCGGGAACACCGGCCCATGTGGTCCCGGGTTCATCGATGGAGCGAATGACGACGGCATTTGCTCCGATGGCCACATTATCCGCTATGCGGATGGGGCCCAGGATTTTCGCGCCTGCGCCGATGTAAACGTTATCTCCCAGTACGGGGGCCTGTGCGTCTCCGCCACTGGCCCCGATGACCACCATGGCGTGAATGCGGCAGTTCTTCCCCACACGGGTCCTGCTGTTCACCGCAAGGGCCCCGATATGGGCAATGGAAAGGCCGGGGCCGAACACGTTCAGGGGAAGATGGAATCCGAGGCGGACACAGAATCGGTGATAGCGCAGGCGGTACAGACGGGCAACCAGGCGCCCGGCCGGACCTCTGGCACAGTTTGCGTGGTATTCCGTCCTGCGCATGAGACGCTGAAAGCGCCAGATTTCATCTCCCAGAGGATGCGGGCGGCTCTGCCCGGCCAGGCCCAGAGCAATCTGATCCTGGCGAAGATAGACCTGCAGGTCTTTTCGGTTTCTGATCATGCCAGCCTCCCATCCTAACGGATCTGTGCTTCTTCCACAAAGCGCCGCATGACTTCCTCCGTGGAAAAACGGCGCATGCTTTCCTCGCAGCCTTCCTGGATTTTTTCATAGAGAGAAGGCGTATTGTAGAGTTCTTTCACCAGGCCGGCAGCCTCGTCGTTATTCCGGAAGGAATAGACAAAACCATTCTTTCCGTGTTCAATCACTTCCCGGTTGTAGAGCCAGTCATTGGCGATGATGGGGATTCGGGCGCTGAAAGCGTCCAGAGCCGTACCGGCAAAACATTCGCAGGCGAAATAGGTGGGGAAGAGGATCGCAAAACACTCCCGGAGGGTTGCAACCGTTTCGGAGGAGGAACGGACCCCATGGTAGCGGACCAGTCCATGAGATTCATCGAGAGCCTTCTGAAACTCAGGCTCGAAATCCGCGTACAGTTTGCCGTACACATCCAGTACGAAAACGGGTTCCCCGATCAATTCATTGGCCTTACGGCAGATCTCAATGGCATCCAGGATGCCTTTTTCTCTGGTGACCCGGGAATAGGTGCACAGGTGCAGGGGACGCCTGTCATAGGGATGGAGCTCCTCCGGGGGCACATAATCCCGGCAGTTGGGCAGATACATGGCACACCGGACGCCCATTTCCCGAAGCTCGTCCCGGAGTTTGAGGGACTGAACATGGACCCCGGCAAACCGGGCGACCTGCCGGCCCAGGGAAGGACGGCGCCGGATGACATCCGCCAGGTCTCCTCCGGTGACAATGTACTGGATTCTGCGGTGAAACAGCGCGTTCATGCGCAGAAGAAGAGGCGTGAAGAACTCTGTATTCTGCCCCGGCATGAAGATAATGTTCCGGCAGTGACGCAGACAGCGGAGCATGTTGCGGAATACACGGACCGGATGCTTGCGGGCACTGTCAATGTTGCCAAACAGTACCTGATCCGCTCCGTAGGTCTCTGAAAACCAGCACCGCAGTGTCCGGCATTTCACAGCCTGTCCGGTGGCAAACCGGGGCCCTTCACCGTCAATGCCGATAATGCCTGTCATAATGTCTCTCATGGATTCATACCATTTCCTTCACGAGTTTTTCAAGAACGCGGTCAGAGGAGTACACTTCAGCGCTCTTCCGGCAGCCATCCTGGATGGACAGATACAATTCACGGTCCCGGGAGAGGCGGACAAGCAGTCCGGCGGCTCTGGCCGTATCCCTTGCAGGGAAGAGAAAACCATTCACGCCGTCATGAATGACCTCATGGTTATATTTCCAGTCGCTGGCCAGAATCGGCAGATGCCAGAGAAAGGCATCCAGCGCTGTTCCAGCGAAACATTCTCCCTCGTAGTAGGTGGGAAAGAGAAGGGCGAAATGTTCTCTGAGAACCGTCCCGGCCTCATCCACACCGCAGACGCCGCAGTACCGGACCATATCCGCTTCCTGCCGGCACAGTTCCTCAAACTCTCTGGCGAAACCGCTGTCAACCGGTCCGTAGATATCCAGGAGGAAAACCGTGCTGCCCAGGGTCGCATTGGCTCTGCGGCATATCTCCACCGCATCCCTGATGCCCTTGGTTTCCGTCACACGGGAAAAAGTGCAGACCCGCAGGGGCGGTACCATGGACCGTTCATACAGATCACCGGGGACGGAGTCCCTGAAGTTGGGCAGATACCAGGCGCGGGGGAGCCCCGCGTCACGAAGCCGGGAGGCCAGGGATTCCGTTTCGGCGCATACACCGTCAAACCTGGACAGGACGCGCTTCAGGGAGGGGGACTGCCTGACATGATCTGCCAGCCACCCTCCGATGACCAGGAGAAAGAGACGGCGTCGGAAAAAGCGGTTGGCAAGGACCAGCAGACGGGGAAAGACCCGGATGCCGTGCTGCGCGGGAAGCAGAAGGATATTCTGAGCACAGCGGACGGCGCGAATGACCGAGAAGACCATCCGGAAAGGGTGACGTTTCCATCCCCGGGTGTTGACCGTGATTACACTGTCTTCACCGAAGCGCCTGCGCAT
>CACYGY010000106.1 GCA_902774025.1 uncultured Eubacteriales bacterium
ATTGCCGTTCTTCATCCGTGAGATGTTTGCATCTCGTTTCACTGGTTACCATTGCGGTACACCTCCTTTTTCTCATAGTAAGGTCTACCGCGGAATTTTCCAAGTTAACGTCCACCCTTATCTCCACTGTGGACGTTACTCTGAGAATTTACTCACTATGACTCATCCTGAAAAAAACGGGCATAGGACTGGACAAACCCCCCGGCGAAGCAGTAGACTCCTCGAAAGGGAATCGTGTGTGCCTTCGCCTGACGGCGTCCCGGGACACATCTGTTCTCTTAAAAATGATAAAGGAGACATGACCATGAAAAAACTGCTCGCACTGGTCCTGACCCTGTGCATGGCTCTGTCCATTCTGCCTGCCATGGCCGAGACAACCACCCCCGCAGAAGAAGATGCCAAACTAAGCGAACTGCTCAAGGAACTGTTCACGGACATTCAGACCTCCGTGGCTTCCGTCGATCTCAGCAAGCTGTCAGACCAGAGCCTGTCGGGTGAAGACTCCAACTATGCCGTCTTTGAGCAGGTGCTTGAGAACATCCTCAAGGATGTCGGCGAGGAGGCTGAGGGCGTCAAGGAGGCGCTGGAATTCATCGAGGGCCTGAAGGAGACCATCGGTGAGGACGCTCAGGAGACGGCCGAAGCCATTTTCTCCATGATCCTTCTGGGTCTTGCCGGCGAGGAAGAAGAAGCGGACAAAGATGTTGATGTCGAAGAAGCCATCGGCGGCATCATCAGAGCCCTCACCGAGGCCCTTGAAGAAAATGACCTGATCGCCAAGGCCGTGGAGGAAACCGGTTCCGCCCTGTTCGACCTGATTGCCAGCACCTATCAGCATATCCGTGATGAGGCGGCAGCCGGGAAAGAACCCTATGAAGCTCTCGGCGAAGAAATCTTTGCCAGCTTCGAGGCTGAAATCGCGAAGGTCCTGGAATACCTTAAGGGTCTCGACGCCGACCAGCATCCCAACAAGGCCCTGGACCTGGTGGAACTGTTCCACGAAGCGATTGATGACATCCACAAGTATGTGGACGGCGATGAGCTCCATGAGGAAGAGGAATGGGACGCCGACGAACTGATTCAGGAGCTTCTGGGCACGGTCATGGATGCCGTCATGGGCGCGAACATTGCCGAGATCAAGGAAAAGGCCGGCGAGAATTTCGAGATGGACGGCGGCGTGTTCGGCCTGTATGAAAAGATCCTTGCCCAGATCTCCGAAGAAATGGAAAAGCAGCAGGCGGAAGCCGGAAAGGGCCTGATGGATGTGCTTGCCTTCCTGGGCACCCTGGAAGAGACCGCTGAAATCTCCGCCGAGGACGTGACCGCCCTGTTCAGCGCCCTGGCTCAGGAAATCGAGAGCCATGGGGACGCCGGTGAGGAAAAGGATCCCGAGGTGAGTGTGCAGCACGTAGCCGAACTGCTGACGGCCGTCTTTGAGACGCTGGAGGAAAACCAGCAGATCATGGATGCCGTGAAGGAGACCGGTTCCAAGGCTGTTGAGATGCTGACCGGGCTTGCTGAAGTCATCCTGAAGAGCGCTGAGGAATCCGGTGTCTTCGAAGAGATCACCGAAAAGGGTGAGGAAGCTTACCAGCAGTTCGAAAGCGAACTTGCCAAGATCACCGCTTATCTGGAAGGCAATAACGCGGAAGGCGCCACCAAGTCTCTCCGGTTCCTGGAACTGGTGCATGACATGGTCCATGATGTGCACTCTGCCCTGACCGGTCATGAGCACGCTCACGAATAATGCGTCCGTGACGGTCTGACGGGGCAGGCCCGCTGTTCCCTCTTATCTGCGCACCTGTCCCTCACAGCCCCCTGAAGCTTCGCGTTTCAGGGGGCTTTTGCGTGGGAGGAGCCATGCGGGAATCGCGGATTCTCCCCTTCCCCGCCTGTCATACGCCTTCGCTCCGGAGGATGGAACCTCATCCCTTTCACGCGTTCCCGGTCACGGTCGGGTCTTCCGCGGCCACAGTCGGAGCGGTCATGAACCGGCCAGGGGCAGCCCGGAGACAGCATGGCCGGAATTCCTTCCGGACCATGGGCAGGAAACAGGGTTGTCCGATGATTGCTCCCGTCCCTGTCCATGATTCCGGCCATGCTGCAGGGGATGCCCTGGACAGCCCATGAAAAATCCGCATTTCCGCACAGGAAATCATCCGATCTGCCCGGGAATCCGCCTCCGGCCTGAAACCGGCTGATTTTCAGGCCGGACAGAGCAGGTTCTGCAGACCCGCAGTTCCTCTCCCCGGCTGTCCATGGAAAGGCTGAAGCAGGGGCGGGCGATGAGGATGAACCACCGGACAGGAGGACCCTCTTCCGGGATCCCGGCCTGACGGACCCGGGCGAAAACCCTGCAGGATATGAAGCATATATGCCTCACTGCCTGGCCCCTTCAGGGGGGGCGTTTCACGGATTCGGTTTCGCTGTTTGTACAGGATGGGCAGTCCAGAATCAATCTGGTAACACAGAAGGATTCCTTTCCGGTTTCTCCCCCGCAGGGGAGGCGGCCGGAAAGCGCCGGAGCAGGCTTTAATTCCGGAAAAACCTTCTGTTTCACTGGACGATTCCCCCGTGGCGTGGTAGACTGCCAGTCGGGAAATATCGCGTACCGTCACCTTCCGGTGTCCACGGACGTGTCTGTTCCCCGGAAAAAGAAAAGGAGACATGATCATGAAGAAACTGCTTGCGCTGGTCCTGACCCTGTGCATGGCCCTGTCCATGGTGCCCGCCATGGCCGAGACGACCGCCGCGGTGGATGACGCCGCTGCGTATGCCCTGGTCAGGGAACTGTTCAAGGACATCGAGGCCTCCGTGGCCAACGTCAATCTGACGGATGTGGCCGCCCAGAGCGAAAAGCCCGATGTCAAGGGCTCCAACTATGCCGTCTTTGAGAAAGTCCTTGAAAATATCCTCAAGGATAACGGCGAGGACATTGAGGAAGTGAAGCAGGCCCTGGATTTCCTCAGCGCCCTGGAAGAGGAAATCGGCGAGAACGCTCAGGAACAGGCTGAGGCCATTTTCTCCCTGATCCTCCTGGGTCTTGCCGCTCAGGAAGAAGAGGAGAAGAGCGCCGGCATGGACAGCATCCGGGCTCTGGACGCCATCCTGGAAGCTTTCTTCAGCACCTTTCAGGAGAATGAAGTGATCCAGCAGGCCGTGGAGGCCACCGGTTCCAGACTGTTTGAGATGGTCCTGGAGACGGACGCGATGATCACCAAGGCCGGCGAGGAAGGGCAGACCATCGGCGAAAAGCCCTTTGCGGACTGCGAACCTGAACTGGCCAAACTCCGTGCCTACATTGAGAACACCGAAGGTCTCAGCCATCCCCGGGCCGCTCTGGACATGCTGGACCTGTTCCAGGAACTCATGGATGACATCCACGAATCCCTGGACGGCCACACCCATGAGGAAACCGCGGAGAGAGTGAACACCTATTCTCTTCTTGACGAACTGATCACCACCATCCAGGATGCCGTCATGAACGCGGATATCGCCACGATCAAGGAAAAGACCGGCGATGCCTTTGAGATGGACGGCGGCGCCTTTGGCCTGTATGAGAAGGTCCTCTCCCTGATCTCCGGCGAGAGAACCCAGAAGCAGGAGGAAGTCGGTCAGGGTCTGGCGGATATGCTTGCCTGGCTCGCTTCCCTGGAAGAGGCTACGGAGGTCACCAGCGAGGATGCTGCTGCCCTGTTCACCGCCATTGCTCAGGAATTCCAGAGCCGGGAGAGTACCCGGGAAGAGGAAGACCATGAGGTGGGTCTGCGCCGGGTGGCTGATGTGCTGAAGGCCGTCTTTGAGACCCTGGAGGAGAACCAGGAGATCATGGACGCCGTGACCGCCTCCGGTTCCGAAGCCATCAACATGCTGACCCGGTTCGCCGAAGCCGTCCGGAAGGACGTGGAGGAATCCGGTGTCCTCAACGAGATCACTGAGCTGAGCGAGGAGATCTTCCAGGAGTTCGAAAGCGAACTTTCCAAGGTCACCGAGTATCTGGAAAGCAGCGTGGGAGAAGCTGCCACCAAGTCCATCCGCTTCCTGAGCCTGGTGGATACCCTTGTCCACGAAGTGCACAATGCCCTTTCCGGTCACGAGCACGCTCACGAATAATGACTGTCTGATGGGACAGGCCCGGGTGTCTGCCCCAAAGAGAGAAGTCCCTGAAACTCCGTGTTTCGGGGACTTTTTCCGTGGGAAACGGGAAAGGGAACCATGCACTGTCCCCTCCCCCTCACCTCTTCCCGGTGCCTCCCTCCGGATTCTGCCCCGTTCCAGGGCGGTTTGTCCGAAAGCCTGTTTCTCCGCAGGATTCCGGTTCCCGGCGGACCCGCACCGGCATTGTCCGGGAGGGTATGATCCGTTTTTTCCCGCCCTGGAAAAGACTGCCTGACGGATCCCGCCTTCATGGACATGGAATACCGTCCTGCCTGGCCACGGGTGCGGAAAGGAGCAGGCATTTTTTCAGGAAATAGCTTCATATTCCACTGGACGATTCCCCCACGGCATGGTAGACTGCCAGCCGGGAAATCTGACTGTCGTCACCTTCAGGTGTCCGCAGACATGTCCTTTCCCGGAAAAACAGCAAAAGGAGACATGATCATGAAAAGACTGCTTGCCCTGGTCCTGACCCTGTGCATGGCTCTGTCCATTCTGCCTGCCATGGCCGAGACAACCCCTGCGGCGAATGATGCCGCTCTGAACCAGCTGCTCAAGGAACTGTTCACGGACATCGAGGCTTCTGTGGCTTCTGTGGATCTGTCCAAGCTGACAGACCAGACCGAATCTGGCAACAAGGGCTCCAACTATGCCGTCTTTGAGAAGGTTCTTGAGAATTTCCTCAAGGAAAACGGCGAGGACTTTGAAGAAATCAAACAGGCTCTGGATTTCATCAGCTCCCTGGACGAGGGAATTGATGAAAACACCCAGGAGACGGCCGAAGCCATTTTCTCTCTGATCCTCCTCGGCCTTGCCGCCCAGGAAGAGGAGACGAAGGAGGATATGGATCCCGCCCGCGCCATCGACGCCATCATGGAGGCTTTCTTCCAGACCCTCCAGGAAAATGATGCCATCGTCAAGGCCGTGGAGGACACCGGATCCCAGCTGTTTGAGATGATCGCCGCCACGAACCAGAAGATCCATGAGAAGCAGCAGGAAGGGAATGGCCCCGAAGCAGGCGAAAAGCCCTTTGAGGACTGCGAGGCTGAACTGGCGAAAATCCGGGAAGCCCTTCAGAACATCGAAGACATCCGCCAGCGCCTGGTTGCTCTGGACATGCTGGACCTGTTCCATGAAATCATTGATGACATCCACGAGTCCATCGACGGCCACACCCATGAGGATACGGCGGAGAGAGTGAACACCTATTCTCTTCTTGACGAACTGATCAACACCATTCAGGAAGCCGTCATGAGCGTGGATATCGCCGATATCAAGGAAAAAGCCGGCGACCAGTTTGAAACCGACGGCGGCGTGTTTGACCTGTATGAGAAGGTTCTCTCCCAGATCTCCGACGAGAGGACCAAGGAGGAGAAGGAAGTCGGTCAGGATCTGGTGGATATGCTTGCCTGGCTCGCTTCCCTGGAAGAGGCTGCGGAAGTCACCAATGAGGAAGCTTCTGCCCTGTTCAATGCCATTGCCCAGGACTTCCAGGGCACCCGGGAAGAGGAAGACCATGAGGTGGGTCTGGCCCGGCTGTCTGAACTGCTGAAGGCCGTCTTTGAGACCCTGGAGGAGAACCAGCAGATCATGGACGCTGTGACTGCCTCCGGTTCCAAAGCCCTCGACATGCTGACCCGGTTCGCCGAAGCCGTCCGGAAGGACGTGGAGGAAACCGGTGCCCTCTACGAGGTAGCCCAGCTGAATGAGGAACTCTTCCAGGAATTCGAAAGCGAACTGGCCAAGGTCACTGAGTATCTGGAAAGCAACGGCGGGGAAGCGACGATCAAGTCCATCCGCTTCCTGAACCTGGTGGATACCATTGTTCATGAAGTGCACAATGCCCTTTCCGGTCACGAGCACGCTCACGAATAATGACTGTCTGATGAGACAGAGCCCGCTGCCGGTTCGGGGTTTCTGCCCCCTCCGGCCCGGTTAATCCCATAGAGAAAAGAGTCCCTGAAACTCCGTGTTTCGGGGACTCTTTTCAGTGGTGAAGGGGAAGGAGAAATCACGCCTCCCCTCCCCTTCAACGTTTCCCGGCACCTCAGAAAGGATTCCGCCTCATCCCGGGGCAAGGTGTCCATTCTCTTTCCTCCCCGCGTCTCCGCCCCCGGCGGTGACACTGCCGGGGAAGCACATGAACCGTTTATACCGCCCGGGAGACTGACCGCCTCAGGAACAGCACGGTCAAGAGGCCGGCAGGGACCCATATGCCGTCTTTCCGGATCATGGGTAGGGAATAAGGAGAAGGGCTGATCCTGAAATACTGACTGCCCCGATCCTTAAAAGCCATGCTATCCGAGGTGAAAACATCTGAAACCATTTCCTGCCTGTGAGCCGGAACCTGGCATGGTCTGCTTTCCCGGGGTTCACGTCTTCGGAATCCCTTCATCCCTGCCGCCTAAGAGAACTGATTAATCTGATGGATCATATGAAAGATGTCATCCCGGCTGAGGACAAAGGAGGAAGCCTTCTCCCGGCAGCGCCACAGAGAATACGCAAGGCCTTTGGAGATCACGTACAGATCCGTCAGACGCTCGTTGATATGCATCTCTTCCCTGCTCCTTGAGGAGGTGCGGGAACAGAACTGGCGCCGGACCCCCGTGTCCGTCAACTCCAGGTGGGCCATCTCGTGGGCGCATATGCCCCTGAGAGCATCCTCACTCATCCCGTCAATGATCTGCTTCTTGAAAAGAAGATGGCGGGCATATGGGTCGCTGTAAAAACCACAGGCCTGAAAAGTGGCATATGCCTTGTCCTCCCTGGGGAGATGAGCGGTCATGTAGGCAGTGTAGTCCTCTTCGGAATCCGTGACATATCCCAGGACAGGCTTCCGGATATCATGAAAAACGTATGCCAGCTGTCCCAGAATCCTTTCCACCCGCGGATCATTGCATGAAACCGCCACTGCGGGAGCTTTCCATGTTCCGCCGCGGATGATCTCCCTGATCTCCCCGTATTCCCGGACACTCTGTCTGAGCTCCGCCCGGTCCGGCATCTCCCTGTCCCCAAGCTTTTCAAACCTTTCGGCGGCAAAGGCACAGTCGGACAGTTCCCACGCGCTCATGGCGATCACCATCTCCGGAAACGGGTCTCCCTGAAGAAAGCCGGGGGCTATGTGAACATACCATTCCGCAAGGTTTTTTGCACTGGCATACCATCCCCGGCCCATATACCTGTTCAGTTTCGCGTTCAGCGCGCAGACCGGGCATTCCACGGACTGTTCATCCTTCCATACATGTCCATACCGACACTTGCCCATGTTTCTGTCCTCTCCTCACTTACGGTCTTCCGGGAAAGCAGGGCACGGCCTGTCCCCGTGACCCTTTGCACCGCGGTAATGGCTGCCCCGGTTCTTTCCTTCTGCACGATCCCGCACTACGGGGAGACAGGCGTGGTGATGACGTCTTCCGCGGGCATGTCCGGGGTTCATGGATACGTGCCAGCCCGGGCAAAACCGTTTCCGTATACGTCCGCCGCGGACTCCTCTGTAACCACCGGCTCCGGATTAACCGGATGGCCTTATGATTCACGGGGAGCAGGGGGGGCTTCCGCGCGCCTTCAAGATAGCGCTGATCCTTCCGGAGTTCAATACTGTGATGCCATGGTCCGTTTTCCCGCGGCCATGCCAAATGAAAGCGGCCCGCCGGATCCCCGTTTCTCCGGGCAAGCACTCATGACGGCGCTGCCGGAGAAAAGGCCTGAATCCTTTCCGGAAGGGCCGTGATCGTCCGGAAGATCCGGAAACAGCGTGACTGCACGCCGGGAAGTTCATCTTTCTATTCCATGAAAGGCAGTTTTCAACTATGCGTTCAATGACAGATCCCGAAACCGGGTATACAATGCCGGCGTCACAGGATGCATGACACCGACGAACACAAGGAGGCGCAGGCATGTACGACGATTTTGATTACGAACCCATTGAGGAGCTTGCCCGCAGAGAAGGATGTACCATCGATGATGACGGGCACTGGATTCCGCTGAAGGATGCGGAGGATGATGACTTTGAGTTCTGCGATGAAGACATGAACGAAGACATCCTGTTCTATGATGACATCTTCTGAGGCAGAGAAACGGATGACCGAAGCGACCGGCCTCACCGGAGAGACTCATCTGAATCCGAATTGACCCGTCCCTGCCGGCGGTGACGGGAACCTGGGGAAGGAAGAACCAAAAAGTGCAGGTCACGAAAAACAGGTTCTTCCGGACAGCCGTCCCCGGCCGCAGGACTCCGGGATTTCCGGAACACCTTTGGCCTTGAAAGGGACCGGCACTGATCGGCTGAAAGTGTTTATGCAGGCTGGCAAGGGGTATTCAACCACCAGTTCAATGACAAGGGCTGAAATGCGATATACAATCCTCCCGGAACAAAAAAGGAGGGAGAAATGATCGGCAGATAAGCTTGCACCGGTCATATGGAAGAAACCGAAGGAACCCTTGGAACTCAACATGGCGAAGCCGGGGATCCGGAAAGCACCGGGAGGTTTGCCTGCCTTTGGAAGACATCTGAGACAACGAGGGAAGACAGTCATGTGAAAGAAAAGGATCAGGAGGAAATGCAAATGGAAAATGTCGTAATTATGGGCTGTGCATGTGTGATCATCTCCAGTCTGACACCGGAACAGATCGAAAGAACTGAAAGACTCGCCCCGGAGGCGCTGATGCTGGATGGCTACTCGATCGGTCTGGATGACGGTCCCGGAGCGGTCGGGGATGACGGCGCCTTGTTCAGCAGGACGAAATCTGCCGACGGGAAAGCGACGATCACCCTTCTGGTTGACCCTGAAATTGAAGATAAGGCAGCACGGGTCCAGAATAAAATCGGGCCGATGCTGCTGAAAATCGAAGCACTGGAGAAGCAGATTCTTGAGCAGGAAGGTGATCTTCTGAAGAAGGAAAAAGAAATCCAGAGCATGATCAATCAGATGTAACGGACATGAAATCATCCATCCCGGGAAAGGAGAGATCCGCATGAAACTGAATTATGAACAGGTGAACTGGCTTGTGTCCTTACCGGAGTACGAGCAGAAAGAACTGGTTGCGGAAATGGTGAAAGAGAATCTGGTTCTCGTATGGAACGATGATGTGAAGTCCTTCGTGACAAAGAAAGCTCAAAGTGTAGAGGAACGCATCCAGAGTCTGATGGAGGAAATCGAAGGCTATAAGCAGACAATTGATGATGCAGAAGGAGCTCTTTGCGATGCGGAGCATGAATTGAATGAGCTGCTCGCAGAACAGTATGAGAATATGGAAAGCGATTATCCAATTGAAATAGACGAAGACGGATTTATGTTTTTCAAATAGAGGAGTTCTGCAGATGAAACGAAATATCCGTCGACTGAAATGTCGTGTTCCACTCTGCTCTGACTGACAGCTGCGATTTCTGTAAGGGCTGGACAGTAAAAGTTCACGGGTTCCATCCGACGGGGTGCCCTAACAAGAAGCATTCTCCCTCTGCCGGGCACACTGGACCAAATCGCGGGCCACCGTGGACAAAGATGGTATCCTTGGGCTGCTGGATGAGAGTACTGCGGTTATGCACGATCACTGCAGTATCAATTACAACGAAGACTTTCTGTTTATGAACCTGGACTGTGCAATCCATCTGGTGCGGGCAATTGAGAGCATTCGGGAAAAGAGTTCTCACAGATGGGCAGCGGACATGCTGAATCACATCCGCAAAGCCATTCATGACCGCAAGGTACTCATCTCAAAGGGCGAATCCGGTTTTTCCGCTGAATATCTGGAAACTTTCTGGAACACGTACAGAGAAATCCTTGATCGTGGCTGTGAAGAGTGTGCCGCAGACCGCAATCGGTATTATCACAATGATGAGGAAACACTTCTGGTCCGGATCAGAAACTACACCCCGAACTATTTCGCATGGGTCACGTGTTTTGATTTTCCCATCACAGACAATCTGAGTGAACTCGGGCTCAGGGGCGTCAAATCGAAACAGAAAATTGCCGGCCAGTTTCAGACAATTGACGCAATGGAGGACTATGCCGCTGTCCTGTCGTATATTGGGACATGCAGGAAATGCAATGCAGACGTCATGACGGGATTGACTCGTCTGATGGAAGGGAATCCATTCCGCCTGGAAGAAATACTGCCCCAGGATGAACTGAATCGTCTGAGCCGTTATCAGCAGAAGCTGTCAGACAGTGCTTCCTCTGCACAGGCAATCCCATCCGCATCACCGGATCAAAAAGACTCATCCGATTCGGTCGTGCCCCCGGAATCTTCTGCTGAATCTTCTGTGCAGGAGAGCTTGAATTCCCGGATTGATGAGACAGCTCCCCAAATGTGGTTTCATAAAACATAAAATCCTGGAGTTCATGTCTGCTCCCCATACTTCGGAGGAGATGCGTCCAATTCTTACGGAACGAGGTGACGCCAGGCGCATGTTCCGAAAGGAAGCCAGAAAATGGAAGAAAGGGAAAAGAGGCAGGGCAGGGAAAAGGATGACGATATCATAGATGGAGAGGACAAGCATTTCGATGGAGCAGAAGGATTGTCCGGAGGAGAGAAGTCGAAAAAGAAGAATGACAGAAAGTCAGGGAAAAAGCCGGATCCGTCTGAATCCGGACCTCCGGATCTGGTCAGAAGGAAAAAGAAAAGACCTGCAGGCAGGCCCAGAAAAGACAGGAGTGACAGTGAGAAGGCAACGCAAAATGTCCGGACACCAGATGCTGATTCCATGACTGCGTAATACGTCGTACAGGCTGATTGCCCCGAGCGCTTTCCACTGGCAGGATGAGTCTGCCGATCCCGTCCTGCCAGTGGGAAACATGGAATACAGTGCTGAGCAATGGACTGCTGAACAGATCATGTGGCTGAGTGCAGGCTGGAGGTTCAGGGAGTAGCATCCCCGACACCCAATTGCGGGACAATGCCGTTGATCTCCTTATCCCGGATCATGGTCATGCCTGAATCAGGAGAATGAAAGGAATGCAGCAAAGGTACGGTTGTCATCGCTGACCGGGCATGACTTCATCCACACTCGTAACTCCCCTGAAATTTTAAAATTGCTATACTACCCGGGGACTTTTTCGCCTTCTGCCGCTGGGGCTTTTCGTGTGCCCATTTATCCTTTTCTCAAAAACCTCGTGAATAGTAACCTTGTGGTTGCTGTCTTTTTGGTTTTCGTTTGTCATATCTCGGACTACTTTTGACACCCTAACCATTATTCTATTATGGATTATAATTGTTAGTCCTCACATTGATTTCATTTCAGGGCTGTTGCAAAGTCGATGAGTTCCGCAACGAAGCCGAACGTCAAATGGTTGAAATACCGGGGTTTTCTCTGATCTAATTGGCGACTGTGAATTCC
>CACYGY010000107.1 GCA_902774025.1 uncultured Eubacteriales bacterium
TGATATATACTTGCAGGAGAAGCTGCGCGGACGGCAGGGAATGAAGGAGGAGCTGAAAACATGCGGAAGAAGCCTGCGGCGGGGAATTATCTGTTTCTTGGAATTCTGCTGGGGGCCATGGTGCTCGGGGGCCTGACCGGATGGCTTGCGCCGGAATCTGCCCGGACGCTCGCGCCCGTCGGGAAAATCTTCATCAACATGATGTTCTGCGTCGTGGTGCCGCTGGTGTTTGCTTCCGTTTCCGGCTCCGTGGCCGGAATGAAGTCCAGGAAGCGCGCCGGAAAGGTCCTGGGAACGACGATCGCCGTCTTTATCGTCACGGGAACGATCGCGGCGGCGATCATGTTTGTGCTGATGAAACTGTTCCCGCCGGTCCTCCGGCCGTGGAGCGCGATCCCGGCGGAGACAATGGGAGAAGTGGCGCCTTTTTCGGATCTGATCGTGAATTTCTTTACCGCGGACGATTTTGTCGGCCTTCTGTCAAGAAAAGCCATGCTTCCGCTGATCGTTTTTTCCCTGCTCTTCGGCTTTGCCGCAAACGCCGTGGAAAAAGGGGAGGGTCCGGTCACGTCGTTCCTGCAGGGCCTGACGAACGTCATGCTGAAGTTCGTGAACATCGTGACCTTTTTCGCGCCGGTCGCGTTCTTCGCGATTTTCGCGGGCTTGGTCGCCGATTACGGTTCCATGATCACGGAGTCCTACGGCAGGGCGATGCTGATTTACTATCCCGTGTGCTGTGTTTATTTCTTTACGGCCTTCCCCCTGTTCGCGGCCATCGGCGGCGGAAAGGGCGCCGTGAAGGAGATGTTCCGGCATATCGCGAAGCCCGCGGTCGTCGCCCTCGGTACGTGCTCCTCCGTCGCCACGATTCCCACCAATATGGAAGTGGCGGAGCAGACGGGCATTTCAAAGGACGTCTCCGAAATGGTCGTGCCCCTCGGCGCTTCCATGCATATGGACGGGTCGTGCTTCGCGTGCGTCCTGAAGATCGCGTTTCTGTTCGGGGTGTTCGGAAAGGAGCTTTCGTGGACGATGTTTTTCCCCGTCGTCGCCGTAGCGGTCTTTTCCTCCGTGGGCATGTCGGGCGTTCCGGGAGGCGGATACATCGGGGAATACATCGTCTGTTCCATCTTTTTCCCCGGTCAGATGGAACTCGCTTTTCCGATCCTGGTGGCGATCGGCAACCTTGTGGACCCGATCGCGACCATGGTCAATTCGGCCGGGGATTACGCGGTATCGTTCCTGGTGTCCCGGTTTGTGGACGGGAAGGACTGGCTGCGGAAAAAGCTGGCCCAGCGCAAATGCTGACGGGCGGACGGATCCCGTGTGACGCCTGCGGGCGGTGACCGGCCGGGCTGACGATGAACCCGGAGGGGGAGACCATCATGCACGCTCCGGAGGAGCCGATATCCTGCACGGAAGCTTTTCTCTTCATCATTTTGAAAACTGTTTTTCGGATGTGTTACATTCTCGGGCTTCCCACATAGGAAATAGCCATTGAACCTTGCATTTTTTACCTTCCGTCTGCTCCAGGGCAGGGAATCAATCTCTGCGCGCTCTCTTTTCGGAAAGTGACGTCTTCCTTCCGCTCCTGTCAGGAAATTCATCTGAAAGTACGCTCAGACGAATCGCCCTCCGGTATCTCTTCCCGGTACTCTTTCCACACCTGCTCAAACCACAGATTCCTTTGGGGAATGGGCCGGGCGGGAATCCGGCGGGACCGCCCCTGCTCTGTAAGCAGAACACCCGGTACCGCTCCCTTCTCCTCAAAGGCATACAGCATGGCAGAAAGTACCTCCCGCTGGGTGATCAGCAGATCCTTCAGGAGCAGCCGCTCTCTGAGATCCCCCTCCCCCGCTTCCGCCGGACTAAGGTCATTCAGTGCCTCCTCCACCTGCTTCTTCAGTTTTTCCATGCCCTCAGAATCTCTGCGAAACGCCGCGACACGGGACATTTCGCGCTGGAACGGACGGGCATCGCCCCGGGGCAGAAGCAGCTGTTCCATCTTTCCGGAACACTCCCGCACTTTCCTTCCGCTGCGGAATGCATGCTGAGCCGCCCGCAGAGAACCTGCCTGAGTGGAATTGAGCGCGGAACCGCCAGGACGTTTCCGTCCAAAGGTTCCCGCCGCTTCTCCGCACACATACAGGCCCGTCACACAGGTCTGCCAGTGATCATCCACAGAGATGCCACCGTTGTGATGCTGTGCGCATACCCGGATTTCCAGCCGTTCCCGTGTCAGATCCGTCCCGTGAGCTCTGTAGAGATCGATCGCCGGTTCATTGATGGCTCTGAGCCTCGCAATGGGCGTATCCAGAAGCGCACCGCAGTTTTCCAGATAGGTCCGGACTTCCCGGGGAAGCCGCTCTGGGTCATACCCCCTGGGATTGCGCATATAATCCAGATAGACCCGCCGGTTCATGTCATTTTCACGCCGGACCAGCAGATCCACCCGGGATGACCCCTCCGGACGGCTTTCATCAAACGGCCACTGGTAACCCTTGAGAAAGATGTTCCGTATCGCCTCTTCTTCTCCCATGGCATCCGCGAGAAACTCATACTCACAGCCCCGGTCATCCACCGACACATACCGTGGCAGTGCCTGCTGATAACTCCCGCTGAGATTCCACCGGAAACCCACAGAGGCCAGTCCATACTGCCAGCAGTCCAGATTTGCCCCTGCGGCTCCCGCGGAGAAAGCCAGACTGCTCATGCCATGCTGACTCTCCGGATACACCCGGTCCTCATAAATGCCTGCCGGTCCGCCGGTGCAGAGAATCACATGAGCGCAGTGAATGCGCATGAATGCCTGCTCCTCCGGCAGGTACACATCCAGCCCCTCCACGCCTGCCCTGCCTGTCACAATCCGGACCGCAACGGCGTGATCCAGTATGGGAACCCTCCGGGAGCGCACTGACTTTTCCAGAGCTTCCGTCATCCTTCTGCTGGTGAGAGGCCCCACCGAAGTGGCCCGGCGCCGTTCATCATGGTCCGTCTGATATCCGGCGTACTCTCCGTACCCATTGGTGGGAAAGGGCACCCCCAGGGAGACAAGCTTGAAGAAGCACTGAGCGGAGGCGGCAGCCTCGCACAGCGCAAGATCCCCGTGCACGTCCGCCCCCTTCAGGTCCCTGGCCATTTCGCCTACACTGTCCCCCTCATCCCCCGCCAGGGACAGCTTGTAATAGGTCTGTTTGTCACTCCCTGTATTCCGGGATGTCCCGGCGTTCATCTCCTCCGTCACCAGGAGCAGACTGGTCTCCCCCAGAGATGCCAGGGTATCCGCCGCGTTCAGACCGGCGCATCCGGAGCCCACCACCACCGTGCGGACACTTCTCTCCAGCATTCCTTTCCGTCCCTCTCTCTTCTCCTCACAGGCGCCGCAGCTGAAAACCACCGTCCGCGTCCAGAACCTGGCCCGCGGAATAATCCAACCATCCGGAGGCGCAGGCCAGAACCATGCCGGCCACGTCCCCGGCCTCGCCGAAACGTCCCACCGGCAGCAGCCCTTCCTCGATCATGCGCTGATATTTCTCATGCACGCCCCTGGTCATGTCGGTATCAATGATGCCCGGGCGCACTTCGAACACCGGAATCCCCTCTCCGGCCAGGCGGTGGGCAAAGAGCTTCGTTACCATGCCGACTCCTGCCTTGCTGATGCAGTACTCTCCCCGGGAGATGCTGGAGGTGTAGGCACTCACGCTGCCAATGTTGACGATTCTGGGATGCCAGTCGGGAATGCCCGCCTCCCGCTGGGCAATCATTTCCCGGGCAAAGAGCTGGCACATGAACAGGGTGCCCCTGCAGTTGATGGAAAACACCCGGTCAAAGCTTTCCTCCGTCATTTCCAGAAGATCCCTGCGCTCCAGGGGTGCCACGCCCGCATTGTTCACCAGCAGATCAATCCGCCCGTACATGCGCCTCAGGGCTTCCAGGGCATCCTGTCTGTCACGGGCGGAGGCAATGTCGCAGGGCAGATAGTCCCTGTCCGCCGGAAGATCCTCCGGTCTTTCCCTTCCCCTGCCGGAGAAGACCACATTCCAGCCTTCCTCCGCAAGTCTTTCCGCGATCCCCCGGCCAATACCCCGGGTGGACCCGGTTACAAACGCCACTTTCACAGCCGGTAAACCTCCCTGTCTCTGACAACGCACCCCGCGGGTTCTCCCCTGCGGAGCAGCGCGGCACACCCGCCGCATGCAACGCATGCCCGGTCCGGGCGGATCGTGCCCTTCTCCCGCATCTCACGGACAAAACCCGGATACGCAAAGGCCATTCTCCCGAACCCGGCCATGGCGCAGTGACCGCCCTCCACCATGCCTGCCGCCAGGTTCCCCGCATGCTGGCGAAGGTAGGAGAAGGCGCTGCCGATCACCGGAACATCCGGGACCGCATGCTGAATCCGGCTCACCCCGTCCATCATGCGGCTCAGGCCCTCCAGAGGATGTTCCTCGGGTACATAATTCCCATGATCATAGGGCCGGTTGACATGGGGATTCCGGTACGGGTTCCCCATGGTCACATTGATCATGGGAATCCCGAACTCCTCCCTCAGTTCCCGGATGAGCCGCACGGGCTCCTCCAGACAGACTTCCAGGCCGCCCCCTTCCCGGACACCGAACCCCCAGGGCCAGGCAAAGCCATCGTATACATTCATGCGGCTGGTGAGGAAAAATCCGGAATCCTCACAGGCACCCGCGGCCGCCCGGTAACAGTTCTTCAGAAAGCGCGTCCGGTTCTCAAAGCTTCCGCCGTAGGGCCCGGGCCGCGTAAAGGCGGAAAGCAGCTCGCAGGCCAGATAGCGGTGACAGCACTTTACGTCCATTCCGTCAAAACCGGCGCGGCAGCACAGTTTCGCGGTCACGGCAAAGGCTTCCTCATACCGCTTCAGATCATCATCCGAAACAATCCTTTCCACGGAAACGGGTGTATCCTCCAGGGGCGGACAGGAATAGGCGATCAGAGGCTCCGGAATGCCGTGTGGTTTGGCGTACCGGCCCGAGTGGGTCGCCTGCATCACCAGGACGGGAACATACCCGTTCTCCTTCAGACTGATCTCCCGGATCCCGTCCGTCAGCCTTCGGAAGGCGTCCACATTCCCCTCCGTCAGATACAGCTGATGGGCGGACGCCCGGGCCTCCGGAAGCGTGGCCACCGCCTCAAACCAGATCATTCCCGGCCCGGCCTGGGCAAAACGTTGATAGCGGCGCACCGTCCATTCCCCCGGAGCGCCTTCGTCTGTCCCGTCCGTTCCCTCCATGGGCTGAAAGGCGATCCGGTTGCTGACCTGTATCTTTCCCATGGACAGCGGCGCAAACAGTGCCTCCGTTTTTTCCGCCAGGGGAAGAAACGCATCCATTCCCTCCGATGCCCGGCGCACATCCTCCAGAGCCGGATAGTGAAAGATCTCATGCTTCATATATTCCAACCTCTCCTGTCCCTGTTCTCCATCATGAAGACGTCCCGCGCGTTTTCGCGCGGGACGTCCCCGGTTTCCGGACTCCTTCCCGTCAGGATCCGCTTCTCCTCAGCACCGGTCTCTGACTCCGAATGCGTACACGCGCATAGAGATAGAACATAAAGCACAGCGCCGCGAAGGAGGCACCCACCGGATAGGCCACGGACTGACTCAGACGGAAGCCCTCTTTCGCCATCATGATATAGGTCACGGATACACCGGACATCATTGTAGCGGGCAGCGCGCTGACCAGGCTCGCCCAGGGTGAGGAATTCCTCCGGACCAGGTAGGAAGTCACCGTCCACAGGGCGATCATGGCCAGGGTCTGATTGCTCCAGGAAAAATACCGCCAGAGCACATCGAAATCCAGCTGAGTCAGCACAGCGGCAACGGCCAGCATGGGCAGCGTCAGAAACAGACGGTTCCGGATGGGTTTCTGATCCAGATGTGTCATTTCCGCCAGAATCAGCCTGGCACTGCGGAAAGCCGTGTCCCCCGAGGTAATGGGGCATACCACCACGCCCACAATGGCCAGAACACCGCCGACGCCGCTGAGCAGGCCATGGGAAATCTCATAAACCGTGCCGGACTGTCCCAGATTTTTCAGAGCCTCATTCAGTCCCCCCGTGGTGCCGTAAAAGGCGACACCCGCAGCTGCCCATACCAGGGCGATCATGGATTCACACAGCATGGCCCCGTAGAATACACGCCGTCCGGCCTTTTCTGAGGTCAGGCACTTGGATACCATGGGCGCCTGCGTGGCATGGAAGCCCGAAATCGCGCCGCAGGCCACGGTGACAAACATGAAGGGCCAGACGGGGAGTCCGTCGGGATGCAGGTTTTCCAGGGTAAGCTCCTGTATGTCATACCTTCCGAAGAAGGTGCCTCCCAGAACCGCGAAGGCCATCAGGATGAGTACCACGCCAAAGACCGGATACAGCTTGCCGATCACCTTGTCGATGGGCAGAAGGGTTGCCAGGATATAATAGGCCAGAATCACCACAATCCAGATCAGGCGGTCGTTTTCCCAGGGCGTCAGCTGTGCGAGCAGACCCGCCGGGCTGGTGACGAAAACAGTACCGGTGAGCACAAGCAGCACAATGGAAAAAATCCGCATGACCCATTTGGCCACGGTACCCAGGTAAATGCCTGAAAGCTCGGCAATGGATTTGCCCTCATGCCGCTCTGAAATCATGCCCACCATGAAATCGTGGACGCCTCCCGCCAGAATGCCCCCCAGGACAATCCAGAGAAACACCACGGGCCCGAAGCAGGCACCCATGAGTGCGCCAAAGATGGGGCCGGTGCCCGCAATATTCAGCAGCTCCACCAGAAAAGCCCGCCAGTTCCTCATGGGCACATAGTCCACGCCATCCTCGAGGGCGACAGCCGGCGTCTTCCGGCTGTCCGGCCCAAAGGTGCGCTCCACCAGAGTTCCGTAGACACGATAGCCCACAATCAGCAGCAGGAAAGAAATAACAAGCGATACCATTCTGAGTCCTCCGTTCCCTGTTTTCTCCCGGCACCGGACGGGTATCCCTTCTGATATTCCGGGAGACTTCCTCAGGACGTTCCGCCCTGTCCGTCTCCGTCGGCTTCCCTCTCCCGGGCCACCCGGTTCATCTTCTGATTCTTCCTGCGCAGCTTCCTTTCCTCCGCGCCCCGGTATTCCTCCTGTTCCTCCTCCGTCACGGGCCGGAAGGCGGGAACCTGCACGGGATTGCCTTCATCGTCCAGTGCCACGTAGACCAGATATGCCCGGTTGATCAGTTCCCGCTTTCCCTTCAGGTTTTCCACAAGGCTGTCCACCCGCACCTCCATGGAGGTACGGCCCGTCCAGGTCACTCTTGCCTCCTGGACCACCGTGTCATTGAGAAAAGCCGGATGCAGGAAGGTGAGATGGTCCACACAGGCCGTGGTGACGACCCTGCCGCTGTAGCGCCTTGCGGCAACGGCCCCGATGACATCAATCCATGCCATGAGCTGTCCGCCGAAAAGACGGGGCTCCGAATATCCATTGCAGTGCTGGGGCATGACAATCTGCACACTGACGGTCGTATCCATTCAATCCCTCCCTCCGGGGAGCATACCACAGATCGTGTCTTCAGGAAAGGGGATGCGCGGTGAGTGTCATCTGAACAGGTGCATCCGCGAAGAAAGTCATCCCCCCGGCTTCCGGGGGATTGTGAATCAGGGAGGTGACAGCCCTCGCCCCGTCCTGCAGGAAGAGCTCCACGCTTTCCCGGTCCATGAGAATGCGCAGCCTGATCTCCCCCTGCTCCGGCTCCGCCTTTACGCACCGGGTATGGACGATATCCCTGAGGGAACCGTCATGGCTCCGGTCAAAGATCATTTCCCCCTTCTCCGGGTCCAGGTGAATCAGGACCGTATGGGCGGCGTCCCGGGCCAGCTGAAGCGTAAATCTCCGGCACCCTGACCCTTCCGTCCGGATCCTCAGCGTCATGTCTATGAGCCGGCCTTCCACCCCGGGCAGACAGACCTCCTCCCGGACGGACAGATCATGATGAATCTCATCCCTCCACAGATTCCGGATTTCCCGCACCGGCTCCTGGTACAGCCGTCCCTTCCGGATACTCAGTTCCCGGGGACAGATCATCTGACCGTACCAGGCGTGTCTCCGCTCCTCACCCCCGCAGGTTTCCCAGTTTTCCATCCAGGCCGTCATGATCCGGCGCCCGTCCGGGGCCTGAAGCGTCTGGGGCGCGTAAAAGTTCAGCCCGTGATCCACCGTCTGCAGGGAAGTGCGCGAAAAACGGCAGGTTTCCTCCTCCCAGTCTCCCAGAATGGCCACAGTGCCATAGCCCGGGTGGAATTCATCCCGGGCGTGCATTTCCTGCGGGCTCACCATCAGCACCTGTTTGTCCTGAAGGCGGAAGAAATCCGGACATTCCCACATTTTTCCGTATTCGCCCCGGCTCGCGTCAATCTCTCCCCGGAAGTCCCAGTGAATTCCATCCTTCCCGGAGAAGAACAGGATCGTCCCATGACGGTCCCTGTGCCGGTTGGCCACCGCCAGGCGGAAACTTCCGTCCTCCGCCTCCCAGACTCTGGGATCCCGGAAATCCACGGCACTGTACCCCTCCGGCAGATCGTCCGGACGCACCACCGGATTCAGAGGACACTTCTCAAAATCCCGTCCGTCCCCCACCGCCATGCACTGGGCCTGGACGTTTCCCCGCCCGACGCCGGTGTAAAGGAGCATGAGACGGCCATCCTTCAGGGGCAGGGCGGTGCCGGAAAAGCATCCCTCCGCATCCTGATCCGTATCCGGAGCCAGAGCACAGGGCTCATACGTCCAGTGCAGGAAATCCCGGGTATGGGCATGTCCCCAGTGCATGGGGCCCCAGAAGCGGTCATAGGGATGATACTGGTAGAACAGGTGAAAGCGGCCCTGATACACACAAAAACCGTTGGGATCATTCATCCACCCCACCCGGGGGGTCAGATGAAACAGGGGCCTGTCCTGTTCCTGCACATCCGCTTCCCGCTCATACGCCCTGGCTCTCTCCAGGGGGGTCTGTTCCGTTTTCATCCTCGCATCTCCTCATTTCTCCCGCTACCTTATCCCGCGGGCACAGGAGAGAATACGACCCTTTCCTTGGGTTTTCCTTCTTTCCCGCGGAAAAACGGATTCTGTCCTGTCTTCCAGGTGAAACGTTTCATGAAAATCAGGCTCCGCCTTGACAATTCCCCGCCCTCTGCTAAGATTTCGCATGAAACGCATGAAACGGAGAAGCAGATCATGGCCAGAAAACCCACCATGCTGGATGTGGCGAAGGAAGCAGGGGTCGCTCTGGGCACCGTATCCCGGGTTGTCAACGGGCTTGGCGTGGGAGAACCCTACCGGCAGAAAGTCCTCCGCGCCATGGAAACCCTGGGCTACCAGTACAATGTCAGCGGACGGACGCTGCGCACGGACCGGACCGGTTTCATCGCCCTCATCCTCCCTGACACCCTGAGTCCCTATCACGCCTCTCTGGCGCACCACATCAGCCTTGCCCTGTCCCATCGCGGCTTCCGAACACTCCTTTTTCTCACGGAGTCCCGGGCGGAAAACGAAAGAGCAGCCCTTCAGACGGCCTCTGAGAACCGGTCGGACGGGGTCATCGCCCTTCTGTGCCAGAAGGACCCCATCCTTCCGGAAGGGCTTCCCTGTGTCACCCTTGACCGTTTCCTCTCTTCTTCCGTTCCCTGTGTCACCACGGACAATGCGAGAGGAGGAAATCTGGCCGCCCGGCAGCTCGCGGACCTTGGCTGCCGCCGCCTGGCCTGCCTCTTCACCCCTTCCTCCCTGACCCCTGAGGATGACAGGCGCAGAGACGGATTCCTCAGTGCCTGCGCAGACATGAAGATTCCCTGTGAGGCGGCGGCACTGGAGGAAGACGCATGCCTGGAGGCCTTCCTGAAAAAACACCTGCGGGATCACCGTCCTGATTTTGACGGGATTTTCGCGGGCAGCGATTTTCTGGCTTCCCGCATTCTCCGCTGCCTGAAATCCCTGAACGTGTCCGTGCCCGGAGATGTGCAGCTCATCGGTTTCGGCGGTGTCGCCATGTCCCACGAGGAGAATTCCACCCTGTCCACCATGGTTCAGAATGTGCCGGAAATCGCGGCAGCCTGCGTCCACACGGTTCTGAGCCCCCAGATGTCCGGATTCCCCTCCCTGATCTGTCTGCCGGTGCGCTACAGGGCGGGCCTTACCACCCGGGAAGCCTTCAGGAAGACCTTCATCCCGGATGAACAGGGCAGCACAGACCCGTGAGGGGCTCATGGGCTTTGGAGAGAAGGATGCCTCTTTCCTCCGGTCCCCCCATGACCCTCATGACCGCTCCGTCAAACCCTCTCTCCCTGCGGACCGTCTCCGCAGATGGGATTCCATGGTTCCGTTTCCCTCTCAGAAAAGACCCCCATGGGATCGAGGGTGACTGAAAAAGGCCGCGGCCTTTTCTCATGCCTCACAGGCTGCCTTCCGGCTCAGAATCTTCCGGATCGTTTCCGGTTCAAACTTGGGCTTCCGGTCGTAGGTGTACAGTCCGTTCTGTTCCTGCTCCACGTCCGTGAGCTGGGTATAGCAGAAGCCGAAATGATCCGGGTTGTCCAGCAGGGCATCCGTAAGGCCCCGGAGTCTTTCCAGGAATTCTTCCCGGCTCCGGACCCTCTCCCCGTATCCCCAGCCCTGGGAATCCGCGTCGCTCCAGTAGATACCGCCGTACTCGCTGACAAAGCAGGGCTGGCCGCCATAGGTCTGCCTCTCCGGCATTCTCTCATGGATGGGCCGGGTACCCGGTCCGTAGTGTTCCCGGAAGGTTTCCGGATTCTGATCATAGTCGTGGACATCATAAATGTCCGTCTCCACATGGAAATTGCCGCTGGTGTCAATGACGGGCCTGGACCTGTCCATGGCCTTTGTGACCCTGTAGACCGTACGGAGCACCTCATCCTTCTGAGGTCTGCCCTCCACGTTCCATGTTTCATTAAAGGGACACCATCCGATGACGGCAGGGCTGGAATAATCCCTCTCCACCTCACAGATCCATTCCCGGAGAAAGGCCTCCGTGGCCCCGTACTCCGAGTGATCCAGTCCCCAGTTGGCCATTTCTCCCCACACCAGATATCCCAGGCGGTCCGCATGATAGAGGAAGCGGGGCTCAAACACCTTCTGATGCAGCCTCGCCCCGTTGAAACCCATGGCCATGCTGCGCCGTATGTCCATTTCCAGTTCCTCGTCCGAGGGGGCCGTGTAGATTCCGTCGGGATAGAATCCCTGATCCAGGACCAGACGCTGGAAGAGAGGCTTTCCGTTGAGGAGAAAACGCATGCCGTCAAAGGAGACGCTGCGCAGGCCGAAATAGCTCCGGACTCTGTCCGTCCTTCCCTCCGTGTCCCGGAGTTCCAGTTCCAGATCATAGAGCCGTCCCTGCCCGGCCTCCCAGAGATGATGTCCCTTCACGGGAAGCATGACCTGCGCTTCCCGATCCCGGCATTCCACGGTTTCCTCCGTCACGTCCCCGCCCTCATAGGAAGCGCGCACACGCAGTGTGCATTTCCCGCCCCGCTCCAGGGCTGCCTCCACCATGACCCTGTCGTTTTCCGCGTCCGGGGTCAGGCGGACTTTCCGGATATGAGACGGGGGCATCCACTCCAGCCACACCGTCTGCCAGATGCCGGTGGTACGGGTATAGAAACAGCCGTGGGAGCCATAGGCCATGCTCTGCTTTCCGCTGGGCTGGAGGGGACTGCGCACGTCATCCCGGACATGCACCACCAGTGTGTTCTCCCCCTCCCTCACAAAGGGCGTCACCCGGATGCCGAAGGACACATACCCGCCCCGGTGCTCCCCTGCCTTCTGCCCGTTCACATACACCGTGCAGTCGTAGTCCACGGCGCCGAAGCGGAGAATAACCTCCATGCCCAGGGCTTCCCGGGGAAGGGTAAAGGTGCGCCGGTACCATACGGCTCTGCAGAAATCCGTGTCCCCGACGCCGCTGAGGCGGCTTTCCATGCAGAAAGGCACCCGGATTGATCCCGTATAGGGGCTGTCCAGCAGTCCCCTCTCCAGTCCGCTGTCTCCGGGATCCTTTTCAAAGGCCCAGGTTCCGTTGAGATTCATCCATCCATCCCGGACCATCTGAGGTCTGGGGTATTCCGGTCTTGGAATCATGCAGGTCTCTCCTTCCGGCAGCTTCCGCTGCCCCTTGTGTGTTTCACAGTTCATGGCTGGCAAAGAGGGGATCGTCCTTCCACTCAACCGCCTTTCCCGCCCGGAGACTTCCGGGCAGGTCCAGAATGCGCTGGTTCCGGCTGCCCCGGAAGCGGAGGGTCAGATCCTTTTCTTCCTCCACAAAGGGACCGTCCACCAGGACCTGGATATGGCCCAGAATCCGGTCCGTCCATTCGGTCCTGACAGCCCCGTCCAGAATCTCCTCCAG
>CACYGY010000108.1 GCA_902774025.1 uncultured Eubacteriales bacterium
ACCAAGCCATAGCCGATCAATATCGTATTTGTACATGGATTCATTTTCGTAGACATAGTAATCGGTTCTCGAAACATCGGCGTCACCGTTCTGAACGAATTTGAAGGTATAAACACCTGCAGGCAGGTCTTCACCAATCTTATACTGGCCGGAACCCAGTACCATCTTTTCTCCGCCGGGACGGCTTGCAATTTCATCTGCCAAATCGGCCCTGATCTCAAGCAGTTCTTCAAGAGCCTTTTTGTTTTGCCTTCAGTTTCGGCAGGCCGTCAGGAAGTTCCCGCAAAATCATGCTGGTTTGGACAGTTAAAAAAAGGCTGTGAAAAACAGCACTTCCTGAAAATGCGATTTTTTCACAGCCTTCATGTTTCACGCTGTCAGAATCTGTTTCAGTCTCTCCAAAGCAGCCTGGTGGCGCAGTTTGACTGCGCCGTAGCTGAGATTCATCATCTTGGCAATATCAGTCAGGGGCTTTCCGTCATAATACCTGAGAACGATGATATCCCGCATCTGCTCGGGCAGGCTCCGCAACGCCTGTGCCAGCTCACCCAGGGTTTCCCGCTTCATCAGATCCCCGTCCACCTGGAACTGGTCATCCGCCATGTTTTCGTCCAGTTCGTCACTGGGACGTGATCTGCGGAAAAAATCAATGACCGTGTTCCGGGTAATGGTGAAGATCCAGGTGCTGATGGAAGCCTTCTCCTCCTGATATCCCTCGATCTTCTGGTAGATCTTCTCGAAAACCTCCGCGCACAGATCCTCCGCGTCCGCCTGACTGCGGATCCTGGCCCGGATATACCCCATAACCTTATTCCTGTACTGCTGATAAATCTTCTCCAGGTCCGAAGACGTCATGTTCATTTTTTGTCCAGTTCGGGCCTGTCCGGCTTCTGCTCGGCAACACCTGCAGCGGATACTCTCTCCAGTTCATCCGCGTTCAGTTCACGGGTCGCATAACGGGCATGAACGGCGTCGATGACACTCTGCAGTTCGGGTTCTCTTTCAAAACGCTGATATTCCATCAGCCCCATGAGTGTTCTTTCCAAGCTGAGCCCCTCCTTTCATCTGCTTGCACTCCTTGATACGGACGACCCGGACAGCTGGCAGCTAATCGTCCATATTTTTTTCACAGTTTCTCTGCGCAGGGTGATGCGGGGTTATTCTACCATAATTCCACGGATGAATCCACTGTGCAAGCCAGAGTATTTTCAGACGCTGGCATGGCTCAGGCCGCGACCAGACTGCTTGGTCCTTCTCAAACCAGTCGCATGGGAAAAGGAAACGCTTCCATATGAACTCCCTATCGCCGCGTCCCTCCCCGAAACCCGTGGCTGAGCGGGTATCCCTTCGTTGACGGACCGGAGAGACTGTGTTACAATTCCACGCGAAGAATGTTCTAAAACTGATGGCAATGGGCAGTGGCTGAAAAGTGATCGGTGCTTGTCCCTGTTTCCTCTTGTCCGGTATTCTCTGCCCAAAGGAATGGAGGCTGGTCCTATGGCCCGAGCGACACGGGTTCCCACACCTGTCCTGAGAACCAGAAAAACCTTTTATCAGATCATCGAGCCCTATCTCTTCCTGCTGCCCGCCCTGGCAGTTTTTGCTGTGTTCCTGTACTATCCCTTCGGCCGGACCATCTACCTGAGCACATGGGTCACCGATGCCCTGGGCCGGCCCAAGAAGTACGTGGGCTTTGACAACTATTCGATCCGTCTCTTCGGAAAGCCCGATTTCTGGGCGAGTCTGGGATCCACCCTCCAGTTTGTGGGCGTGGTGGCCCTTGGCGGCCTGATCGTGGGTATGATCACCAGTCTTCTGACATACAACCGCTACAAGGGGTCCGATTTCTGCGCTGCCGTATACGCCATGCCCGTGGCCATTGCCTCGGCAGCCGCTTCCATGGCTTTCCGCATGATCTTCCATCCCACGGGAGGCCTGCTTAACAACCTCATGGGGACACAGATCAACTGGCTTGGGGGAACCTACCAGTTCTGGTCCGTAGCCATGGTGACCATCTGGCTGCAGAGCGGCATCAACTTCATTTTCATCAGCGCGGGTCTCAAGGGTGTGCCTACCGAGCTCTACGAAAGCTGCTCCATCGACGGAGCCAATTACTGGCAGAGACTTTTCCACATCACCCTCCCCGCCATTTCCCCGACTCTCTTCTTCCAGATCATCATCAACATCATCAACGCCTTCCAGTCCTTCAGCCAGGTCAAGCTGCTTACCAACGAAAGCCCCAACAGCTCCACCAACCTCATCGTCTACGCCATCTGGCATGACGCCTTCCGTGCCCAGCGGTTCGAAACCGCGGCCGCCCGTTCCGTGGTGCTGTTTGTGATCATCCTGATCATTACGCTGATTCAGTTCAGCTTCGAGAAGAGGAGCGTGAATTACTGATGAAAGCGACGAATCCCTCCCTTCCCCAGGAGAGCCACCAGTTTCACAAGACCCGGAGCATGCGCAAAAGAGAGCTGAAGAACTTCGGGAATCTTCTGCTGAACATTCCCCTTCTTCTGATTATTCTTGTGCCGCTCATCTACACGGTCTCCATTTCCCTGGTGAACACGGATGAGGTGTACAAGACACTTCTGTTCCCCCACTCCATCCAGTTCGGCAATTACGTCAACGCTTTTACCAATCCCAGTTACAGTTTTCTCAGGTACATCGGCAATTCCTTCATCGTCTCCACCAGCGTCATGCTCTGCCAGATGGTGACCGCTTCCATGGCGGCCTTTGCCTTTGTGTTCCTGGAGTTCAAGGGACGCAAGCTCCTCTTCCTGGCGGTTCTTGCCACCATGATGGTGCCCGGCGAGTCCACCATCATCGCCAACTATCTGACCGTAGCCCGCTGGGGCTGGACCAACAGCCTCCACGTGCTGATCATTCCCTATATGACCAGCGCCATGGGCATCTTCCTGCTGAGGCAGAGCTACATGACCTTCCCCAAGGAACTGAAGGAAGCCGCCACCATTGACGGATGCGGGAACTGGCGCTTCCTCCTGACCATCGCCCTGCCCCTCTCCAGACCGGCTCTGGGCGCTCTGGGCGCCTACGTCTTCCTGAACACCTGGAATCAGTACATGTGGCCTCTGCTCACCACGGATTCGGACGCCTACCGGACCGTGCAGGTGGGCATCAGCATGCTCTATGACATTGACGCCCAGTCCATGGGCCTGATGATGGCAGGCGTGGTGATTGTCATCGTGCCCTCACTGAGTATCTTTGTGTTCATGAACAAGCAGCTGATCAACGGTCTCATGGCCGGCGCCGTGAAGGGCTGACGGTTTCTTCCCTCCGATGGACGCGGGAATTATCCCGTTTGAGTTCGCGTTCATAAAATTCAGAAAGGGGTCATCTCTATGAAAAAACTGGTTTCTCTTCTCCTGGCCCTGTCCATGATACTGGGCCTGGTGGCTTTCGCCGGCGCTGAGGGCGCTCCGGTGGAAATCACCTTCTGGCATGCCATGGGCGGCGTGAACGGTGAAGCCATCACCGCCATGATCGAGGATTTCAATGCCCAGTATGCAGGCAAGATCCTGGTCAAGTATGAGTATCAGGGCTCCTACGACGATGCCTTCGCCAAGATTCAGGCGGCCGGCATCAATGCCATCCCCTGCGACATCATGCAGGTGTATGACATCGGCACCCGTTTCATGATCGACAGCGGCTGGGTCAAGCCCATGCAGGAATTCATTGACGCCGAAGGCTTTGACGCCAGCGTCATCGAACCCAACATCGCTGCCTACTACACCGTGGACGGCACGCTGTACTCCATGCCCTTCAACAGCTCCACCCCCCTGCTGTACTACAACAAGACCGCCTTCGCCAAGGCCGGCCTGGATCCCGAAGCTCCTCCGAAGAACTTCGACGAGATCTATGAAATGTCCAAGAAGATCACCGAGAGCGGTGCTGCCCAGTACGGCTTCGGCATGGGCAACTATGGCTGGTTCTTCGAGCAGTGGACCGGCAAGATGGGCAAGAACTATGTCAACAACAACAACGGCCGCGGCCAGGAATACGCCACCGCCGTGGAATTCGACACCAACGGTGCCGGCCATGACATCCTGAGCGTCTGGAAGAAGTTCGTGGGCGATCCCGAGACCGCCATCGCTCCTTACCTGAACCAGGGCAATGATGACGCCAAGCAGGCGTTCATCAACGGCGACATCGCCATCACCCTCGAGTCCACCGCCGCTCTGAAGACCCTGCTCACCAACGTGGGCGATTCCTTCGAAATCGGTGTGGGCTACTTCCCGAACATCAACGCCAGCGATGTGGGCGGCGTGTCCGTGGGCGGCGGCTCCCTGTGGGCCTTCGAGACCGGCGACGAAGCCCGTGAAGCGGCCACCTGGGAATTCGTGAAGTTCATGACCAATCCCGAGAATCAGGCCTTCTGGAATCAGCAGACCGGTTACTTCCCGGTCAACGTCAAGGCTCAGGAAACCGAGACCTTCAAGGCCAACGTCGAGAAGTATCCTCAGTTCCAGGTGGCTCTTGACCAGCTGCATGACTCCGCTCCCCAGTATGCCGGCGGCCTGCTGAGCGTCTTCTCCCAGGCCCGCGCTCAGGTGCAGAAGTACACCGAAATGCTCGTGCACGGCGAAATCGCCGATGTGGACGAGTGCGTCCAGAAGCTGGCTGCGGAAATCAACGAATCCATCGAAATGTACAACCTGACCAACTATTGATGACACCCCCGGTCCGGCCGGCTGCCGGCCGGACCGGATGTCCATCCTGACCCAAGAGGCACGGGGTTTCTCGTGCCTCTTGTTTTCCCCTGCTTACTGAAAACCGGAAAGAGTGTGAGAAACATGCAGAAGATTTACGGACACCGGGGCGCCTCCGGATACGCCCCTGAGAATACCCTGGAAGCCTTTCAGCTGGCCGCCGACATGGGCGCGGACGGTGTGGAACTGGACGTGCATATCGCCCGGGACGGCGAGCTTGTGGTGGCCCATGACGAAACCATCGACCGTGTGTCCAACGGGACTGGACTCATCTGCGAAATGACCACATCGGAGCTGAAAAAGTTCCTGTTCAACCGGACCCATCCCGAGTATGAGAAGGCCACCCTGCCCACTCTGCGGGAGGTGCTGGAGCTCCTGAAGCCCACCGGACTGCATATCAACATTGAAATGAAGAACTCCCGGATTCTCTACGAGGGTCTGGAGGAGAAGACCATCCGTCTGGTGGACGAGCTGGGCATGAAGGACCGGATCCTGTATTCCAGCTTCAATCATCACAGCATGATGCACATCAAGGAAATCGACCCTTCCCTCCCCTGCGGTCTGCTCTACGACTGCATGCTTCTGGAGCCCTGGGTATATGCCCACAATGCCGGTGCCAACGCCATCCATCCCCATTTTTCCGAGCTCCTGATCCCCGGTGAGGCGGAAAAGGCGCATGCTCTGGGCCTTATGGTCAATGTCTGGACCGTCAACGAGGAAAAGGACATCCGCTCCACCCTGCAGGCCGGGGCGGATATCGTCATCAGCAATTATCCCGACCGCGCGCTGAAGATCCGTGATGAGGCAAAATCATAAGGAAGGAAAACAACCGGGCTCAGACTGTCTCCGCCCGGTTGCTTCCTTTCCCCCGCTCCGTCATCGGTTTTGAATTACGGGAGGTGATTGGATTGAAGAGAACAGCCCTGACTGAAAGCGGCCTCGTCCGGGGGCTTCCTGCTGCGGATCCGCGGATCACCAGCTACAGGGGCATCCCCTACGCCGCCCCGCCGGTGGGAAACTACCGCTGGCGGGCGCCTCAGCCGTGTCCTCCCTGGGAGGGGGAATTCCCTGCCTTTGATTTCTCCCCCATTCCCATGCAGTCCCCCATCAAAGCCAGCCCGGACAGTCTGTACGACCGGGAATGGCATGTGGACAGGGATATCCCCATGAGCGAGGACTGCCTGACCCTGAATATCTGGACGGGTGGGGAGGCAGGGGAAAAACTGCCCGTGTTCGTATGGTATTTCGGCGGCGGACTCCAGGTGGGTTATACCGCGGAAATGGAGTTTGACGGTGAGCGCATCGCCCGCCGGGGCATTGTCGTGGTGACCGTCAATTACCGTCTCAACGTCTTCGGTTTTCTCTGCCATCCGGAGCTGACGGCGGAGCACCCGGAAGCGCCGGGCAATTTCGGGTTTCTGGACCAGCAGGCCGCCACACGCTGGGTAAAGCGGAACATCGCCGCCTTCGGCGGGGATCCGGAAAACATCACCATCGGGGGACAGTCCGCCGGCGGAATGAGCGTGTCCGCCCAGATGACCTGCCCGGCCAATCAGGGACTGTTTCAGCGGGCCATCATCCAGAGCGGCGCCTTCGCACCTCCGTATCCTTCCGATCTGGGACTCAGTCACGACCTGAAGGAAGCGGAAAGGCGGGGCAGGGAATTCTTTGCCTTCCTGGGAGTGGACAGTCTTGCCGCGGCAAGGGCCATGGACGCGTGGACGCTCCGGGACAAAACCCTGGAATGGGACGCGCGAAACGGCTGGGGCAAAACCTTTGGGGAAGCCGTGGACCATGTCTTCTCCCACCGGAACAGCCAGCAGTGGTTTCTGGACCCGAACTGTCTTCAGATACCCGTTCTCATGGGGCACACGGGGAGTGAGTTCCTCAGCAGCCCCGAAGCCCGGAATGAGGCAGACCTGAAAGCCTTTGCGGAGCGGTGTTTCGGTGAAAAGGCCGACACCTTCCTCTCCTTCTTCACCCGCCCGGCCACAAAGGAGAGCATTGAGCGGGAGGGCAGGGTGAGTGTCATTGAGTTCGCCATCCGGGCGGCCCTTCAGGCACAGGACCGGAGAATCTTCTACTACCTGTTTGATGCCCCCATCCCGGGCTGGGATCATCCCGGGACCTTCCACTCTGTGGACCTCTGGTTCTTCTTTGAAACCCTGTCCAAATGCTGGCGTCCCTTCCGGGGCCCGCACTATGATCTGGCCAGACAGATGTGCGATTACTGGTGCAACTTTATCCGCTCCGGGGATCCCAACGGCACGGACTCTCAGGGTGAACCCCTGCCGCCCTGGCCGGCCCTGGACAGGGATCATCCCATGCGGATGGTATTCGCTCAGACGCCGGAGGCGGAAGACTGTGCGGCGAATCCCCTGACCCGTTTTCTCCTCTCCGCCTATCTGAGTGGATAAAGGGGCATCCCGTCCCCACACCCGCGGGGAGAGCGGGAAAATGCCGGTTCAGAGCGTCCGACCCCCGGCATCCTCCCGGACGCTCTCCGGTCTGCAGTGCGAACGGAAGAGAGCAGACCGGATAGCCTTTTCCCTCAGAAATCCGGAAGAGCGGGGGAAAAGAAACCGAACCCGTCCGGGCCTCCTTGACGATCCGGCGGCGCGGGCGTATCCTCCATATTGTCCACGGTCACCCGGAAACCGGCAAGCAGGAGAGAAAGACCGGGGGATAATCTGAAAAAAAGACAAGGAGACAGATCTGCAAAATGAAAATGTTAACCATCATTGTGATTGCCGCGCTGGTGATCCTGAACCTTTTTTCCTTCTACCTGATGTACTATGACAAACAGTGCGCGAAGAAGAACCGCCGAAGGGTGCCGGAGAAAACGCTTTTCCTCGCCACCGGACTGTTCGGAGGTCTTGGGGGAACAATGGGCATGTTCGTTTTCCGTCATAAGACACAGCACTGGTATTTCAGGCTGTTTTTCCCTGTCATGCTCCTTGTGCAGGCGGGCATTCTCGTGTATCTGTTCACGGCAGGCATTCTCTGAGAACAGGCAGTCCGCGTGAAAGCAGGATCTCCCCTCGGCACCTGCCGGAAACTCCGGCAGGCGCCTTTTTTCGTTTCCCGCTGTCGTTGACGAAACCCTTTCTTTCCTGTACACTCATTTCAGTCTCTGTCATTTCACCTCCGGACAGGTGATTCGGCACCAGCCGTATGCACATCCTCACAGACCGGAGCCATCCGGTATCAGCAGAAGAATGGAACAGTCAGATGAAAAGACGAAACGGGCAATGACCCGTTTTCCGGCGGACGCGATCCGGTCGCCCGCGCGTTTCGCTTTTCCTCCGCATCTGTCCGTTCTTCCCCGACACCGGCCTTGCGGTTCCCGGACCACCGCCGGAGGAAGCAGGCCCTCTCTGTCTGTTTCCAGGACCACCCGATCCCGGAAAGGAGTCTGAACCATGCAATACGTCTGTTCTGTCTGCGGATACATCTATGATGAGGCGAAGGAAGGCCCCTGGGAGAACCTCCCGGAAAACTGGCGGTGTCCTCTGTGCGGCGCGTCCAGGAGCGACTTCCGGCCCCTTGAAAATGCCGCCCCCGTCTCCCCTTCCCCCGCCGGATCCGACCTGAAACTTCTCAACGCCCTGGAGACCAGCGCCCTGTGCTCCAATCTGGCCAGGGGCTGTGAAAAACAGTATGACGCGGAAAGCGCGGCAGCTTTCCGTTCCCTTGCCGACTGGTTCCGCGCCCGGAGTGATCCCTTCTCCTCCCCCTCCATGGACGCCCTTCTGGAGCGGGTGGAGCAGCACCTGTCCCGGGGGTTCCCGGAGGCGGGGGAAGCCGCCCGGCAGGCGGGAGACCGGGGTGCTCTGCGGGCTCTCACCTGGAGCGAAAAGGTTTCCCGGGTTCTCCGCGCCCTCCTGAAACGCTATCAGGAGGAGGGAGACGCCATGCTGGCCCACACGGGCGTCTATGTATGCACCATCTGCGGCTATGTGCACATCGGCGAGCCTCTCCCGGAGGTCTGTCCCGTGTGCAAGGTCCCCAGCCGCAAGTTTGAACGGATCGGAGGCTGAACGCATGGCTGAACGATTTGCCGTCAGAAATATCCGCATGTGCGAAAAGGACTGTCTGTGCCTGTACGTCTGTCCCACCGGCGCCTCGGACACGGAAAACAGCGTCATCGACCGGGAGAAATGCATCGGATGCGGTGCCTGTGCCGATGCCTGTCCTGCCGGGGCCATCAGCATGGCACCTCGTTCCTTCCCGCCCCAGCAGAAGAAATCGGAAGAGGTCTCCTCCGCGCTTCAGGCCCTCATCGCCTCCATGGCCGAGGGCGAGAGGGAAGCCGCTGCCATGAACAATCCCCTTGCTTCCGCCCTGAAAGCGTCCTTCCGGATTCAGGCCGAGGACCTGATCCGGGAAAACGGCTACATGCTTCCCCAGAGTCTCAATACCCACGATTTTCTTGAATCCCTCCGGGAGATGGAAGATACCCCGGGATTCCCCCGGGAAGCCCTGGAGCATCTCCTGCATACGCTCCCTGTCAATGAAAGGAAAGCCCCCGGAAAAACCGACATTGAAAAGACAAACAAGAAGGAGGAATCATCCATGGAATTCTGGAAATGCTCAGTCTGCGGTTACATTCACGAAGGTCCCCTCGCTCCTGATATGGTCTGCCCCCGGTGCAAGCAGCCCGCTTCCGCCTTTGTCAGGGTTTCTTCCCGCTATGCCGGCACCCAGACGGAAAAGAACCTGGAAGCCGCCTTTGCCGGCGAGTCCCAGGCCCGGAACAAGTACACCTATTTCGCCTCCAAGGCCAAAAAGGAAGGCTTTGAGCAGATTGCTGCCCTGTTCCTCAAAACCGCGGACAATGAGAAGGAACATGCCAAGCTGTGGTTCAAGGAACTGAACGGCATCGGCGGTACCGCTGAAAACCTGAAGGCCGCCGCGGAAGGCGAGAACTACGAATGGACCGACATGTACGAAGGCTTCGCCGTCACCGCGGAGAAGGAAGGCTTCACGGAGCTGGCCCGCAAGTTCCGCATGGTGGCGGAGATTGAAAAGCATCACGAAGAGCGTTACCGCACGCTTCTGAAGAATGTGGAAATGAACGAAGTCTTCTCAAAGAGCTCCGTGAAGGTCTGGGAATGCCGCAACTGCGGACATATCATTGTGGGCACGGAGGCACCGGAAGTCTGCCCGGTGTGCGCGCATCCCCGGAGCTATTTCGAGATTCACGAGGAAAACTACTGATCCTGAACCGAAAGATGCGATCATCTCTGCAGTCCGGAACGGCACAGCCGTTCCGGTCTGTTTTCGTGAGATGACCGGATTGAGGTGATTCCGGGCACTTTTGAGTCTGTCCATTCTGTATCCACGCCCGGGGCATCACGCGGCGCGCATGCCGGAAAAGAATTGTCAGGGTCCGGCATCCTCCCTCATTTTTTGTTCGGGTGCACAGGCCGTCAGGGATCCCATATGCCGCGAAATCCACAGGATCTTCATGGCAGCGAACGAATGAATACTGCAGTTTCCCGGTTGATTCCGACATCTGTCGGAATCAAAGAGCCTCTGCTCTTTATTTCACGCTTTCGATCGCAGCCTGGATATTTCTGGCTACGACTTCATCACCGTATCCCGGATGACGCTTCATGCGCGCTTCGATTCCACGCTTCGCATCCAGGAAGAATTTCATCGCCTTTACCCTGTCAGGTGCCACACCGATCCCGTCCCGGTAGCAATACCCCATGCGCAGCATAATATCGGCATATTTTCCACCGGAGATATGCCGCCTGTCTGTTTTCTGGCAGAGCCTGCTCAGGATTTCCCAGGCCTTCTCCGGATCTTTCCTTACACCCCGGCCCATACGATAAAGATCGGAAAGCTTGTAGGTCGCCTCGGTGACGCCATGATTTGCAGCATATTGGAAGCAAATGAACGCTTTTCCATAATCCGGCTTTCCGAGGCGGTCACTTCCATAGATGTACCCGAGTGAATTTGCCGCCCAGTCTGCTCCTGTGGGAGGATCCAGTTCCGGATCAAATTCCCGCAAAAGCGCCTGTTCTGCTTTTTTCCAGTCACACTGGACGATGGTGTTTCCCCCATAATAGGCATATGCATAGGTCGAAACATCGCCTTCCTCCAGGCAGTCATCCAGCAGACGGGTATAGCATTCCCGTATTTCGTCTGTTACAGGATGCTTTTTGCAGTAGTCTTCCAGCTGAACCACCATATCGCTCTTTATATCACAAGCTCCGTAAATATTAGGTCATACCATAGCGACACTAAAAAACGGACACCCGTTCAACTTGGTAGTGGATAATACTCGCATGAGTAGTGTACA
>CACYGY010000109.1 GCA_902774025.1 uncultured Eubacteriales bacterium
TGCCAAACTCAGGGTGGAGATGCGCACGGCCATCAAGGAGATTCAGAACAGCGTGGGCATCACCACCGTGTATGTCACCCATGACCAGGAGGAAGCCATGGCGGTGTCCGACCGGATCGCGGTGATGAACGGCGGTGTGATCCAGCACGTGGGTACGCCCAAGAACATCTACCAGCGTCCCGCCAATGTGTTCGTGGCCACCTTCATCGGCCGCAGCAACATGCTCAGCGGACAGATGAAGGTCAGGAACGGAAAGGCTCTTGTGGAGCTGCCCACCGGCTATACGGTGGAATATGCCACGGTGGCCCCGGAAAACATCCGGGAGCAGGTGGTGCAGGTCTGTGCAAGGCCCGAGGAACTCATCGTGGAAACCGGGCAGGCGGAGGGCCTGCAGGCTGTCATTGACAGCAGCGTGTTCCTGGGCCTCAATACCCACTACTTCGTCCATCTCAAAAGCGGCGAGAAACTGGAAATCATTCAGGAGTCCAGCATCGATTCCATCATCCGGCCCGGAACGGAGGTACGGCTGCGGCTGAACACGGCCAAGTCCAATCTCTTCTGCGAGGACGGAAGCCGGAACCTGCTCACCGGCGTGGAAAACGACCTTGCAGAGAAGGCGGTGTAAGGCGTGAAGAGAAAATTTGAGGTCTGGACGGTCATGACCTGGGTGTTTCTGGCGCTCTTTGCCCTCTTTCTGGTCTATCCCATGTACGGGATCCTGAAGCAGGCGGTGATCAGCAAGGACGGCCAGTTCACCCTGGAGCAGTTTGCGAAGTTCTTTTCCACCCCCTACTACTCCTCCACCATCCAGAACAGCTTTGTGGTGACCATCGCGGTGACGGCGGTGACCCTGCTTCTGGGCATCCCCTTTGCCTACTTCTATTCCTTTTACCGCCTCAAAGGCGGAAAGTTCCTTTTCGTGGTTTCCATCCTGTGCTGCATGAGCGCGCCCTTCATCGGGGCCTACAGCTGGATCATGCTCCTGGGGCGCAACGGCGTGATCACGGTGTTCTTCAAGGACACCCTGGGCATCCGTCTGGGCAGCATCTACGGCTTCGGCGGCATTCTCATGGTGCAGTCCCTGAAGTTCTTCCCCCTGGTCTTTGTCTACATGAACGGCGCCTTCAAGTCCATTGACAATTCCCTCATTGAAGCCTCCGCCAACATGGGCTGCACCGGTGTCAAGAGATTCTTCACCGTCATCATGCAGCTTTCCATGCCCACGATTCTGGCGGCCTCCCTTCTGGTGTTCATGCGGGCCTTTGCGGACTTCGGAACCCCTCTGCTCATCGGGGAGGGCTACCGCACCTTCCCGGTGGAAATCTACAACCAGTATCTGGGCGAGAACGGCACGGACCACAATTTCGCGGCAGCCATTTCCGTCATCGCCATTGTGGTGACGGCCCTGGTCTTCTTCCTGCAGAAGTGGGCCACGAAAAAATACAATTTCTCCATCAACTGCATGAATCCCGTTCAGAAGCGCAAGCCCAAAGGCATCGGCGGCATCCTGATGTACATCTACTGCTACGGCCTCATCGCCCTGGCTTTCCTTCCGCAGCTCTACATCGTTTACCTCTCCTTCCGCAACTGTGACGGGGCGGTGTTCAAGCCGGGCTTCAGCTTTGTGAACTATGAGAAGGCGCTGAAAAAGCTCCTGGTGCGCTCCATTGAGAACACCATGTTCTTCGGCATTGCCTCCCTGGCCCTGATCATTCTCTTTGCCATCCTCATTGCCTATCTGGTGGTGCGGCGGCCCAGACCGCTGAATCACACCATTGACACCCTGTCCATGCTGCCCTACATCATGCCGGGGTCCATCATCGGCATTGCATTGGTCATTGCCTTTGGGCGCAAGCCCCTGGCGCTCACGGGCACGGCGGCGGTGATGATCATTGCCCTGGTCATACGACGAATGCCCTACACGATCCGCTCCGCCACGGCCACACTCCAGAGCATCCCCATAAGCACGGAGGAGGCCTCCCTTTCCCTGGGGGCCAGCAAGCTGAAAACCTTCCTCACGGTGACCACGCCCATGATGGGCAACGGCATCATGAGCGGCGCGGTGCTCAGCTGGGTGGCCATTGTGACGGAGCTGTCCAGTGCCATTATCCTGTACAACAACAAGACCATTACCCTCACCATGAGCACCTACGCGGCCATATCCAGAGGCAATGACGGCATGGCCTGCGCCTTTGCCGCCATTCTGACGGTGCTCACGGCCATCTCCCTCATCCTCTATCTGGCACTGACCAAGAGTGAGGACATCAAGCTCTGATTTCCGGGTGCGGAGGCACCTGAGAATAGATCACAAGGAGGTTTCACCCATGAAGAAGCTCTTATCCCTGCTGCTTGCCCTGGCCATGGTGCTGGCATGCTGCTCCGCCCTGGCGGAGTCGGTCAGCGGTCCCCTGGTGCTGTACAGCTCCATGACGGACAATGACATTGACAATCTCATCGAAGTCTTCAATGAGCAGTATCCCGATGTGGAAGTGGAAGTGGTCAACGGTTCCGCGGGCGAACTGCAGGCCAGGACCCGCGCCGAGGCCGGCAACCCCCAGGGCGACGTGCAGTGGGGCGGCCTGTCTCCGTCCGACGGCTCCGCCAACGATGACATCTATGCCCTGTACACCTCCCCCTATGAGGAAGATCTGCCCGATGACTACAAGAGCCACAACGGCCGTTACAACCAGGATCACCTGAGCACCGTGTGCTTCTGCGTGAACGTGGCGCTGGAGAAGGAACTGGGCCTTGAGATCCGCACCTATGAGGACCTGCTGAACCCCGCCCTGAAGGGCCGCATCGTGCTGAGCGATCCCAACAGCTCTTCCGCCGCCTGGAACAATCTGTGCAACATCTTCGCCGTGTACGGCTATGACACCGATGAAGCCTGGGCCATTATGAAGGGCATGCTGGAGAACGGCCTGGTCATCTCCACCTCCTCCTCCGTGTGCTTCAAGAGCGTGGATTCCGGCGAGTATGTGGTGGGCCTGACCTATGAGGACGGCGCTGACACCCTGCTCAAGTCCGGCTCTGACCGCATCCGCATCCAGTATCCCGAGAACGGTGCTTCCGGCACCACCATGGGCTGCGCCATGATCCAGAACTGCCCGCATCCCGAAGCCGCCAAGGCCATGATCAACTTCCTCATGAGCCCCGAGGGCCAGGAAGCGCTGGCAACCCGCCTGGAGACCCTGCGCTTTACCAACCCCAAGGCCAAGTATGAGATCAAGTATCTGCCGCCGGACGACACCATCAACTGGGTCTCCCGCGACACCGCCTGGCTCATCGAGCACAAGGCTGAAATGCTGGAGAAGTGGAATGCGCTGTATGCGGAAACCCGCTGAGTGATTCCCTGATGCCACAGGTTGCCCCCTCCGGGATGAACCGGAGGGGGCGTATTTTCTGAATGAAGGTCTGAGAAACGGGAAAGGATGCTGCCTGACTGCCCCGATGCACTGCAGGTCCTTCCTTCCGGATTCCTGGGGCCTTGAGCGTCGGTTCCAGAACAGCGGCCAGGGCATTCATCGGGATGCGGCCGTCTCAGATCAGACAGATATGCGCAGGAACCGCATGGGAACCTGGATTCCCTGTGAGCAGGGGGCAGACCTGTGTGCGTCACCCCGGCTCTTTGTGTACGTCACCCGGCTTTTTGTGTACATCACCCGGCTCTTTGTGTACGTTACCCGGTTCTTTGTGTACATACTGCATGCTCTGTGAGCAGGTGACAGATGTCAGTAAGGGGCTGAGATCTGCCGGTTCACAGGAAGAGGACTCATGAGGATGGAAAGGGAAACCATGAAGACAGATGGGGTGCTGGCATGTAGGAGTTCATAACCTTCGCCTCAGGGTTGTATATCTGAAAGACCTGTTATAGAATGAGTGTACCGAACCGCTCCCGAGGCGGGTTCAGAGGAAATAAAACAGATCATCCATTGCTTTTGACAACCGTTTGTCTACAGCAACAGAAAAGGGGAGTTCAGGTATGTTGCTTTCTCAGAGACGCATCCGGGCTTTTTTGACGATTGTACTCGTTCTGTGCATGCTGGCAGGCATGTGCTCTGCTGCACACGCGGAAACGATGCGGGAGAGATACGACAACGCGGTGGAACTGGTGGCGGCAGGAAAGTATGAACAGGCCCTTTCCCTGCTGAAGACCTTCGGCAACTATGAAGACTCCACAAGGCTCACCATGTACTGTGGGGCTGTCGTTGCCGCTGAGAATGCAGAGTTTTCCAAGGCACGTCAGATTTTTGACAATCTTGGGGACGACTATCGGGACTGTTCTCTGCTGAAAACCTACTACACAGCAAGGGAAGACGAGTGGAAAGCTGAAAACCATACTTACCGGAAAGGTGACAACTGGATCAGCGCCTACCATATCTATTCCGGGATTCCTCTTTTCAGGGACAGCGATGAGAGAGGGGAACAGTGCCTGGATTCCATCTACCGATATGCTGTATCCCTGTCCTCCCGGGGGGACTTTTCCAGCGCCGCTTATAATTTTGCGCTGATCCGCTCATACAGGGACAGTCAGTCTCTGGAGAGGAAAGCCCGGGCCGATGGTCTCTTCCTTTCGGGGAACATGGCGGAGGCGTGGAAAATCTACAGAGAGCTGGATGCGCAGTACCGGACATATGAAACGGAGTACCGGAAAACGTATTCGGAAGCGATGACCAGGCGCGAGCAAGGCGCCTATGATGAGGCAATAGATGGATTTGAGCGCCTCGGCGGCTATTCGGATGCTCCTGAACAGGTACTGACCAGCCAATACGCGAAGGCGGTTTTCCTTTCACAGAATGGAAACAGACAGGATGCCGTCTGTCTTTTCACAGAACTGAAGACGTACAGGGACAGTGCGGACCTGGCGGCCATGCTGTCTGCGGATCAGATGTATGATGTAGGGAAAATGGCGGATGCCTATGAGATTTACAAAGGGCTGGAGGAGAAATACCAGACACATCTTGCTGATTATGAAAAAGCATATGAGCAGGCCGCAGACGAAGCAGCAGAAGGACGTCTTGATGAAGCCTATGAACACTTTCTGTCCCTTGGATCCTTCAGGGATGCGGATCAGGCGGCCAGGGACTGTCTTGTAAGGAAGGCAGAAGTGCTTGTTTCGGATGGAATGTTCGATGAGGCGATTGAGGTCTGCCGTTTACTGAAAGACCCGGATGCCGTTGCAAGGTGTTTTTACCTGAAAGGAAAAAACATTGCAGGGAATCACGACTATTCGGGTGCCGCTCAGTCGTTCCTGCAGTGTCTTTCCTATGAGGATGCAAGGGAATGGCATTATCGCATGGCCAGGGAGGCATTTGGCGCGGGAAGTCCGGAGGTCAGTCTTGTCATCCTTCTTCAGGATCCTGAGTATGAAGACGGCAAAGAACTTGCGTATCAGATCGGACTGGAAGCCCTGGAACTAAAAAACTACGATCTGTCTTTCAGGGCCCTTACAATGGCCGGGAATTACAGGGAAGCAACCATAAACCGGTGGATCGGGGCATATCAGCAGGGGATGGAACTGTTCGAGCAGAAGGAATATGAAAAGTCTGCTCAGGTTTTCTCAGAACTGCAGGAAATCGCCAGCGCCCGGGAGATGGCCCGAAAAGCGTTGTACGCTGCTGTCGGAAAACTCATGTCTGAAGGCAGTTACGGAAGAGCTGAAGAAATTGCGGAAGGACTGGGTGAATATGAGGACAGCAGGAACCTTGGCCTGGAATGCAGGTACATGATCGCAAGATCGTATCTGGAAAGAGGAAACTACAGGGAAGCACTGGACGTATTCTCAGGAACTGAGATGAAAGGCTACAGAGATGTGCAGTTATTGGTGGCGGGCTGTTATTACAGCATGGGGCTGGAAAAGGAAGGCGTGGGAGCTTACGAAGCTGCGCTTGATCTGTACAGCAGGTGCCTGGACTATGGTGATACGGCAGAACATATAAAAGCCTGCTACTATCAGCTGGCCGTTTCAGATTTGGCTTATGGTCGGGCCGATGAGGCGCTGGAAAAACTTGCAAAGGCGCAGGAGTACAGAGATGCCGGAGAAAAGATCCTTGTCCTGGGTGATTTCTACCGGAAAACAGCGCAGTATGATCAGGCCATAGCTGCATATGCTATGATACGTGAGCAGGAAGGGGCTGTCGCAAAGATCTTTGAGACGGCAGACGCAGCCAGGAATGTACAGGCTGTGCTGAAGGCAGAGAGTCATTACATACTCGGAGATGTTGCGTTGCAGGCCGGAGATCTGGAATACGCAAAGAAAGAGTTTCAAGAGGCAGGGATTTACGGCGATGCCGCAACCCGAATGGCAGCATATCATTATGATAAGGGTAATTCTTTCCTTGAAGCGGGAGATTATGATGCGGCCGTTCTTGAATATGAGACTGCCGGGGAATACAGGGATGCGAAAAAACTCATCCAAAAAGCACACTACAGTAAGGGAATTGCCATCCTCAACAGTGGTGATTTCGATGGGGCAGCATCTGAATTTGAAAAAGCGGGCGATTACAGCGATGCCAGTACATATATTGCCGGATACCATTACAAACTCGGCCGGAAATGCCTCGATCGGGGAGAATACGATCATGCAATCCGTGAGTTTGAGCAGGCCGGAGATTATCGTGATGCGCAGACGCTCATTCTGAAAACACATTACCAGAAGGGTGAAGTTGCGATTCAGAATGGTAATCTGGAGGATGCGGAGAGTGAATTTACTGCCGCAATGGATTATTCCGATGCCAGTGTCCGGATCAGTGAAGTGTGGTATCTTCGGGCAAAAGCCTTGCAGCAGGCAGGACAATATGAAAAGGCTATATTGATTTTCTCTTCGCTGAAAGGGTACTCGGATACGGATGTGCAGATCAATGAGACCTATTCTCTTCAGGCACGATCCTTACAGAAAAAAGCGGAGACACTGATTTCTGAAGACAGATATGATGAAGCAATTGAGACCTACAGTTTACTGAAAGACTCAGACGCCATTGAAAGGAGCTTCTACCTGAAAGGAAAAAGCTGCGCAGGGAATCACGACTATTCGGGTGCCGCTCAGTCGTTCCTGCAATGTCTTTCCTATGAAGATGCAAGGGAATGGCATTATCGCATGGCCAGGGAGGCATTTGACGCGGGAAGTCCGAAGGTCAGTCTTGCCATCCTTCTTCAGGATCCTGAGTATGAAGATGGCAAAGAACTGGCGTATCAGATCGGACTGGATGCAATGGACCAGAAGGATTATGATCTGTCTTTCAGGGCTCTTACAATGGCCGGGAATTACAGGGAAGCAACCATAAACCGGTGGATCGGGGCATATCAGCAGGGGATGGAACTGTTCGAGCAGCAGGAATATGAAAAGTCTGCTCAGGTGTTTTCAGAACTGCAGGAAATCGCCAGCGCCCGGGAAATTGCCCGGAAAGCATTGTACGCTGCTGTCGGAAAGCACATGTCTGAAGGCAGTTACGGAAGGGCCGCCGAAATAGCGGAAGGACTGGGTGACTATGAGGACAGCAGGAACCTTGCACTGGAATGCAGGTACATGATTGCCAGATCGTACATGGAAAAAGAAAACTACGGGAAAGCACTGGACGCATTCTCACGAACGGAGCTGAAAGGCTACCGTGATGTGCAGTCATTGGTGGCGGGCTGCTATTACAGCATGGGGCTGGAAAAGGAAGGTGCGGGAGCTTACGAAGCTGCGCTTGATCTGTACATCAAGTGTCCGGATTACCTGGATGTGAAGCAGCATATGAAGGCCTGCTATTACGGCATGGGGCTGGAAGAAGAAAGCGCGGGAGCCTATGAAGCAGCGCGTGATCTTTACAGCAAATGCCAGGACTACCTGGATGCGAAGCAGCGTATAAAGGCCTGCTACTATCTCCAGGGCGCTGAAAAAGAGAATGAAGAATCCTATGAAACGGCATTGAGTCTGTATAAAAGCAGCATGGATTACGGCGATACGGAAGAGCGCGTGAAAGCCTGCTATTATCAGATGGCAGTTTCAGATATTGCCTATGGCCGGGCAGACGAGGCACTGAAAAAGCTTGAAAAGGCGAAGGACTACAGGGATGCCGGAGAAAAGATTCTTTTCCTGGGGGATTTCTATCGAAAAACAGGGCAGTATGACGAGGCCATAGCAGCATATGACATGATTCGTGATCAGGAGCGGGCCGTCGCAGGAATCCTTGAGACGGCAGATACAGCCAGGAATGCACAGGTTGTGCTGAAAGCAGAGAGCCATTATATTCTCGGAGATATTGCGTTACAGGCCGGAGATCTGGAATATGCAAAGAGAGAGTTTCAGGAGGCGGGTTTATACAGGGATGCCTCAACCCGAATGGCAGCATATCATTATGAAAAGGGTCATTCTTTCCTTGAAGCAGGAGAATTTGACGCAGCCATTCCTGAATTTGAAACTGCCGGAGACTACCAAGATGCGAGAACACTCATCCAAAGGGCATACTATGGTAAGGGAATCGACCTTTTCAACAGTGGCGATTTCGATGCTGCTGCAATTGAGTTTGAAAAAGCGGGCGATTACAGCGATGCCGGTGTGTATATTGCCGGGTACCACTACAATCTCGGACAGGAGTATTTCGATCAGGGAGAATACGATCGTGCTGTAAGTGAGTTTGAGCAGGCCGGAGATTATCGTGATGCGCAGACACTCATTCTGAAAACACATTATCAGAAAGGTGAGCTGGCAGTTCAGAATGGCGATTTCGATGCTGCTGCAATTGAGTTTGAAAAAGCGGGCGATTACAGCAATGCCAGTACGTATATTGCGGAGCACCACTACAATCTCGGCTTGGAGTGTTTTGATCGGGGAGAATACGATCATGCAATCAATGAGTTTGAGCAGGCTGGCGATTATAGTGATGCACAGACACTCATTCTGAAAACACATTATCAGAAGGGTTATATGGCGATACAGAGCGGTAATCCGGAGGAGGCGGAGAGAGAATTTGCTGCTGCATTGGATTATTCCGATGCCAGTGTCCGGATCAGTGAAGCGAGGTATCTTCAGGCAAAAGCCTTACAACAAACGGGACATTATAAAGAGGCCATATTGATTTTCTCTTCGCTGAAAGGGTATTCGGATGCGGATGTACAGGTTAAAGAAGCAAAATATCTTCGGGCAAAATCCTTACAGGAAAAAGGATTTTACTCTGCAGCCATAGCGGAATTTAGCAGATTGGGAGCATATTCTGATGCACCTTCACAGCTCACAGAGACGAAATATCTCCAGGCGAAATCTTTTCAGGAAGCAGGGCATTACAGAGAAGCCCTGAAGATGTTTTCTGACCTTGGAAGTTATTCAGATTCAGAAACACAGGTTACGGAAACGAAGTATCTTCAGGCAAAGGCATTGGATGCAAAGGGCGACCATGCGGGAGCGGCTTCAATTTTAGCAGGCATCATTGAGTATAAAGATGCCGGGCAGATCGCTGAAGGGGAGTATGTCCAGGCGAAGTCTTTACAGGAAACAGGTCAATACGAAGAAGCTATAGCGGTCTTTTCTGCACTTGGCAGTTATTCAGACGCAATCGATCAGAGCAATGAATCAAAGTATTTGCTGGCGCAAAAATTGCGAGCGAATGGTGATTTCGACGCTGCCGTTTCCGTATTCTTTACCATCAAAGGGTATAAGGATGTCGACAAACTCCTGAAGAACGACAGAAAACTTGCAACGGCAGTAACTGCAAGCCGTGAAGCGAAGTTCAAAGTGGGTAATCATGTGACCGTCGGAACCTATCCCCAGACAGATTCCGGAACTGACAATTCACCAATCGACTGGATTGTGCTGGATAGAAATGGCAGTAAAGCCCTGCTGATCAGTCAATATGGGCTGGATGTACAACAGTATATGGAGAAAAACTCTAATACAACCTGGGAAAAGAGTACTTTAAGAACATGGCTCAATGGAACGTTTTTGAACAGGGCATTCACAGCACAGGAGGAGGCAGGAATATTATTTACAAATGTGGATAATGGAAACAATCAGGGGTACAGAGGGTGGAGGACCAAAGGAGGAAGTAATACAAGGGATAAAGTATTCCTTTTAAGCTATTCGGAAGCAAACAGATATCTTGGTGTAGTGAGAAATGACAGTAATAACAAGAAATCCCGTGTTGCCCCGACGGCTTATGCTGTGAAGAAGGGAGCCGTCAGTAAACAAAGTAGCACGATGGAGAGAACTGCAGCTGGGCGTTGGTGGCTGAGATCGCCCGGCATCAGTCAGAACGACGTTGCCATCGTCGACATGGACGGCTCGTTGTCCTACCACCTTGCATACCTTTCGACCGTGTGTGTCCGTCCCGCTATATGGATCAATTTGAATTCCGGAATCTTCGACTGAGAGCCATATGGAAAGCGGATCAAGACTTTGAAGCGCTTCGTCCATCAGTAAGGACTCTAGCTGCTGTAGTGAATTCCCAGGATATCGGGGGTCAATTGTCACGGGAGAACCGCAATCCAAAGCGGACAGAAAAGAGGGAGTTACGCTGGAAAATTCTGACCGGGAAAAGAAAAGGATGCACGCGGAGGGCTGGGGTATGTCCGTGCTTGCCGCCTCATGCTGCTCTGTTCTCGCAGGTCTCATGCTGTATGGGATGGAGGAAGGCGCAGGTTTACATGCCTTGCGGCTGTTTACTATTGATTCCAACCTTCTTGCGGGAGTATCCGCATGCATTCTGATGTACCGTCTTCTCTCCGGGTCTTCCTGTCCGAGATGGACGCTTCTCCTTCATTACGGTGCGTCCGTTTCTGCTGCGCTTACCATGCTGTTCGCGGTCCTGTGTATGTCCTGGTATGATCCCGGCTCAGCTTTCGGGGGATACAATCTGATCCTTCATATCTTCTCACCGGTTCTGATCCTGCTTTCCTTCTTCCTTCTGAGACCGGAGAGGCCATTCTCTTTTCCGGAGTCCTTCCTGGCTATGATTCCCTTTGTCGTCTATGCCTTGGTCTATGTGATTGAGACCGGTGTCATGGGAAGGGGAGAATGGACAGAACAGTATCTGTTTCCGGATGCGATTCCTACGTGGCTGATCCTGTCAGCCTTTCTGATCGTGGATTTTGGAATCGCATCCGTCCTGCGAAAAATCCCGTTTCCGAAAAATGCGATTTCTCCAGACAGAGACGAATGAACGAAGTGCGGACACGTCACGGGCGCATCCGTACGGGGTGCGGGGCTGAGGACATCCCGGACTTCGGATTCAGAGAATTTCCGGAGGAAGACTGCAGAGGAAGCCATCCGCGTTTGCAGGGAAGACCTGACGGGAGATGGGACAGGATGTAACAGTGCTGAAGGAACCGGAGGGAAAGCCGCCCCTGAAAAACGGGGGCAGGCAGGTAAAAAGGGTTCGGGAAGGCTTCCCCTGGGCTCTTCCTGCGGATATCCTTCCTGTTCCATCCAAAAGAAAGACGCTTTCCCGCGGGGGAGAGCGTCTTGCTTCTCAGTCATCCTCGAGACACGCGTCCACAAGATCCTGAACCCGGGCTTCCGACACGGCGATCACGGTATCGGCGGCTCCGTAGTAGATCCATACCTTCTCTTCCTTCAGGAAGGCAGCGGTGGGAAAGATCACGTGATTGCGGAATCCTCCGTCGGTTTCAAAGGGCGCTTCGGGAGCCAGGAGCGGGCGGTGGCAGATCCCCAGAACATGGCTGGGATTCTCCAGGTCCAGAAGCATCACGCCCGCGCAGTATCGTTTCGTCCATGTCGTTTCCCACCCGTTCCGGCCCCGGGTGTCGTCACGGTCCACCGTGTGGGTGAAGACCAGCCATCCCCGGGAAGTCTTTACAGGCGGGGCTCCGGGCCCGATCTTGTCATTGGCAAAGGGAAAATCCTCCACGCCGGCAACCAGTTCGGACCGGCCCCAGTGGATCAGGTCCGGACTCTCGCTGAGCCAGATGTCGAAGCGGTCCCGCCTGCGTCGGCTGTATACGGGCATGGGACGTTCCAGACGCATGTACATTCCGTTGATTTTTTCGGGAAACAGCACCATGTTTCTGTTGTCCGGCACGGTGAGGGAAAGGATCTCATAATGGATCAGGTCGGAGGTTTCGGCAATGCCGCCCCGGAGTCCGTGGTTTGTGTCCATGGCAAAGGTCATGTACACGCTGTCCTCAATGCGGGTCAGCCGGGGGTCATAGATTCGCTGGACCTCCGCGTCCCGGATTTCCAGGATCGGCTGGGGATGGACCTGCCATTTCAGACCGTCCGGGCTGAAAGCAAGGCCGATATTGGTTCCCCGGAAACGGCGTCCTGCTTCCCATTCCCCGCAGGTGCAGCCATAGTCATTCCGGAAGACCATGGCATAGCCGCCCTGCCATGGGATGACGCCGGCATTGAACACCAGATCGGATTCATAGGGCACGTCCCTGCATGTAAGCACGGGATTGCCCGGGAAACGCTGGACACAGGGGAGAGAAGTGAGGATGGGCGTCTGCATGGTCTGCCTCCTTGTGGCAAGTGTCGGATGAGTGAAAAGAGAAACGCTTGACGCTCCCCGTACCCTGTGATATAGTGGCGGGGCCGCCTGCGGCGCGCAGTTCGTGACCATCCTGCGCTTACCGGACCGGTTCCGGTATAAATCAAAACTACGGGACGAAAACAGAAAGAAAATCTTTTCTTTTTGTGCGTGCGTTTTTCGCCGACCCTGGTCGGAAAGGCGCATGTTTTTTTTCGCCGGAAAGGACCAATTATGCAGAAAAATCCCCGGAATCTCTCTGTACTCAGGGGCGTGTTCGTCACTTCCCTGGTGGTTTCCAACATCCTCAGCAGCAAGATCGTGGCCATTGGCAGTCTGACGGTGCCGGCCGCGGTGGTGGGCTATCCCCTGACCTTCCTGATGACCGACGTGATCGGGGAAATCTGGGGCAGGAAAGAGGCCAACGCCACCGTCTGGCTGGGCTTTTTCTGTCAGATGGTGAGCCTTGCCCTCATTGCTCTGGCCATGGCGCTCCCCGTGGCCCCCTTTGCGGACAACCAGGCTGCCTTCGCTTCGGTTCTGGGCAGTTCCTTCCGGGTGGCTGCGGCATCCATGATCGCCTATCTGATTTCCCAGTCCTGGGATGTGTGGGTGTTTCACCGGATCAGGGACGCCTACATCAGAAAACACGGGAGCGTGAAGGGCGGGCGGTGGATCTGGAACAATGCCAGCACCATGACCAGCCAGATCCTGGACACGGCGGTGTTCATCCTCATCGCCTTCCTGGGTGTGGTGCCCGATATCTTCGGCATGATTCTCAGTCAGTATGCCGTGAAGCTGATTTATGCCCTTGTGGACACGATACCCTTCTACCTGATGACGGGCGGAAGGCGGGAAAGGAGCCTGACATGAGCGGAAGAAACGCGGAGGAAGAAAAGGATCTGACACTGCTGGGCAGCGGGAGGACGAAATATCCTGCGGATTACAGCCCCCAGGTGCTGGAGACCTTTGCCAACAAGCATCCGGGGAACGACTATTTTGTCAAGTTCAACTGCCCGGAGTTCACAAGCCTCTGCCCCATCACGGGACAGCCGGACTTCGGAGCCATGTATATCTCCTATGTGCCCGATGAGCGGATGGTGGAGAGCAAGTCTCTGAAGATCTATCTTTTCAGCTTCCGGAATCACGGGGATTTTCATGAGGACTGCGTCAACATCATCATGAAGGACCTGATCCGTCTTCTGGATCCCAAGTACATTGAGGTCTGGGGCAAGTTCCTGCCCCGGGGCGGGCTCTCCATTGATCCCTACTGCAATTACGGCCGTCCCGGAACGCCCTGGGAGCAGGTGGCCTGGCAGAGGCTGACGCAGCATGACCTGTATCCGGAAAAGGTGGACAACCGGTGACATGACCGGACAAACCTGTCGGCGGGCAGAGGGTGATCAAAGTCCCGGTCTTCCGGATTGCCACAGCCAGAGCCCGCTTCTGAAGCCGTGATCCGACCCCCGGCAGCCCATGCGGATCCTGCGCTCAGGCGCTCTGCAGCCGCAGAACTCTGCCTGAATGCAGAAACGGCCCTCTGAAGATACCCGGTATGAGGGAATCGATGCAGAGAAGGCGGATGTCCGGGTACCGCCTTTCAGACAGAAAGGCGGGCTCGTACCGACAGGCCCATGGCGTCCGATTCCTCAGGTTTTCATATGCCGGTCTTTTCATAAACGCCTCGTGGAAACGGGATTCTGACATGCACGGGGCGGACGGCACATCCTGAATGCATTATAGGGCGTAGCCGTGTGCCGTCAAGCGCACAGCGGCACCCGGAGTGAATCCCACACCGAGGAAGAGCGGCTGATGTCGCCGGGATCCGGCATTTGAGGAACGTGGATTCCCTGATCCTCCCGGAGAAGGGGATGTTCTGATACCTGCTTCCTATGCAGGGAAGGGACCAAAGTGAAGACGGGGACAGAGATGCAGCAGTCGGGTGTTTCCGAACCTCCGGCCGTGCTGCGAAGGACAGGCCCTGAGCACTGGAAGGAAATCGGAAGGAAAAAACAAACGACAGTGGCTGTTTGCGCAGGCGACGGTTCCCCTGCGGTTTCAGCGTGCTCTTTGGCGGAATCGTCCGGATTTTGAAAGAAAGCGGAAAATGCAGAAGCCTGACGGTGTTTCTGAGGAATCGGGCAGGTGAATGCCGGAGGCCCCTCCGGACATGGAGAACCGGACTTCCTGAAGGATTTCATTGTCGGGGGGATGATTCCCGTCAGACCCGGATGGAGGCGGGGATATGCAGCGCGCTCTGCTGACTGCCATCCGGATCATCCGGAAGGAAGGCGGGGAAATCATAACAGATGATTTTCCGGAACGCGGGGATGAGAGATCATCCCCGCGTTTCGCCATATGTTCTGCAGATGATGCAGACAGGGCCCGCAGGACAGGCATTCGCATGATCCCGGAAGGAACCGCCGGATGATTGAACAGGGGCGGTATTTCTGGAGATCATGTTTCCTGCGTGTCCGGATGAACCCGCGGAGCCGTCTCTGAGCTGATTCCCCGTGAACAACGGAGATGAGTGTACGAGATGGACCGGGACGGCGGAGCTTTCCGGTGATTCTGCAACTGCAGGGCAGGGGAACATCTCTCCGAAACTGTGTAAATCCGGGTGCAGGGGAATGAAAAGGCGCAAACACGCTGCCTGGCAGGAAAAGGTGAACACGGGCATGAAACGGCTGTGTTCAGGACTTTTTCCGATCGTGATGCCGGAAAGGAAAAGAACCGCGGACGGAAGCGTGATGCATTTTCCGGGAACCGGGGCATTCATCCATGACCGGACAGGGGAGTCTTCATCTGAACCGGCGTGAATGCGGATACCGGAATCCGGAAAAGGAAGACAGTCCTTCTGGGACCCGGGAAAAAGCGGAAAGGCTGCCGGATGTTCGCCCGGATATGGGGAAGGAAGCTGTACGGGGAGACGGGAATCAATCGGTATCCCGTGAAGGTCATGCTGGTGCTGCAGACCATCTCCGGGCACTGAAGGACAGCCGGGATGAAGCCGGCCTTTGCGGGAAAGTCAGAACCGGGACCATTGCCCTCAAGGGCGATAAGGATAGTGTACAGATGAAGGCAGGAGCATGGGCACATGCCATGCCTGACGGCGTCATCCGCAGGGATTCCGGGCGGAAACGGGCAGGTCAGTCTTCGGAAGCGAACGCCGGAATGATCCGCCGGATCGGTTCCGGCGCGGGAAACAGGGCGTTCACTGCGTCCTATCCGTGTGCCGGGTCCGCCGGTTCTGACAGATGGGCTCTATGACGGTCCGTCATCCCGGCATACCAGGGATTCCCTTCGTCCGGGCGTGGTATGACGAACCTGAGGGCTTGCAGGGGTGTATACGCCGGACCGGAAGGCTGTGCCGACAGTGACGTCCGGGGGAGGCATGAGCAGATGGACGGGAACTGCTGTCCGGCTGGCGTGGGTGCCGAACCGGCGGCATCATAACGGTCATTTTTCCGAAAATGCCCCCTTCGGGGCAGAATTGTCACGGTCGTCAGGCAGATAAGCAGAAATTTTGCGGGGGATGCCATATAATGGGACTTGGAACGATCATCAACAGTGCTTCCATTGCAGTCGGAGGGCTGATCGGGCTTTTGGCCGGCAGACTGTTCCGTCAGGATCAGCAGGAGGCGGTGAACAAGGCATGCGGGATCAGCGTCATGTTCATTGCGATCGCAGGAGCCATGCAGGGGATGCTGTACATTGACGAGGGGAAAATCCTCAGCGGAAAATCCATGCTGGTTGTCCTTTGCCTTGCACTGGGGACGATCGCCGGTGAAATCATCGGGATCGAGAGGGGCTTCGAGCGATTTGGAGAATGGCTGAAGGTAAAAACCGGGAACGGCGGTGACAGTCAGTTTGTGAATGCCTTTGTCACAGCTTCGCTGACGGTGTGCATCGGTGCGATGTCCATTGTCGGCGCCATTCAGGATGGGATCTCGGGGGACTATTCCACACTTGCCGTAAAAGCGGTTCTGGACTTGATCATCATTGCCGTGATGACCTCTTCCCTTGGAAAAGGCTGCATGTTCTCAGCCATTCCTGTTTTCCTTTTTGAAGGGGCACTCACCGTGCTGGCCCGTCTCATTTCTCCGATCATGACAGAGACAGCCGTTGCCCATCTTTCACTTGTGGGTGCTGTTCTGATTTTCTGCGTCGGGGTGAACCTTGTTTGGGGGAAGAAGGTGCGCGTGGCCAATATGCTTCCTGCCGTGGTCTTCGCTGCGCTTTCAGCCTGTCTCCCCTGGTCCGTCTGACGTGAATCCGGACTGTCAGGATGAATCAGGTGTCTCCTCGTGAGCCATTTTCCGGATGCTCTGTGCAAAGCAGGTGACCGGCCGCGCGATGCATGGATGAATCCGGCATGAAATCCCGCTGCGGAGACTGTGTCTGTGCATCTGCCTGTTACCCAACAGTTGAAATCGCAGACGGCAATGGTCCCGTCATCATGGAAAACCCGGGAAGGGATCATCCAGATGCCGGTCCCTGCATGCCGGATGCCGGAGGATGGCGGCATGGTCATCCATCCGGGGATCAGGGGGGAGTTCCTGACCGTCCCGGGAAAGCTGCGGTGATTTCAGTCCGGGCTTCGGGCCAGGAGATTTCCGGGATGCATGCTTCACCGGGCAGAGGAGGGGGGAGGAAAGCCGCCCCTTTTTTCTATACCTTTTCCGCTCCCTGTCCCGCATGCGGCAAAGGGTCCCCCGGAGATGCATGTTCAGGCCCGGAGATGTGTACGGTTCGGGAACACGGAAGCCATGCGACGGGAATGATTCATGCATGCCAAGCCACGGCATTCACGGCAGGATCATGGGACTTACTGATTCCTGTGGCTGTGCATCCTGCAGGCACCCTATACCGCATCGGACCCTTTCTGAACGCTTTCGCGCCGATCCGAAGGGAATCGTCATCGGGAGCATTTCGTATTCCTTCCGGACGCGATTTCCGCTTTCCGTAACCGCGCTGCGCTGAAGGCACGGATGTCTACCCGGATATTCAGTGTGGACATCCGTCCGGTGCGGGACGTGTATGGGTCCTGCCCCGCACCGGTGAGAAGAACATGACCGCCCGGTTCAAACCGCTTTCCGATGGGAAAGCCTTTTCCGAAATGATCCAGGCTGTGAGGGTTGAAAAGGGTTCCGGTATGATTCCGGAAAAAAGACGGGCAGTGTTTCCGCCTTCAGGGAAAACCAGGAAGGCGGAAACACTGCCTGTTTCATTCGGAAAGGAGCTGTCCCTGGGGAATCGAAATCGACACCACGGTTCCCTCGCCGCTTCGGGACCGGA
>CACYGY010000110.1 GCA_902774025.1 uncultured Eubacteriales bacterium
CCATGATCTTTCCTCCTCAGCCTCTTCTCCTGCTTCTCAGATCTTGATCCACAGCCATTCGCCGGTACGGATCATGTTGGTATTGTGATTGATGTGGGGATTCCAGTCCCGGATGCTCCGCCAGTTGGCGATGCCGTAACGCTTGGCAATCCGGATCAGGGTGTCATTGCGCTGTACCTGGTGCTGAATCCAGCCCGCCCGGTCAGGGCGCTTTACAAATGAAATCTTGCCGCCGCTGATCTGTTCCAGCTCTTCTTCATTCAGTTCGATTCCGTTTCTGATATCTTCCATTTTCTTTCCTCCTGTTTTCTGTCATTTTTCAGACACTGTATCGATCCCTGTTTTCGCAGCGTGTCTGTCGTGGAAACTGTATTCTGTCGGATTCAGCCCCATGGGTCCGGCTCTTCAGATTCTTCTCTTCCTCCAGGGATACTTTTCCGCGCCTTCTTCCCTCCCTCATTTCCGGTATGTTCTGAAGCGGCAGCTCTGAAACCTTCTTTTCCCGGAAGCCCCAGGGGGCTTCCACCTGTTGATACGCGCCTGCAGAGCAACTGGCACCCAATGGAACAACTTTTTCTGTCCCGCAGCCTTCTCCCCTCAGAATCATTTCACCACAGTCCCCGGAGAATCAGATCTTAATCCACAGCCATTCGCCGGTTCGGATCATGTTGGTATTGTGATTGATGTGGGGATTCCAGTCGCGGATGTTCCGCCAGTTGGCGATGCCGTAACGCTTGGCAATCCGGATCAGGGTGTCATTGCGCTGTACCTGATGCTGAATCCAGCCAGCCCTGTCGGGGCGCTTCACAAATGAAATTTTGCCGCCGCTGATCTGTTCCAGTTCTTCTTCGTTCAGTTCGATTCCGTTTCTGATATCTTCCATTTTTTTCTCCTCCTGTTTTCTGTCATTTTTTCTGATTCTGTATCGATCCCTGTTTCCGTGACGTGTATTCATCACGGAAACTGCATTCTGCCGGATTCAGCCCCGTGGATCCGGCTCCTCAGACCCTTCTGTTCCTCCGGGGATACTTTTCCGCGCTCTCTTTCATCCCTCATTTCCGGTATGTTCTTTCTCGCTCCCGCTCTCGGGGGGTTCCACCTGTTGATACGTGCCTGCAGAGCATCTGGCACCGAATGGAACAAGTTTTCTGTCCCGCAGCCACCTCCCCTCAGGATCATTCCACAGCACCGAAAAGGGACCGCGGTTCTCACCGCAGTCCCTGGAGAATCAGATCTTGATCCACAGCCATTCGCCGGTACGGATCATGTTCGTGGTGTGATTGATGTGGGGGTTCCAGTCCCGGATACTCCGCCAGTTGGCGATGCCATAACGCTTGGCGATGCGGATCAGCGTGTCATTCGCCGTTACCTGGTGCTGAATCCAGCCCGCCCGGTCAGGGCGCTTCTTGAAGGAAATCTTGCCGCCGCTGACTTCTTCCAGTTCTTCTTCGTTCAGTTCCACCGTCTTCTTCACATCTTCCATTTTCTTACCTCCTCCGACTCTTCCCTTGCTTCTCAGATCTTGATCCACAGCCATGTGATTGATGTGGGGATTCCAGTCCCGGATGCTCCGCCAGTTGGCGATGCCGTAACGGTTGGCAATGCGGATCAGGGTATCGTGGTCCGTCACCTGGTGCTGAATCCAGCCCGCCCGGTCAGGGCGCTTCTTGAAGGAAATCTTGCCGCCGCTGACTTCTTCCAGTTCCTCTTCGTTCAGTTCCACCGTCTTCTTCACGTCTTCCATGATTCGATCCTCCTTGGTCAGTCGGGCTTTGCCCGCGTTCATGATTTCATTGATACGGCCACTCGTCCTCTCTGGCGGTAACCGGACCACTCCTTTTCCCGAGAAGCCTCACTGAGCTGCCCATCTGTTGATACGACCCATCCGGACGTATGGCAGCTGCGTCTGATAATTAAAGCGGTGCGGGCCACATCTCATTGTCCCCTGTCAGATCCTTATAGAAGGGAAGCTTTCCACCGCTGACTTTTTCCAGTTCTGTCTCCTTCAGTTCCACCGTGTTCTTCGTATTTTTCATGGTTTGCTCCCTTCTTATCACGCAGTTTCTCTTCCCGCGTCTTATTTTATGTCGGACCGCTCCTCCGCCTTTCCCGGCGATGGCCGTTCCTGAGCTTCAAGGCGTTTCCACATGTTGATACGTCCGTAAGAGACACCTGGCAGCTGGCGGAGAAAATGATTCCGGCTTTTTCGCAGCCGGAACCCTGCAGGTTTTCATCCATGATCCGGACATGAGACAGCCCGGGAATCCTTTTTCCGGAATCCCGGGCTGCTTCCTCCATCCTCAGATCCTGATCCAGAGCCATTCACCATCAATGATCATGTTGCTTTTTTGGTTGATGTGGGGATTCCAGTCCCGGATGCTTCTCCAGTTGGCAATCCCGTAGCGGCTGGCGATCCGGATCAGCGTATCACCAGGCTGTACCTGATGCTGAATCCATCCGGCGCGGTCAGGGCGTCTCACGAAGGAAATCTTTCCACCGCTGACTTCTTCCAGTTCCCCTTCTTTCAGCTCCACCGTATTCTTCACATCGTCCATGTTCATATCCTCCTCCATCTGTCTTCGGATCATTCCTTTCCCCGGAAAGTCACACCGGACTGCCCACCTGTTGATACGGCCCTCCCGGGTATATGGCAGCTGTGTCTGATCATTTTTCTCTCTTCGGGTTCCTACCGATTCCGGAAAAAAGGACACCGGCCGGTTGCGCAAGACTCCGGATTCCCCGTCCTGTCCTGATCCATAGCCACCCGCCGGTTCGGATCATTTTGGTGCTGTGGTTCATGTGAGAATTCCATTCCCGGATATTCCGCCATCTGGAAATGCCGTAATCCGGATCAGCGTGTCGTTGGGCTGTACCCGGTGCTGAATCCGCCCGGCACGGTCAGGGTGCTTCACGAAGGGAATCCTGTCTCCGCTGGCTTCCTGCAGTTCCACCGTGTTCTTCCCATCTTCCGTGATTCAATCTTCCACGTCATGCCGGGCTCTTTTCCCGTCTGTTTCTACCGGTCCTCACCCTTCTCAGCGATGCCCGTTGCTGTTCCCTCCGAGGTCGCCGGCACGCTTCCGCATGCTGATACGCAATGCAGAGGCACCTGACCGCCGGCGGAAAAACAATTCCGGTATTTTTCCCGGTCCACATGTCCCGCGAATTTCAATGCCTGAAGGAAGGGATACCGTTCCTTCCTCTCGTTCCCGTGAACCCGGTATCCCTGTCCTTCCCGCACATCCGGTTCTTCACATCGGGAAACCCCTGGTTTTTTCTGCCGTACCGAGCGCGCACACCCATCCGGGAAAGCCGTCTGTTTCTGCTGCCCCATACTCCTGGTAAATCCGATCCAAAATGCACGGTTCGGAAATGTTGATCATTTCCGCATACACAGCAATGCCCTGCTCCTTCTCCCGATTCTGTGGTACAATACGTCCATGCTGGATGCTGTCACCAGGGCATCCGTAACGGTAGCAATCAAACCTGTTCCATGGATGTCTCCTTACGCTGTTGTCGGGGTGAGATCAGAATGATCCTCTGTTTCCTTTCTTTCCCCCATGATCATGCCTGATTCTTCCATCATACCGCTCTCCGCCCGTTTGTGAACAATTTGGAAAAACCATCCCGAGTCCCTGCCGGGAATTCCACGCGCCCGTATCCACGGGTGTGGAAATCAATAAGGAAAGCAACGAAGATACAAAAGAAGAAAAAGAAGATGAGTGAAAAGACAGAAGAACTGAATTCCCGGGAAATGGAACAGGTTCAGGGTGGCGCACAGGCAGGTGCCCATCTCGTCCCATGCCCTCCCTCGCGGGGTGCTTTGACAAATACCAAAGAGATGGCGAAAACGCTCGGACATTATATGAAAATCGCCGATGACGCGCTGGATGCTGTTATCCGCACAAATTTGGACTCAAAATAAGCCATTGAGTGTGGATCAAGAGTATGTCGGATTTGGACAATGATACAACCCTCCAAAGAGCAGAGCGGGAAGCAGAATGGTATTCCGCTCCCACAGGCAGGATGAGAGGAAGCTTTCATCCCTTGCCTGTTTTTCTTTGGTCATTTTCCAATGGTGTATTACCATTACATGTACATGTTTTGTCGGATGTCCCCGGCACCGGCGGAACTGTCAGGCCGTCGCTGAACGTAGAAACCCGGGAAGCATGACCGGACTGCAGATCGGACAGTGCCGTTATCCTTTTCAGACAGGCGTAAATCTGTCCGGAAACGTATGACCGTGCCAGGAAAGGAACGGTGATGGAAGAAGGGGACCGTAAGGAATCCATACTTTCAGAAAAAAAGAGACGGCGGGGGTGCCATTGAATGCATCCTCGTCATCTCTTTTTTGAGAAAACTCATGGTTGACTGTCTTTGGGGGTATATTCAGGATCATTCGTCCATTTTACGCGAAAATACACTGCCATCGATTCCATTTCACGCTCCGGCCGGAGAAGTGACACGGGAACTCCGCGGTCTCACTTCAGTACATGAAGCACCGATTGCGCCATATCTTCCGTACAGGCTCCACAGACATCCTGATGGACTACAGGCAGTGTTCTCAGCGCCTGAACCTGGGCGGGAACCGGACGTTCCGAAACAGATGAGAGAATGTCTGAACAGGCAAAGGCATCCAGGTTTCGCACGGCTGCTTCACCCTGAATCGCGGCGGCCACACTCTGCGCAAACTTGAAGGGGCTGGCCGTGGATACAATGACACACAGGGTTTCATCCCCCGTACGTCTCCGGTAGTTTCTCAGTACGCGGCTGGCCACGGCGGTATGAGGATCCATGAGATAATGATCCTGGACAAACACGTCCCGGATTTCCTGCAGGGTGTCCGGATCATCCGCGTAATCGGCGTAAAATACGCCCCGCATCCATTCCATCCTCTGATCCCCCACCCCGTAACTTCCGCACTCACGGAGCTGCCGCATCCATGTGCTCACCAGTTCCCCGTCCCGGTCTGCGGATTCATACAGAAGCCGCTCCAGATTGGAGGAGACAAGGATATCCATGGATGGGGAAATCGTTCTGTGGAACATGCGCCGCAGGGAATAGATGCCCGTGTTGAAGAAATCGGTCAGCACATCATTGCGGTTGCTGGCGCAGATCAGGCGCCGGATGGGCAGTCCCATGCAGCGGGCATAGTAACCGGCCAGAATATTGCCGAAATTACCCGTGGGCACCACGAACTGGACATCCTGTCCCATGCGGATACTGCCGCGGGCCAGAAGGTCCGCGTAGGCGCTGATATAATACACAATCTGAGGAACCAGGCGGCCGAAATTGATGGAGTTGGCGGAGGAAAGGATTTTCCCTCTTTCCGCCATGGCCGTGGCAAAGCTTTCCGACTCAAACAGTTCCTTCACGCCGCGCTGGCAGTCGTCAAAGTTTCCTTCCACGGCCAGCACATGGGTATTCCTGCCCCCGGTGGTAACCATCTGAAGACGCTGGATGTCGCTGACGCCGTCTCGGGGATAGAACACGACACAGCTGGTGCCTTCCACATCCCGGAAACCCTCCAGGGCCGCCTTGCCCGTGTCCCCGCTGGTTGCCACCAGAATACAGATTTCCCGCTCTTCCCCCGCCTTCCTGGCGGCCTGCCGCATGAGATGCGGCAGCAGCTGAAGTGCCATGTCCTTGAAGGCAAGGGTGGGGCCATGAAACAGCTCCAGTACACAGGTGCAGCCGTCCAGGTTGTGCACAGGTGCAACGGCGGGATCATCGAACCGTTCCTGTGAATAGGCCGCCCGCACAGACTCCCGGATCTCATCCGGCGTATAGTCCTCCAGATACATGGAAAGGATCTTCGCTGCCCTCTCCGGGTATGTCATGTCCACCAGCTGCTCCATGTCCGCCTGAGTCAGGGATGGATAGTAAGACGGCACAAACAGGCCGCCGTCCGGTGCAAGACCGGAAAGAATGGCCTGGGACGCACTCACACAGGTGCGGCCCCGGGAAGAAAAATATGACATGTCTCCTCCAAACAGCGCGGGGGACGGCAGTTCCGTGCCGCCCCCCATGGCTCCGACCAGAAAATCAGATCTGATACTGCCTGACAAAATCCGGCAGCTCAGCAGGGTCCATGCTCACCGACAGAATGAAGTTCACACTGTGTTTGGTACTGAGTTCCTCCATGGCGTCAAACAGGTCCTTGCTCTCCTTCAGATCCGTCCTGCACAGCTTGAGGAAGGCGTCAATGAAGATCTCGCCCACATCGAAGTTCTGGCTCAGCATGCCGGACAGGAAACCCAGAAACATCTCCGGAGTGTGCACATGATATTCGCTGACGTCAATGAAACGCGCCTTGTGGTCAATGTCATACATATAGCGCTTGTCATCATCAAGGAAAATCACATCATGACGGCCTTCCCGGGCAGCCTGATTTGTCATGTCAATCAGGCGTTTGGTCTTTCCGGATCCCTTGAGTCCTGCAATTATCTGAATCATTGGGAATTCCTCCTCCATGTTACTCAATACCTGAGTGAATTATAGCCCATTTCCCCTGAGCTTGCAATCCCCTTCACGTCGCACGGAAACAGGCCGTTCCCCGGACGGTTTCGCTTCGCGGGCTTCGGTCTGAGACTTTCTTTTTCCCGGGCACACCAGGGAAAGTTTTCCATTCCTGGCATTCTCTGCACACCCTTCTGACCGTATCCGGCTGCTTCCCCAGGCCTGGGGATCCTGCCTGTGCCTTATGCCCCGTCCCGGAAGCCCCTTGCTTTTCTTTTGGTGGGCTTTGTTGTATGATGCCTGTATACGGTGAAAGCACAGCCGTTCTGTCCGCCCCCGGGCGATGAAAGGAGGAACCCATGAATCCCGCACGCCGAAGGACGAAAATCGTCTGCACCATGGGCCCGAACCTGTTTGAGAAAAATCTCATTGCGCCTCTGATCCGGGCAGGAATGGATGTTGCGCGTTTCAATTTCAGCCATTCCAATCATGAAGAGCACCTGGCCCGATTCCGTGAAGTCTGCAGAATCCGGGACGAGCTGAAGGTTCCCGTGGCCACCATGCTGGACACCAAGGGACCGGAAATCCGCACCGGAGACTTTGAGGGCGGAAGGATCTTCCTGGAAGCAGGTCAGGTCTTCACCCTCACCACCCGGGAGGTCCTGGGGAATCAGGAACTCAGTCATATCACCTATGCCAATCTCCCCAGAGATGTGCATGCCGGGGATACCATCCTCATTGATGACGGCCTGGTGGGACTCCGGGTGGATGACGTGGCGGACACGGATATTCACTGCACGGTCATGAACCCGGGAGCGGTAAGCAATCACAAGGGCATCAATGTACCCGGCGTACATCTGAGCATGCCCTTTATCAGTCCGAAGGACCGGGAGGACATTCTCTTCGGCATTGAAAACGGATTCGATTTCATTGCCGCCTCCTTCACCCGTTCCGCTGAGGACATCATGGCCATCCGCCGGATCATGCAGGAGCGGGAATGCCAGAGTATCCGCATTATTGCCAAGATTGAGAATATGGAGGGCGTGGAGCATCTGGAGGAGATCCTCCATGTGGCCGACGGCATCATGGTGGCCCGGGGCGACATGGGTGTGGAAATCCCTCTGGAAGATGTGCCTTCCCTGCAGAAGCGCATCATTCAGGAATGCGTGGCGGCTGGCAAGCCTGTCATCACAGCCACGCAGATGCTGGATTCCATGATGAAAAATCCCCGGCCGACCCGGGCGGAAGCCACGGATGTGGCCAACGCCATTTATCAGGGTACCAGTGCCATCATGCTCTCCGGGGAAACCGCGGCAGGCGCCTATCCCATTGAGTCCGTGCAGACCATGGTGCGCATCGCCCTGAAGACGGAAAGCGACATTGACTATGTCAACCGTTTCGCCACCGCGGAATACAACAACCGCTATGACATCACCGCCGCCATCTCCCACGCCACGGTGACCAGTGCCCACGACCTGAAGGCCGGCGCCATCATCACCGTCACCAAATCCGGCTCCACCGCCCGGATGATTTCCCGCTACCGGCCCAGCTGTCCCATCATCGGATGCACGCCCAGTGAGACCGTCTGGCATCAGCTGAACCTGTCCTGGGGCGTCATCCCCATTCTCATCAGCGAGGAAAGCAATACGGACGAACTGTTCGAGCACGCCGTGGAAGCCGGTGTGGAGGCCCAGGTGATTCATGACGGAGAACTGGTGGTCCTCACTGCCGGTGTGCCCATGGGTATTTCCGGCACCACCAACCTCATGAAGGTCCATGTGGTCGGGCATTCCCTGATGCGCGCCTCAGGCGTGGGGCAGGGTTCCTGCACTGCAGCACTGTACGTGGTGGAAGATATCCGCAGGGCGCTGGAGGAATTCCGCAACGGATCCATTCTGGTGATGCACCGCTTTGATAAGGCGCTCCTGCCCCTGATCCGCAAAGCCTCCGGCCTGATTCTGGAGGACGCGGATCCCGACAGTCCCGGCGTCATTGCCGGCATGAGCCTGGATATTCCCGTGCTCACCGGCGCGGAAAACGCAACCCGCATTCTGAAATCCGGTGCCGTGGTCACCCTGGACGCTGCCCGGGGTACCGTTTCCTGCAACTGAGGAGGAATTTATGCAGACGCTCTATCTGGATGCCGATCTCTATGCCACATCCCGGGAACTGCATGCCGCCCTGAAACGCCTGCTGGATCTGCCGGATTATTACGGCATGAACGCGGACGCTCTCAGCGACTGTCTCGGAGAACGCGCTGAACCGCTGCATGTCTATGTGGCCACCCCCGGCAGGGGGGAAGTGGCCCGTACGGTCCAGCTGCTCATGCAGGTGGTGGAAGACGCAGGAGGCACGGTTCGTCATGCGGTGCAGCTGTAAGATCTGCGGCCAGTATATGGTCCAGTCGGAAGGCGAGAAAATGGGCTGTGTCTGCACGGACTGCGGCTATCGGTGCCTGGACTGCCTGGGTACGGACACGGTGGTGAGCCGGGACCATCTTGCCGCCCTTGCTGCGGATCCCCGCTTCCGTCCCGAAGCCTTTGAGGATTTGTTCCGCCCGGGCGCGGATCAGGAGGACCCATGATCCCCGGCGACCGGACCATACTGCACTGCGACTGCAATAATTTCTTTGCATCCGTTGAGCTTCTGGACCATCCGGACCTGAAGGGCCGACCGGTGGCCGTGGCGGGTGACGCGGAGAAACGCCACGGGATTATCCTGGCCAAAAACATGGAGGCAAAAGCCTTCGGTGTACAGACAGCGGAAACCCTGTGGCAGGCCCGGCAGAAGTGCCCTGATCTGATACTGCTTCCGCCCCGCTATCCGTTATATGCCCGGTTCAGCCGGAGGATCAACCGGATCTACCTGGACTACACGGATCAGGTGGAACCCTTTTCCGTGGACGAAAGCTGGCTGGACGTCACCGGCTCCCGGCGTCTGTTCGGAGACGGGGAAACCATCGCGGAAACCCTGCGCGCCCGGGTCAGGGAGGAAACGGGCATCACCATATCCGTGGGCATTTCCTTCAACAAGACCTGGGCCAAGATGGGCAGTGACTTCCGCAAACCGGATGCCCAGACGCTTCTCTCCCGGGAAACCGGGCCCGCCCTCCTCTATCCCCTGAAACTTGAATCCATGCTTTTCATCGGCAGGTCCACGGCGGCCCTTCTCCGAAGCCACGGATACGACACCATCGGAGATCTGGTGCGAAGCGGCGAAGAGAATCTCACCCGCATCCTGGGCCGCAGCGGAGGGGCACTGTACCGCGCCTGCGCCGGGCTGGACACCTCTCCCGTCCGCGTCTGGGGGGACGTGGACCAGGCCCGGAGCATCTCCCACGCGGAGACCTTTTCCCGGGACCTTAAGGGCTATGAAGACTGTGAAAGGGCTCTCCTGCGTCTGAGCGAAGCTGTGGGCACCCGTCTGAGGCACGCCTCTCTGCGGGCCGAAACCGTGGGCATTCAGATCAAGGATCCGTCCCTGCACCTTCTGTCACGCCAGAAAACCCTGCCCTGTCCCACCGCCTCCACAGACCTGATTTACCGGGAGGCCTGCACCCTTCTGCGGGAGAACTGGAAGGCAGACCGTCCCGTACGGCTTCTGTCCGTATCCCTGAGCCGTCTTGTCCGGGAAGGTGACGAAATGCCGGTTCAGCTGAGTTTCCTGGAGGATGAGGACATGGAGGATCCCAGGCGGCTTCAGCTGGAAAAAGCCGTGGACGCCGTCAGAAACCGCCTCGGGCAGGACAGTGTCACCCGCGGGCTTCCCGTCCGTCCCGCCTCCCGCGACCCCTAAAGGAGTATCCTTTCCATGAAACTCACTTCTCTGCCCGGACGCGTGATCCGTCGCATCACCGGAAATGACTACGTCTTCACCATTCTCACCAAGATTCTGGCCGTCGTCATCGGACTCATTGCCTCCTCCTTCTCCAACCGGTTCCTCGGACCGGAACTGAAGGGGCAGCTGAGCCGGATTTCCTCGCTCCTTTCCGTGGTGGCCGTCACCGCCAACTTCGGGCTGTATCAGCCTTATCCCTTTTACAAGCGCCGGAAGGAGCCGGACGTCCTGAACAAGTTCCTGCGGATCTTCTGCCTGCAGTTTCTGGCCTACATGGTTCTGGGCGGCGTTGCCGCCGTCTTCCTTCATTCCCGGGAGCTGACCATTGTCTGCCTTCTGGCACCCATTCAGGTCCTGGCCAATCAGCTGAGCTTCATGATCATGGTGGAGGATGTGAAGTTCAAGAACATCATTTTCTTCACCGCCCGCATCACCAATACCCTCATCACCATCCTGGCCTTCTACACCATGGACAGGAATCTGATGATCGCCCTGGGCCTCATAGTGGTGGGCGACCTGATCACCATTGTCATGGCCCTCATCCGGATGAAGCGCTTCCCCAACCCTTTCCGGGCGGATCTGCGCTTTGCCGCCAGGATCCTGCCCTTTGGCATTGTCAGCATGATCACCACGCTGATGCTGACGCTAAACTACAGGGTGGACTCCATCATGATGGGCTATCTCTTCCATGTGCCGGATCAGGAAGTGGGATTCTATGCCCTGGGCGTATCCCTGTCGGAGTACGGATGGCTGATCCCGGATGCCTTCCGGGAAGTGCTGTTTTCCCGGACAGCCAATGACGACGCCATTGATGAGGTCACCATGAGCATGAAGGTCAATCTGTACCTGACCCTCGTGATCATTCTGGTCATCCTCCTCCTGGGCCGTCCGGTCATCTGGCTGCTGGCAGGGCCCGAGTACATGCCCGCCTATCCCGTCACCGTGATTCTGGTCCTGGGCATCATTCCCATGAGCTGGTTCAAGATCATCGGCACCCTGCTCCTGGCACAGGGCCGGAAAATGATCTACCTGGGCATGCTCTCCGCCTCCGTGGCGGTGAACATCCTCTGCAATGTGATCGCCATCCCTCTGTGGGGCAAGGAGGGCGCCGCTCTGGCTTCCGTGGTGAGCTACCTGGCCGCCGGTGTCCTCTTCCTGCGCTATTACTGCCGTCAGTACAGCGTGCCCCTGCGGAGTGTGTTCCTTTTTTCGGCGCAGGAGAAACAGCAGGTCATGGGCAAAATCCGAAGCATCCGAAAGCGGCTGTCCGGCAGAAAATGAGGATTTGTCGGGCTTCACGTCCTCTGTTTTCGTTGACAACCCATATGAAAGTGTTATAA
>CACYGY010000111.1 GCA_902774025.1 uncultured Eubacteriales bacterium
CCGGTTCGCCTTTCAACGGCACGACATTTTTCAATCCATAGAGCAGTTGAGATCAATCGCCGCAACCCTGCTGCTGTCTTCCACCGTATAGCGGGAGATGGAACCGCTTCTTCCATTCATGCGGAAATCTCCCCGGTTCTCCGGGGTTTGCCGGCCATCACGGTCTGGAGGAAACGGATCGTTGTCCCATGTGATACAGCAATGATCCGATATGCCAAAGAGGCGATCATGTCCTGAAAGAAAGGAAAAACCCGGTTCCGGAGTTCCCGGTCCGATTCCGCATTCGGGAAATCCCGATGATCCGGATCAAAAACCGTCCCTCCGGGCGCAGCGTTCTCCCGGTACCATCCCCTTGTTTTGCCGTTCCTCGCACCAGCATTCACTTCCCGCAGTTCTTCCCGGACAACCGGTATGATGCAGAGACTCCGGTTCATTTCATCTGCAGTCTGCCGGGCCCCTTTCTGGGGAGATACAAACATGGACCAGGTATTCCTCAGCTTCAGCCACTCACCGATCCGGAATGCCTGTTCCCTGCCCCGTACTGTCAGATTCCAGTCGTACCCGGCACCGATATGGCCGCTGGCATGGTGCTCAGATTCCGTTTGCTGAATCAGAATGATGGTTTGTCGAGCTCGTGATCTCCTTCCCATATGAGGAGCCATGTTCTGCCCTTTCTCGAACTGTACATTGCATCCATTTCCGTAATGCCTTTCGTCCATCACAGAGCTGTTAGGTTCCCCTGATCCTTTCATCGATCCTCTTCGGGCTGCAGGTTCCTCATTCACCCTGTGTCTGAAGGAACCCCGAAAGCATGCCCGGGACAGCGGGAAACAAGATGGTTGTCAGCCTGCAGACAGGCAGTGGATGATCCTTTCTTCCTTTCCTCTGTCGGATGGAGATGAACACTTTTGCATTCAGCTCTCCCCTTCAAGAGTATGACAGCATGTAAAAAGGCACCGGAAGACCGGTGCACTTAATTGTGTTTGCGTTGTCTGACTGCTTTCCGAATGAGTTATTTTTCACCCGAGGCCACGCCTGCGCCACCGCCGATGAGACCACCGGCTACTGCGCCGGGAGCTCCTCCGATCTGGGCTCCGATGCTTGCTCCGACCACAGTGCCAAAGACACCCCAGAGCACGGATTTTTTCCAGTTCCATCCGCCATTGATCATTTCCAGTTCATTCAGATTCAGTTCCTTCACGTTTTTATTCATTTCATTTTCCTCCCTGCGCTGTGCGCTTCTGTTCTTTGTCTTTTGTCTTTCCATCTTTATATACGCAGCACCTTCAGCATCTGACAGTGGATTTAGGGCAATCTTCACAAAGTTTTTTCCAATCCATCGACAGCCCGGTCAAACGGCAAAGAGTCTGCAGGATGGGACATCAATCCTGTTTTCAGGAAAGACTTCCGTGCAGGCCGGCTTCATTTCCCCGGTGGTCTGTGCACAGATGACGGGCACTTCACGGCATCTCCCGGCCCTTCCTCTGTCCGGAAAAATCCATATTCAAAAAACACTTGACATGTTAGTTTGAATTAACTACAATGTCCGTGTTCGTTAGTTTTTACTTACTAACACAAAGAACCACAGTCCACCGGACAGGAGGGAGGCAGAATGATGCCGCTGAGCTATGCGAATCCGGGAGATGAATCCATTATCCGAAGAATCGGCGGAAACCCGGAGGTCAGGAAACACCTGGAAAATCTGGGATTCGTCGTGGGGGGCACCGTCAAGGTCATCACGGCGCTGAATGGCAATGTGATCGTGAAGGTCAGGGAATCCAGAGTGGCCATCGACGAGCAGATGGCCCGGAAGATCATGGTCTGACAGGGAGGAAGGAACATGAAAAGCCTGAAGGAAGTGACGGTGGGCAGCTCTGCCCGGGTAGTCAGAATTCACGGGGAAGGTGCGGTCAGGCGCAGGATCATGGACATGGGCATCACAAAAGGCGTGGAAATCTCCGTACGCAAGGTTGCGCCTCTGGGGGATCCCATGGAGATCACCGTGCGGGGATATGAACTCTCCCTGCGCAAGGCCGAAGCGGAAAACATTGAGGTGGAATGAAACCGCTGTTTTTCAGCCGGACGTTCGTTTTTTCTAATCAGACATCTGTAACAGGAAGGGAGCGGCAAGTGATGGATATCCGAATCGCCCTGGCAGGCAACCCCAACAGCGGGAAGACAACCCTCTTCAACGCCCTGACCGGTTCCAATCAGTTTGTGGGCAACTGGCCCGGGGTCACGGTGGAGAAGAAGGAAGGGAAACTCAGGAAACAGGAGGGCGTCACCATCACGGATCTGCCCGGTATTTACAGTCTGTCTCCCTATACCCCGGAGGAGGTGGTGGCCCGGAACTATCTGATCCGGGAACGCCCCGACGCCATTCTGAACATCATCGACGGCACCAATCTGGAGCGCAATCTCTATCTCACCACACAGCTGGTGGAGCTGGGCATTCCCGTGGTGGTGGCCATCAACATGATGGACGTGGTGAAGAAAAACGGCGACCAGCTGAACAGTGCGGAACTGGCAAGACAGCTGGGATGCAGGGTCGTGGAAATCTCCGCCCTGAAGGGCAGCGGCATCACGGAGGCGGCCCGGGAGGCGATTCAGGCCGCCCGGGGTACAAAAACCATTCCCCAGCACACCTTTTCCGGTCCGGTGGAGCACGCCCTTGCCCATATTGAGGAAGCCGTCGTGCACAACATGCCCGAGGAGCAGCAGCGCTGGTATGCCATCAAGGTGTTCGAGCGGGACGAAAGGGTGCTGGAACAGCTGAAGATCCCGCCGGATGTCATGGAACACATTGAATCGGACATCGCCGCGGCGGAAAAGGAGATGGAGGACGACGCGGAGAGCATCATCACCAATGAGCGGTATGTCTACATCGCCGGGGTGATGAAGTCCTGCTTCCGCAGGCATCACACAGGCAGTCTGAGCACCTCGGACAAAATCGACAGAGTGGTCACAAACCGCATCCTGGGTCTGCCCATCTTCGGCATCGTCATGTTCCTGGTCTACTGGATCTCCATGGTGGCCGTAGGCACGCCTGCCACGGACTGGGCAAATGACGGCCTGTTCGGCGACGGTTTTCACCTCTTCGGCAACGGTGCCGCTCAGTATGAAGAGGCCCTTGAGCGCTACGGCGACACGGACGCCATTCTTCAGGCCTTCAGTGCGTCCTACGGTGTGGAAATCGACGAATCCAGCCCGGAAACATCCCTGGAAGCCCTTCTTGCCGCCGTACCGGAGGACGCGCAGATCACCTACATCACCCAGGATGAGGAAACACTGGAAACCGAGGAGCATCCGGGCACCGGGAAAGAAGCGCTGAAATCCGCCGTGGCGGAGTACCTTGATGAAACGTACAAGCCCGGTCCGGGCGCTCCCGATCCCGCCGGCTACGGCACATGGGTTCCCGGCATTCCGGTCCTGACGGAGCGCGGACTGGATGCCCTGGGCACAGCCCCCTGGCTGAAGGGGCTGATTCTGGAGGGAATTGTGGCGGGTGTCGGCGCGGTGCTGGGCTTTGTGCCCCAGATGCTGGTCCTGTTCCTCCTTCTGGCCTTCCTGGAAGCCTGTGGCTATATGGCCCGCATCGCCTTTGTGCTGGACCGGATCTTCCGCAGGTTCGGGCTGTCGGGCAAATCCTTCATTCCCATGCTCATCGGTGTGGGCTGCGGCGTGCCGGGCATCATGGCCTCCAGAACCATTGAAAACGAGCGGGACCGGCGCATGACCATCATGACCACCACCTTCATTCCCTGCGGCGCGAAGGTGCCCTTCATCTCCATGATCGCCGGTGCCATCTTCTCCGGTTCTCCCTGGGTGGCCACCAGCGCGTACTTCATCGGCATGGCGGCCATCATCCTCAGCGGCATCATCCTGAAAAAAACCCGGCGCTTTTCCGGGGAACCCGCTCCCTTTGTCATGGAGCTCCCCGCCTATCACTGGCCCACGCCTGTCAATGTGCTCCGTTCCATGTGGGAACGCGGCTGGAGCTTCATCCGCAAGGCCGGCACCATTATCCTGCTCTCCACCATCCTGATCTGGTTCCTCAGCCGCTTCGGCGTGGCAGAGGGTACGTTCCGCATGCTGGAGAAGGAAGAGCTTGAACTGTCCATTCTGGCCAGGATCGGCAGCATCATCGCCTGGATCTTCGCGCCTCTGGGCTTTGGCACCTGGCAGGCCACGGTGGCCTCCATCAGCGGCCTGATCGCCAAGGAGAACATTGTGGGCACCATCGGCATTCTCTACGGCGGCACGCAGGCCTATGCCAGTCTGGCCACGTCCTTCACCGGCGTTACCGCCTATTCCTTCCTGGTGTTCAATCTGCTCTGCGCTCCCTGCTTTGCGGCCATCGGCGCCATCAGGCGGGAGATGAACAATGCCGGGTGGACCTGGTTCGCCATTGCCTATCAGTGCGGCTTTGCCTATGCCGTCAGCCTGATGATCTGCCAGTTCGGTGGCCTTCTGACCGGCAGCGTCCATGTAGTCGGTCTCATCGCGGCCTTTGCCGTCCTGGCCGGAATGATCTACATGCTGTTTTTCAAAAAGGCTCAGGACGCATCCATGCCGAAGCGAAAGGTGTGAAAATATGGTTCAGGATATTCTCCCGAATCCGGGGACGATTCTTGTCAGTCTCCTTCTGCTCTGTCTTGTGGCGTGGATTCTTGTCCGGCTCCGGAAGAACAGAAAGCAGGGCCGGAATGCGTGCTGCGGAAACTGCACCCACTGTCCCATGGGGTCATCCTGTCACAAAGCCTCCGGCAACTGACAGGCAAAAGCCGGTTTGCCCGAAGTGGCAAACCGGCTTTTGCCGGGATGTCAGAGATCAAAATCCGCCCGGCTTTCGCTCCTGCGCTCCGTGATCCACCGGCCGTCCGTAAAATCGGGAATGGCCATGGGCAGACTCCCGGCGGCGATGGAGGCCTCGCTGAGCGCCGTAATGCTCATCCACGAGGCGGCATCATACACATCAATGGGCGGCTCCGTCTGATTCTGCACGCTTTCCACAAAGGCCCGCAGAACCAGGTAGTCCATCCCGTCATGATTACCCCTCACGCCGAAATCCCGGTACGCTTTCCAGAGGGGATGCATGTATTCCTGCATGTATTTCGCATCACTCTCCGGATGATGCGCCCAGTCGCTGGGATCCACCGGCGTTCTTCCCTCCAGGAAGATGAAGTGGCCGTCCTCCATCCACATGCCCTTCGTGCCCCGGATCACCCCGCCCCGGGAATAGAACCTGGGCAGCGTGCAGTCATGGGTCAGCTGGATGGTTTCCCCGTTGGCGCACCGGATCAGGGTGATCACCACGTCCCCCTCATTCACCTGGGCGTTCATCAGATCCGTCCGGTCTTTCCTGTGCTCGCCCAGCCATTCGTGCAGTCCCCGGGCCATGCTGGCCATGCTGGTCAGTGCGACCATGCGGTTCCCGCGGTTGATGTTCAGATAGTTCGCGATAGGCCCGAGCTCATGGGTGGGATACAGTTCCCCGTTGCGGTGCAGGAAATGTCTCTGGCGGTAATGCCGGTTGATATCCCCGTTTCCGATTTCATCCCGCAGGTCATGGGCGTAGGCACCGGCGCAGTGTACCAGTGTGCCGAATACCTGTTCACGGACCATCCGCAGCAGTGTCAGTTCCGCTTCCCCATAGCAGCAGTTTTCCAGCATCATCAGGGGAACCCCTGTCTCCTCGCTGGCGCGGACCATCTGCCAGCATTCCTCCACACTGGCCGCGCCGCCCACCTCAATGGCGGGACGTTTTCCGTGACGCATGGCGAAGATGGCCAGAGGCACGTGGGTTTCCCAGCTGGTCATGATGATCGCGGCGTCCACATCAGAGCGGTCAATGGCTTCCTCATAATGGCTCGTCACAAAGGGCCGGTGCCCTCTTGCCGCCTGAACAGCCTCCGCGCCGGCTTCCGCCCGGTCCGTATAGACATCACACACGGCGGTGACATCCACGTCTTCCATCTCCAGCAGGGTCTGCATCTGGCCGAGCCCCCGGGAGCCCAGTCCCAGAACGGCAAGCCGTACCTTCTGCCCGCAGGCCTGAAGATTCATTCCTTTTTTCCTCCCTCAATCCCCCGCGGAAACAGCAGGGGCCTTTTTTCATTTTTCCCCGAAAAAGCGGCCCGGCATCGCACCGGGCCGCAGGGTTCCATGGTGATTACTTGCCCAGCAGGCCGTTGAATTCATCCTGCATTGCAGCCAGGTTGTCTTCAATTACGCCGGAGGAAAGCATTTCGGTCATATAATCGTCAAAGCGGGTGAAGATCTGCTGCGTGTTCGTGTCCGCGGCAGGCAGCGGAACCGCCCAGCCCTTCGTGGCGGCGCCCAGGAAAGCGTCAGTGTTGTAGTTTGCGAACTTCTCAGCCCACAGCTTGTCGCAGCCTTCGTAGGCGGGGATCACCACGTCAGCGGTCAGGGCCTGGGCCTCATAGGAGCCCATGAAAGCCAGGAAGGTCTTGACGGCTTCCGGATGCTTGGTGGAGGCGGCGCCGACCCAGCTCAGGCAGTGGGACACCGTCTTGCGCTCCTTCATGACAGGCAGGGGCGCCACACCGAGACTGTCGCCGAACACATCCGCATAGGTGCCCAGACTCCAGCTTCCGCCGAAGGTCATGGCGATCATGCCGGACTGGAAGCGGACATCGGCGTCCAGTTCAACCTGGTCTTCCACGGTGGGCGAAATGCCTTCCACCAGGATCGCGTCCGCCAGCTTTTTGAAGGCTTCCGCGGCTTCAGGCGTGTTCACGGCGCAGGCACCGTTTTCATCAAACAGTCTGCCGCCATTGCCGAACAGGTAATCATAACCCCAGGACTGGCCGCTGGCGGAAACCGCCACACCGTAGATGCCGCTGTCCGCGTCCGTCAGGGCCTTGGCCGTGGCAATAAAGTCGTCCCAGGTCCAGTCATCCGCCGGATAGGCCACGCCCTTGGCGTCGAACATATCCTTGTTGTAGAACACGGCAATGGAGTCGAAGTCCTTCGGAATGCCCCAGAGGATGCCGTTCACGGTATGGGTATCCTTCACATGCTGCGGGAACTTCGTCAGGTCGACCTTGCCGCTCTCGAACAGGTCGGTGATATCCAGCAGATAGCCGTTCTTGGCATAGTCACGCACATTCAGGGCATTGATGGAGAAGATGTCCGGAGCCGAGCCCGCAGGCAGGCCGGTAATCAGCTTGTCCCAGTACTGTCCCCACGGCACCGTGCTTGCGTTGACGTGGATCTCATCCTGAGACGCGTTGAAAGCGTCGACGGCGGCCTGAATGCCCGTCTCCTGCTCGCTCATCCAGTAGTTCATCTCCAGTTCCACCTTGTCGGCCAATGCCGTGGAACTGAGTACCAGCAGGACCGCTACCAACAGGACCAACAGTTTCTTCATGGAAAACACCTCCATATAATCTGACCGGATTGCCCTCCGGCTGGGTTCAGCACATGGGATCAGGCCTTCAGGCCGGAGGTGGCAATGCCCTCCAGCATCTGTCTCTGGCCGATCAGGAAGACGATGAGCATGGGCGCCATGGCAAAGACGCCGGCGGTCATCTGCGTGGGTATCTTGGTGGCATACTGGCCCTGCATGTTGGCGATGGCGATGGAGAGGACGTACAGCTTTTCCTTGCTCACCACCACCAGAGGCCAGAGCATCTCATTCCAGCACCACAGGGTGGTCAGAACGCCGAAGGCGATCATGCCGTTGCGGACCTGGGGCAGCAGAATCCGCCAGTAGATCCCGAAAAATCCGCATCCGTCCAGCATGGCGGCCTCGTCCAGCTCCCGGGGCATGGACATGAAATTCTGCCGGAGGAAGAAGGCCCCGAAAATACTGGGCAGGTTGGGCACAATGATGCCGGCGAGGGTATTGAGCCATCCCAGCTTCAGACAGATCAGAAAGCGGGGAATGATAATCATCTGTGTGGGCACCATCAGGACGGTCATGCACAACATGAAAATCAGCTTCTTCAGCGGAAAATCAAGCCGTGCAAAGGCATACGCCGCCATGGAACAGGTGAACAGCTGGAAGATCACGGTCACGGCCGTCACAAGAATCGTATTGATGTAGTACTGCTCAAAGTGATATTTCTGCAGCACATCACTGTAGTTCTGCCACTGGGGGACCTTCGGCAGCCACACGATGGGCACTTTCATGGACTCGGGCTGTGTTTTCAGGCTGGTGAGTATCATCCATGCAAAGGGCATGATCATGAAAACTGCCCAGAAAATCAGCAGAACATAAAGAAGAATCCGGCCTGCATGCAGACGTCCGTGCTTCCTCATGGCAATTCTTCTCCTTCCGGATGGTCTTCGGGAAAACCGCGGTCTGGCGCCTCACGGACCGGTCAGGACACGGAGGAAATCGGCCAGGCGGAAATGAAGCGGCGGAATGCTCTTACTCGTAGTGTACCCATTTGTTCTGGAGCCGGAACTGAACCAGCGTGAGGGCAAGGATAATCAGGAGCAGCACCACCGCTTCCGCGGATGCCATGCCAAGCTTATGGTACAGAAAACCTTTCTCGTAGATACCGAACACCATGGTCCGGTAATATTTCATGAACTTGTCCGCCGTGGCACCGGACCCGGCCAGCGTATAGATCACATCAAAGGCCTTGAATCCGCCCATCAGGGAAGTGATGGAGATAAAGAACAGGACCGGTGAGAGAAGGGGAATCGTCACATGCCGGAACTGCCGGTAGGCGTTGGCACCGTCAATCTCTGCCGCCTCATAGTAGACCCTGGGGATGTTCTTCAGACCCGCCAGCAGAATGATCATATTGTACCCGGCTGAAGACCAGACTCCCACAATGATGACGCCCAGCATCATGAAGTTGGGATCCGTCAGCCATTTCGGCCCGCTGATCCCCACGGCCCCCAGAGCCTGATTGACCACGCCGTACTGGGAATTCAAAAGACTGCGCCACACCATGCCCACCGCCGCCGCCATGGTGACGGAAGGCAGGAAATAGATCACGCGGAACAGGGAGCGGAACCGGATCTCCTTGTTCAGCGCATTGGCCAGAAGCACGGAGACGATCATGGACAGGATCACGGACACGAAGGCGTAGTAGAAGGTGTTCAGCAGTTCCTGCCACATGTCGGACTGGGCCGAGAACAGAGAAGCGTAGTTCCTGAATCCCACAAAGGAATAGGTCACATAGTCCGGTCCTTCCGTAAAGGACAGTCCGATGGACCAGATGGTGGGCACAAGGAAAAACACCAGAATCCCGATCACAATGGGTGCGATCATCAGGTACGCGGAGATGTACTCCTTCTTTTTCATGGGTGTCAGCCTGGTGTTGGTCACTTTCCCAGCCTCCCTCTGTCGGGCATCCGAATCCGGACGCGTGGAGCATATGTCAGTTGTGAACAGATGCGGGCTCCGCAAAACTTCCCGCTTTCACCCGCTCACGGGCCGGAATCATGCGGGGCATGGAGATGCAATGTGTTTCTTCATCTGAAAACGGCTGTCCTTCCAGATACGCGGACCTGTCCCTCATCGCGGAATCAGGCTTCCGGTACGGGAGCAGGGAAAATCCCCGTCCGCACCGCCATGAACGGAAGGCCGTCCGGGGGGGATGGGCGGAATGGCAGAGAAACCGGCCCGGACATATCCGGTCCCGGGTTCTGCACACTTTACTCTTATTCTGTTTCTGAGCGTGATGGAATTGTAACGCATCGGTCGTTTCATTTCAATATGCCGGAGGAAAAAAACCGTTTTCCGCATGACGGGGGTCCATGATTTTCCGATAATCAAAATCCCGGACGGAATCACTTCCTGTCCGGGACTTCTCCGGTGGTATAGGCGCGGTAGCGTTCCAGCTTTTCCTCATTGCTGTCCATCAGGAAGGAATGGTAGTCCGGATTGGTCTCCGTGCGGAAGGGATCATCCGGATCAACCGGG
>CACYGY010000112.1 GCA_902774025.1 uncultured Eubacteriales bacterium
GTTTCTGCCCCCTTCAACAGCGTGCCTCAGCAGATCATCTCCGGTTGTTGGTTCCACCCCAATTTCCACCCCAACCAGGGTTTACTCAGAGTGTATGATGTTGATCAAATTTGTCTGATTTAATTCTATTATTGTCCCGAATTATACAAAAAGACGCATTATTAACAGCCGCCTCCGACTTCAGCTCTCTCATGTTTGTATTCATTTCGTTTTCCTCCCTGCGCTGTGCGCTTCTTTTCTTTCGTCTTTCCATCTGTATATACGCAGCACCCTCAGCACCTGGCAATGATTCCGGTCAATCTTCACAATGTTATTTACAGGCCGGGAAAAGGGGGACAGGGGTCCACCGAAGGGCTTCCGGGGCGTTTCCGGACTGGTTCTCCCGTCACGGAAAAAGGCGCCGCCTGATGCGGCACCTGATTGTGAACCCATTGGCACGCAGTTCGTTTCACGGGGCTGCGGACGCAGCAGACAGGAGTTCCCCCAGATACCCGGCCAGAGCGTCGCACAATGCGGTCTTCAGCTGCTCATTCATGGGGCAGTCCGGGAAGTCAGGGGGCGTGTCCCCGCTCTCCTGAACCACGTCCATGTCCTCCACCTGCAGGATGATGCCGTGCCGGTTCAGAAAGGTCTGAATCCCGCCCAGCAGCTTCTGCCTGGTTTCCTTCTGCCGGATTCGTTCCAGCGCTGCCGCCTCCAGCGACTCATGGCCGCCTGCCGCTCCCACCATCCTGAGCAGGGGATTCGCCGGGGCACCCAGCAGCTCTGAAAGGCTGCCGTACGCCACCTGAACATGGCGGATCTGCAGAAACAGCGCTTCATCCCGTTCCATCCACATTGCTCCGAAGCGGAAACACGAACCGAAATTCCGGTTCAGTTCCTCGTTCGCCCTGCGGGTCAGAACCTGCTCATACGCATTGACGCAGTGAACCAGCAGATCATCCTTCCGGTCATCCCGAAGCCGGCTCAGAACACCCAGGGCAAGCGGCCTGGCGTTTTCCCCAAGACTCCGGATCAGCTGAGATGCAAAACATCCCGGCTGCCCCATCCGTTCAGCGACCAGCGGGAAGAGCGCCTTCAGCGTCTCTTCGTAATCAATGTGTTGGATCTTGAACATAACAGCCAGCATTTCATGACTCCTGTATGACCCGGGAGAAAGGATGCAGGATCAGTCCTCGATATCGTGGTCTATCCACTTTCTCCCGTTTGGAATGGCCATGATGCGGTTGCCGTGCTTCATGATTCCCTTAAGCACGCCTTCCGGAAGCTTCGGCATCCTGAATTCTTTTTTCTCCGGTTTTTTCTTGTTCAGCCGCTTCTCCAGCAGGAGGAAGGGATCCGGGAATGTGTCATTGTCCTTCTCCGACTTCGCGGCGTAAAGGTCAAAGGGATTGCCTGCCCCGTCCTTTCCCATAGCGCAGGGAAGATCCGGCTCTGCAGCGCTTAAGGATACAGTGAGCTCACACCGGCAGCCCCGGTCCCGGAAGAAGGCGCGGTACCGCTTCAGCTTCTCCGGGGGAATGCCGCCCTCCAGCAGCACAACGGAATTGAGGGATGAGAGGTTAATGTTCCCGGTTTCAGGGCTTGCGATCCATTGATCCATCATCCGCCCGGTGACACTCATCGCCCTGACCCGGTGGTGTTCCACGGCCCTGAGGAACCTGGGGTGCATGAACCCGAAGAAGGTCATGACCACCTTGTCGCCACGGGCCAGGGGAACGGCGATCCCTGTGGCAAGTCCGTAAGCGTCGCTCAGGCCAAGGGTCGGGAGCTCGGTGAGCGGCCTTCTGTCCCTGATACCGTTCCGGGTCTCGTCCGAAGCGGTATGGATGGCATTGTTGAAGGCCCTGTCCGTGACGGATACCGTTTCCTGCGTAAGGAAAGCATGGGCCATAAAGGCCGTATTGCCGCCCCGGGACCGATCGTACTGGATGGGCGTGTCGGCGTACTGCGCAAAGAGATCCCCCATGAACACAATATCCGGCAGACGCCTGAGTGCATGATAATTGCACTCGTGACAGACCAGCTCCGCCGGTCCTGCCACCGGGCCGCCCATCAGGGAATGCACCAGCAGCACATTTCTCAGCCCGAACCGCTCCTGGACGGCCCGGATTTCCTCCCACCCCCCGGGGGTGAGCATGACATCGGAGAGGATCAGGTCCGTGATCTGTTCCCTTTCGATCATCTCCTTCCACTTTCCTCCGGGGAGAAGATCGGAATAGGAGAAGAGTGACACCGCGGCCCCGGTCATGTTGAGACCGAACAGGGCGAACAGCGGCTCAGCGGCGGAGACTGCGCAGAAGGCGACCCGGGAATGGTTTTTGGCGGTGATCCCAAGCCCTGAGAAGACCTTTGCGTACCGCTCCCATTCCTGGAACATCTGCTCAAAGGTGTACTCGCGGGTGGCGTCAACCACGGCCGTCCGCTTCAGAAGCGCCGGATCACAGGATATCCGTTCCCGGAGATTCGCCCAAACCTTCTGGCCGGCAATGGTGCCCTCCGCGATGCGCTTTTCGACTTTCTGCATCGCCTGGAGCTCAGAGGAACTCCTTTTGCTGCCTTCCCGCCGCCGGTCCGCCTGCGCCTCCATCCAGGCCAGCATTTTGTCCATGGCCTCGATGCTTCTGGGATGCTCCGGGTTCATGATGGGGAAGATGTGCATCAGTTCCTCATCCCCCAGATAGAGGAGCCTGGAGATTTTCCCTGCCTGTTTCAGCGCCTCGTGGAAACGGAAGGAGTAATTGTTGAAGGTATCCCCGCAGCTGGTCAGCAGAAACATCGGCGGCAGATTGCGGATGATTTCCGGGTGCTCCACGTTCATGTACTGCAGGAATTCCGGGTCATCCAGCTTGTCCCCGAAGGTCTGTTCCTGCAGGGTCTTGTTGGTATAAAACATCCCGCAGATCATGCCCGCGGCCGCAAACACCATGCGGGAGGGCTTGTATCCGATGACGTCCTGCAGCTTTTCCGATTCATGCATGGCCGCCACATAGGTGGCCAGGAAGGCGCCGGCGCTGTCCCCGATGAGGAACATGCGGGTGAAGTCCACATCGAAGTCCACCAGCATGTGACCGGCAAAATCCATTCCCGCGCACACGTCGTCAAACTGCTGCATGATGGTCGCCTTCGGCGCAAGCCGGTACTCCAGGGAAAACACCAGATATCCCCTGTGGGCGAGGAAGCGGCAGAAGGGCCGGTTGATCCCGCGGTCGCCCATGTAGAGCCCGCCGCCGTGAACGTCAACGATAACCGGAAGTTCTCTGCCCGCTTCGGTTTTCGGGATGAACAGGTCCATTGCCAGGGCCACTTCCTGCCTGTTGACGTAGGCAATGTTCAGCCGCTCCTCCACGTCATCGTAGCGGACCGGCTCGGTGGCGCCGAACATGGCCATCATTTTGTTCAGATCCATGCTCTGCGTCCGCTCCAGCATGGCCCGGGTCAGTTCCCTCCGCAGAGCGCCGGTGATTTTGCCCATTCCAGATCCCTCCTCATTCCCTGTCCTTCGGATCCGGCAGCAGACTGAAGGTGAAGTCGAGGAATTTCTGCAGCTTTTTCAGATTCTCCGGCGACATTTCCAGCTTCATCAGACCCTGCAGCATCTCGGGGGGAATCGTCATGGAACCGATCTGAAAGCCCTCCGTCTGAGCCGGCTCCCGGTCGTCACCCTCATCCCCGGCATCCCGGAAAGCGCCAAGAAACCCGGTGAGTCCCTGCATCATCTGCAGGGGCATCATGAACATGCTCATGGCAAACTGCATCTGCATCATCCAGGCCTGCTGCATCCACAGCATCGGATTTCCCGCCTCTGTGCCGGGAAAGGGGAAAGCGAAGTTCTTTCCGTCCTCTTCCGCCTGGTCCGGATTCATCATGGCCATAAAGGGGTTTGTGCTGCTGTCAAAGAAATCAAACATCTTCCGTCACCTTCAATCAGTTGTTCAAAAGATCATACAGGCCGAAGGCGGAACGCCCTTCCATCCCTTCCGGGAGTGTGCCGCCCGTGAAGCTTTCTGTCTGCTCCGCCCGCTCGCAGGCGATCTCACGGACGCCGTCCTCCCCCCGTACGGGCAGGATATTATAGGCGGTGCCTTTCAGACGGTCCCGGGTGATCCTGTAAATATCGATCTTTCCGTTGGAATTGCACGGGATACTGTCCACCAGGATAAACTGGGAGGGCAGAATGCTTGTTTCCATCAGCCCTTCTTCCAGATACACCTTCTCCAGCGCCTGCCGGACCGTCCGAGCGGCACCTTCCGGGTCTTTCTCATCCGTCATGACGTACAGCACCGGAACCGTGTCATGAATGCGCTTGTCCAGGACAGGGGCCAGAGCGCACTGATGAATGCCCTGCTGCCTGGACAGAGCGGTCTCCACCATCCCCGCGTCAAAGCGGATTCCGTCGTTGTTGACAAAATACCGGTCCGCCCGCCCCGCGTAGGAGAAGCTCCCGTCCGCATTGATCCGGATCAGATCGTTGGAACACAGGAAGTCCCGCCCGTCAATCGGTGTATAATCAAACAGCTTCTCCCCGTCCAGTTCATTCATGCACAGGGAGTCGGAGGCCACATACATGACGCCTGTCCGGGGACCGTCGTCCACTTTGTAGAACTTTCCGTCGTTCTCGTCCTGGATCCGGTAGTTCTCCTTCTGCCGGGGCCAGCCCAGGATATCCTCCATGCAGTCCGGGGGACACTCGATCTGGGCGCCTCCCGTCTCGGACATGCCGTAGCCTCTGAAGATGGTCCCGTGAAAGCCCCGGGCACGGAGGAAATCCCGGTACCGGAGGTTCTTCTCCGGCGGCGTATAGGATCCGCCGTAGGAAAAGACCCCCACGGAGGCGAAGGAGACTTTCTCCGCATCCTTCTGCTTCATCCACCGGTCGATCATGAAGCCGGACACGAACAGGATGTTGATCCTGTAATACTCCACCGCGCGGATGAACCGGGGGTGCATGAAACCGAAGAAGGTCAGCACCACGGTATCCCCGTTGGCCAGGCTCGAGTTGGCCTGGCAGAAGCAGAGGAAGGAACTGAAGTCAAAGCTCGGCGCCCACCGGAGCTGGGCATCCACCCCCTTGCCCAGCAGCTTATGGTAGACATTCCTGGCATCCGCCGTCACGGTATTCACCGAACGGCCGGTATAGGGCAGCGGTTTCCGGGTGCCCCGGGTGGTGCCGGAGGTGTGGGTGATCAGCGCCAGCCGGTCCGGGGCCCCCGAGCCACAGACAATGGGCGCGGAGGCGTACTGCCGCAGCAGGTCCTCCATGAAAACCGTGCCCTTCTGCCTGCGGAGCATATGGTGGTTGTACTCGTTGTACACCAGCTCGGCCGGGCCCGTGCAGGGGCCGCCCAGGCGGGAATGCAGGAGAATGATGTGCCTCACCCCCAGCTTCTTCGCTTCCCGCTCCATTTCCGGCCACATTTCCGGTGTGATCATGATATCGGAGAGCACCAGATCGGTGATCTTCTCCCGCTCCACCATCTGCTTCCACTGGCCTCCGGGCAGAAAATCGGGATAGGAGAACATGGAAACTTCCGCACCGGTCATGTTGAGGCCGTAGAAGGCAAAGAGCGGCTCCGCGGAGACAGTGCCGCCGATGGCGGCCCGGGAGGCGTTTTCCTCCGTGATGCCAAGGGCGGAAAACACCCGGGCATAATGCTCCCACTCCGTGAAGATCTGCCCGTAGGTGTACTCCCGCGTGCAGTCAATCAGGGCTGTTTTGCACAGCTGCTCAGGCTTTGCAGTGTTCTGCTCCCGGACATAGGACCAGACAGCCTGTTCTTTGTTGGATTTCATTTGTCCTCACCGTGTTCCGTTTCACCGCTGTCCGGCTGGGCCGCGCTTTCCTCCGCCCCGGCTTCCCCGGTCTGGTTCTGAGCCGCCGCAGCCTGCTTCCCGGCCATCTCAAAGAACTGGTTCATCATCTGCAGATTCTGGGCGTACACCATCTGCATCATGCTCAGGGCGGTCTGGTTCATCATGTTCATGCAGCTGACGATCTGATTCATCTGGGCCTGCATCTGGGGAAGCATGTTCCCCGCCTGAGTCCCCATCTGGTTCCTGGCATTGTGCATCATGTCCGCGGCCTTCTGGTTCATCCGGTTCATGTCCGCCATCTTCTTCATCATGCCGGACATGTCGCAGAAGGGGCTGGCGCCGGGCTTTCCTGGGTTCATATTCATCATGTTCTTCATCATGGCTCTGCCCATGCGGTTCATGGCGTTGAAGGCTCCGAGCACGTTCCTGCTGTTTTCCATCTTTGTTTCCTCCTCATTCTTGTCGGTTGAACTGGTTTTATGGAATGGCAGGCTTTCCCTGAAATCCGGGGAAATCCCGTCAAATACCTCCTGAATCATGTCCGCCGGTCCCTCCTGACAGGGCCGCAGCCTGAAATCCGCCAGGCGGTCCAGCATGCGGACGGGCTCCAGGGTGAACATGTCCCCCTCGGCCTCGCCTCTGCCGAGCCGGTACAGATCCACCTTGCCGTTGCCGTTCCGGGGAAGCTCCTTTACGATCATGATCCGGCAGGGGAGCTGATCGGCTCCGAGGGTCTTCTCCACAATATAGATGCGTCTGAGGGCGTCCAGGACCAGAGCCCTGGCCTCCTCCGCCGGGGCGGAGATCTGAACGCAGAGCATGGGAATGTTGTCGTGGGTGGTTTTGACGTAGACCGGCGCCACCGCGCAGCGTCCGATCCCGTTCTGGCGGGAGAATTCCGCCTCCACCCGGGCTGATTCAAACTTCCTGCCCTCCTCATTGAGGAAATAGCGGCTGGCCCTGCCGAGAAACGTCAGTTTCCCGGCCTCGTCCATGCTCACCAGATCGTTGGTACATACATAGGGCTCATCCCCGATGGTCTCCGTCCGGATGACGGTTTTGCCGTCCAGCTCCAGGGTGGCCAGGGAGGGGGATGTCAGATAGAGAACGCCTTCACAGGGCGCGTCGGCGGGGGACCGGTACCGGTTCTCCGCTTCGTCACAGATCCGGACCTGTACGCCGGGAAGCGGGAATCCAATGGCTTCATCGCCGATGTCCGCGCTGGACAGACAGCATGCGCCGCCAAGCTCGGAGACGCCGTATCCGTTCAGCATCGTGATCTCACCGGCTCCGTGTTTCTGCAGAAATTCGAGATATCTCCGCTTGTCCGCGGCGGACACCGATGTGCCGCCCAGAACCACAAAGCGGAGGGAGGAGAAATCCATCTCCCCGTGCCCGGGCATCTTCATCCAGTGCTCAAACATGGCGCTGATGGTAAAGAGAAAGGAGATTTTATGCTCGGGGATGGCCTTGTACAGCCAGGGGTTCAGCGCATTGCCCGGAACGCAGACCACCGTGGCGCCCATGGCAAAGGACACATGCACCTGATCAATGATGCCGTAAGCGTTGCTCAGGTCCACGATGGCGGCGGTCACCAGATGCTCCCAGGGCAGTTTCAGGTCCTCCATGTCGTAGAAGCAGGCGGCCGCAGCGTTCAGCGCGGCGTCCGAGAGGGGGACCGGCTTGCCGGCGCCGCCGGTGGTGCCCGAGGTATGCAGGATGCAGGCGGTATCGCAGCTCTCCTGTACGGTGTCCTTCACGGGACCGCCGGCATGGGCCGCCAGCAGATGCTCCATGCATGCCGATCTGTACATGAGCTTCAGCTGCAGATATTTGGCCTCCTGGGCTGCCCGCAGGGCCGGGTGCACCGTCACGCCCGCCACAGGCACATGAAGGATGATGACGTTCCGAAGACCCAGTTCCTTCCGCCGCCTGAACAGATCCGCGATGAGACCGGGCTGGGCAAAATCATCGGTGACGATAAAATCCGTCAGATGTTCGTCCCTGATCGTATTCCACAGCTTTTCCGGCGTCAGGACGGAGTAGGCTGGCAGCAGGGAGACATCCGCTCCCGCCATGTTCAGGCCGTAAAAGGAGAAGATCACCTCCGCGCAGGTGGAACCGAGAAGCCCCGCCCGCGCATGGTTCCCGGCGCTTATGCCCAGTGCCGAAAACACGGCGGCATAGCGTTCCCATTCCCGGAACATCATGCCGTATGTATACTTCCGTGCACCGTCTTCCACCGCCGTCCGGTCCGGGTCGGACATGGCTGTATAATTCACGTCATGGATGAACTTCCATACCTTCTGCGGCAGCTTCACCTGCCGCCTTGCCTTTCTTGGATCGGACCGGCTGAAATCATCCAATGAAAACACCCCGCATTCGAAAGGCCGTGGGACCGCAGCCGGAACCGTTCCCGGTTCCGAGGACCTGTCCCAGGCTCGTAAGATTAGCATCTGTCTCTTATAAATTTATCACATGTTCAGGCTGTGGTCAAATGATTTATAAGTGTATATCGGACAGCGTTTCACGGCCCGCCTGCAGCCCTTCCACAGGCGGCCGGATCGATGGCGCAGACCTTCCCGGCAGCCACGGCGGGCCGGGCGAAAGAGACGAAGGCGGGGACTGCGGTGGAAAAACTGAAACCGGTCATGGCAGACCCGCACAGACCAGGCTGCGGATCAGGACTGCAGGGAGAGCCCGATCAGTTCGCCGGCGCGCCTCCGCAGCCATGCTTCAAGGGCCTTCTCACGCCAGGCGGGGAGATGATACGTTCTGTCCTGCGCAAAGGAGAAATCGGACATCCGGCGCAGCTTCTCCCGCTGGCGCGCTGAGCAGAAGGCTCTGACGATGTTTTCAAACGGGACATGATACGCGGACAGCCTTGTCTTCGCGCAGGCATCCGGGTTTTCAAAATCATCCCTCATGCCGCAGTTGAGCAGGAACTGCCCGTGGTCGAACAGCGGTGCGAAGGAACAGGGCCTGTTGGCTCTGCTGTCCACCATCAGGCCGAAGTTGGCGAAGTGCCGGTCTTTGTTGCAGGTCCGGCCGTGAAAGACCTGCATGTCCGGTACAGAACTGTACCGCCGCCTGCCCCGGGGATGCAACCTTTATACGAAACCGGCGAGACCGCAGTCCGGGTGCCTGCAGCAGGTACTCCACTTATCCCGGATGCAGGTTTGACTGGCTTTGGTTTGATTCCGGTACAACGGAGAAGGAATATCAGCCAGCTGACGCATGACAAGGCGCTCATCTGACTGCTTCCCGGGCAGGGGCTGATGCGAATGCAGTCGTTCCGTTGCTCCATCAGGGCACTTCACCATGCCCGGCGACCCAGTCGAAACCGGTCATCTGCGAAAAGACGCTTTCCTACTGCATTGAATCCGGAAACGTTTGGCATTGACGCATTCCCCTGGAGCATTGACAGAGACTTCGCCCATGGCAGGACAAGTGTCCGAATCTGTATCTGAAGATGATTCAGACCAGGGGGACAATGGTGGGTACGACTACTTTTTCAACGCGAATGCCTTAATGTCTCTGTTCCGCGGAATTTTCATGTCCGGATTAAGGGAGTTCTACGCGAAGAGGAAACTTGTCATGCCGTGTCCTTATGCGAAATCCTGTCCGGCTTTCAGCTTCAGTCCCAAAACCATCCGGCCTTCCTTCAGGCGCTTCCGTTCAAAGCCTGCGCCTTCCAGCGCGGAATAGAAATCCGTCGTGCTTCGCACGTATTCGCCGTTTTCGGTACTGAAGGCCCGATACTGCTGATACAGTGAGCCGGACTTTTCCTTCAGCGCCGGGCCGACATCACAGCATTCCTCAAGGAAATGACCCAGCCAGTCATTGCCCTCACGGTAGGCATTGATGGCATCCTGGACACACTTGGGCGGGTGCAGCTTGAATCCGGCGTCGATGGCTTTCTTCGCACCTTCGATCACCCAGGTCATGATGTAGGGGCTGGCGTTCTCCACCAGGTAATCGGTGTAGTTCTTGATGTCGGTTTTGCCCTGGATCTTCGCCCCGAAG
>CACYGY010000113.1 GCA_902774025.1 uncultured Eubacteriales bacterium
ACAATCTGTCCGGATTTCAAGACTGGTTGTGTCCGGGAATTATGTCCGAGAATGTCCGGAAATTATGTCTTAACTGTCCGTTTCAAACGGCTGTCTGCAGTAAGCCAAACCCTGCTCCACTGCATCCTGTGCGTTGAAGGATCCGAAGGGGTTTTCGAGCACATGCCAGCCTGGACCGTGAAAGGTTCCCGGCGGAAGTCATCAAAGATCTGTGCCATCTCAGATGGAGCCGGGAAAATTCTTTTCGTGACCTTAAGTATACAACAGATTTCTTCCACTTCCACGTTCAAAGCGTGAATATGTGGAACAGAAAGAATGGGCACGACTGATCGTCTGCAGCTTCTGTGAGGCCATTCCCAGCCATATCGCAGTTTCCAGGCAGGGCAGCGCCAGGCGGAAGGATGCTCAGAAAATGTATTTCGCCGCCGCTGCCTGCATCTGCAAGGCTTTCCTGAAGAGGAGCGACGGCGATATCAATCCATGCAAGGCTGATCGTTCGGTTCCTGATCCCTGTCAGGCCTGACCGTTCCGGGGAAGATGAAACCTCAATCCGCCAGGACGTTTTTTTTCCGCGCAGCGTAACCCGGCCAGAGCAGCATGGCACTTTCTTTGCAGATTTTCAGTCTGTCTTTTGGGGCGTGCCGCAATTCAGCTGCTGACCTTCTCTCTCGATGTCCTTCCATCCTTCAACCCACCGGTCGGGCGTTGAAAACTTCACTGAACGCCTGTATCCGCTGCAGAACGGATGGTTCAGGCCGAACGAAAGAACATTGCTGAAAAAGGACGTATAAAAAATACTGTTTCCAGCGGGCCAGGAAATGTTCTGCGGCTTCCTGTGTGTGATGGCCTCAGCGAGGTCAGCGGTACGATATCCCCGTCTCCGCTTCCCGCATAACGGCTTCGAAGTGGCCGGCAGACACACACAGATACCCTGATCTCGCCTGTCATTCCCTTGATTTTCGCCAGATAAACCGCTTCCTCTCTTGACAAACCGAAATTCTGCAGTATATCGTTCTCATGTAAGGTGCAATTTTGCGGTTATTTCGTTGCTTGCAGACCGCAATTTTGGTTTCCAGTGCATTGTTTCAGTCCGCAAAAATGAGGTGATACCATGTTCAAACGAAAGATTTACGAATCGCTGCTCACCTGGAAAACAGAATCAGCCGGAAAAACAGCTGTATTGATTGAAGGCGCCAGACGTGTAGGAAAGACCACGATTGCCCGTGAATTTGCCAGGAACGAATACGAGAGCTGTATCTTTATCGACTTTGCCCGTGCGCCGCAGAGCGTTTTACGCCTGTTTGATGACATATCTGATCTGAACTATCTGTTCCTCCAGCTTCAGCTTCAGTATCATGTCGATCTGACTGAGCGGAAATCTGTCATCGTTTTTGATGAGGTACAGCTCTGCCCTCGTGCAAGACAGGCCATCAAATATCTTGTCCAGGATCACCGCTATGATTTCATTGAAACAGGCTCTCTGATTTCCATCCGTAAAAACGTCAAGGATATCGTAATTCCCAGCGAAGAACGTAAAATATCCATGTACCCGATGGACTATGAGGAGTTCCTCTGGGCACTGGGTGATACCGCTACATATGGTCTGATTCGCAAATGCTTTGAATCCGGAAAACCAATCGGGCAACAGACAAACAGGACGCTTCTGCGCAATTTCAGACTGTACATGCTGATCGGCGGCATGCCGCAGGCTGTTCGTGAGTACATCGATTCAAACAACTTCAGGCTTGTTGATGATGTAAAAAGAGATATTCTGAACTTGTATGAGGACGATTTCGGCAAGGTAGATCCGACGGGAAGGGCCGCCAGGCTGTTCGATGCAATACCGGCACAGCTGAACAGGAACGCCTCCCGCTACCATGTATCCAGCGTCATTCAATCAGCCAGGGCAGAAGATATCCTGAAGCTTGTCTCTGAAATGGAGAATTCCAGGACAATCCTTCTTTCTCACCATGTCAGCGATCCGGATACCGGACTTAGTGCAAACAAGAGCCTGGAACAGTTCAAAATGTTTGTCTGCGACACAGGTTTGTTCACGACGCTCATGTTCAGGGACAAATCCTTTACAGAAAACATCGTGTATGAGAAACTGCTGAATGATAAACTCCCGGCAAATCTCGGATACCTTTACGAAAACATGGTCGCCCAGATGCTCACGGCCAACGGAGATGGGCTGTATTACTATACATTCAGGACAGATGAACGAAGCCATCTGCGGGAAATCGATTTCCTCATTTCCAGAAGCAGCAAGATATGTCCGATAGAGGTCAAGTCATCAAGGATCGACCGACACGTTTCTCTGGATGAGTTTTGTGTGAAGTTCTCTGCCAGAATCCTGAAGAAATACATCATTCACACAAAGGACTTTTCCAAAGACAAAGATATCTTCTGCACGCCCATCTACGCCTGTCCGTTCATCTGATAAAAAAGGGTTCAGGCACAGCCGGGTGACCACAGGGACATCTGCGCCTTCCGTCCCGAATCCACCGGGTTTTCCAATGAGCATGCAAAATCGAAACAGGCAGAACGCAGCTCCTGCCGCCATCTGCCTGTTTTTTCCGTGTCAAAGAAATCCCTTTCTGCGTGTCCGCATAGGTGAAACTGGTGCCGCTGCCCGCAATGGCAGGGCGGTCCGGATAATCCCGGCACAGCCGGGCAGATAGAAGGCTCTGCTTCATGGAAAAAACAATCCTCTTTCCCTGGATGCATCATAAAGAAAAAAGCACAGGTCCCGGTCACCGGAAACCTTTTCCGGCAGTTTACCATAACCCGGCTGTCACGGCAAATCCGCCCCTTTTCTCTTCCATGGACAGCAGGCCGGGATAACCGGAATGGCGGTCCGCTCAATATGAACCGGTTCCGGATTCCCCGAAGGTCCGGCGTCCCTCGGCAGGAAAGCGTCCTGGCCGATGGACGGAACAGAGGGAGAACTTTCAAAGGGAACGATCCGGTCACGGAACGGGTTCCGGCAGGCTGAGCGGTCAGCAGATGTTTCGCCGCTGCGGAAAAGCTCCTGATCCTCGTGAAGCAGGGATGGGTCCGTCCTTTCCGCCTTCCCCACCGGTATCCGCTCCTGTCCCGGGAGATTTCGGGATCCGCATTGTACAATCCTTCAAAGCCATGGTATTGTAGAAATGGAAAAAGGAGACTGGTCCCGATGAAACGGGGGAGGAAGCAGGATGCGTTTTCTGGACAGGGTCATTGAACCGAAGGTTCACCTGGCGGACAGCCGGAAGATCTTTACCAATGCCATGCTGAAAGCCATGATCATCCCGCTGCTGATTGAGCAGCTGCTGCAGATGGTGGTCGGCCTGGCTGACACCATGATGGTCAGTCACGCCGGAGAAGCGGTCGTGGCGGGTGTCGGCCTGGATACGATGATCCATACGATTTTCATCTATCTCTTCACGGCTGTTTCAGCAGGCGGATCCGTGGTGGTCGCTCAGTATATCGGCAGCAGGGACCGGGAGAAGGGCATCCTGGCCGCCTCCCAGGTTTTCCATCTCTCCCTGCTGCTGTCACTGGCATGCATGGCATTCATGCTTCTGTTCGGCTCCGGACTGCTGCACCGGATGTATCCCGGCACCGAGGCGGCAACGATGAACGCATGCGAGACCTACATGCGGATTGTCTCCCTGTCCTTCCCGGCCAATGCGGCATACAATGCAGGCGCTGCGCTGTACCGGACTATGGGCAGAACTTCCGTGACCATGAAGGTATCCCTTTCTGCCAATATCGTCAATGTCATCGGCAACGCAGTCGGCATCTTCGCCCTGCGCGCCGGCGCGGCGGGCGTCGCCTGGCCCACCGTCATCTCCTGGTATGTGGCCGCCTCTGTCATGGCCTGGCTCTGCTTCCGGAAAAACCAGGAAATCCGGATCACATGGAAGCATGTGCTGCGCCTGAAGGGCAGCATGGCAAGGCGTATCCTCGGGGTTGCGATTCCGAACTCGGTGGAGAACACGCTGTTCCAGGCGGCGAAGGTTGTGCTGGGAATGCTGACGGCCACCTTCGGTACCTCCCAGATTGCCGCGAACACCACCGGTCAGACTTTCTGGTCACTGGCGGCCTGTATGGGCATCTCAATGGGTACGGTGTTCATCACGGTGATCGGCCGGTGTGCGGGGGCGGATGACATGGAAGCGGCGGAGTGGTATATGAGAAAGCTTACACGGCTTTCCGTTGCACTCGCTCTTGTATGGAACATCATCGTCATGCTGCTGACGCCGGCCCTTCTGCCCCTGTATGATCTGGGCAGGGACACGAAACGGCTGATCCTGCTGATCGTCGCGATCCATAACCTGTTCTCCGCAACGGTCCAGCCCTTCTCCGGACCGCTTTCCTCGGGCCTGCGGGCAGCCGGGAATGTGCGGTTCACCATGTGGGCTTCGATCTTCGCAACCGTTGTCTGCCGTACGCTGCTGTCCTGGATCCTGGCGCTGTGGATGGGGATGGGCGTGATCGGCATCGCACTGGCCATGGTTCTGGACTGGTGCATCAAGGCTGCGCTGGATATCCGGCGCTTCCGCAGCGGAAAGTGGAAGAATAAGAAAGTCATCTGAAAACAGCCGTCCCCCGGGAACAGGCTGAGCATGCCGCAGGAAGGGCAGACACGCGGCGGATCCGAAGCTCTCCCCGTCCTTCACGCCTGAAGGTCTCTCCCCTTATCTCCCGAAGAGCCCGGCCGTCCTTTTCATTCTCTCCGCCACCTTCACCCCGAAGGGGCACCGGCTCTCGCATCCCCCGCAGCCCACGCATTCCCCGGCAAAGTGTTCCAGGGCGAGGTAGTGCTGTTTCAGGGATGCGGGCACCTCCTCCTGCATGACGGCCAGATCATAGAGCTTGTTCACCATGGCAATATCAATCCCGGCGGGACATGGCCTGCAGTGACCGCAGTAGGTGCACGCCTCTCCTGCAAAGGAATGCCTGGGGGCATGGACCAGAGTGCCGGCATAGTCCTTTTCACTGTCGGAGGCCGTTTCATAGGCCACAGCGGCGTCAATCTGCTCCATGGTATCATAGCCGCACAGGACCGAAGCCACCCCCGGCCTGGTAAGGGCGTAATGAATGCACTGCACCGCTGTCAGGGGAATGCCGAAGGGAGAACGCTTTCCGTCAAAGAGACGGCCGCCTGCGAAGGGTTTCATGCAGGTGATCCCCACGTCCGTTTTCTCGCATACGCTGTACATTTCCGCGCGGACCGGATCCGTCCCGCGCAGTTCCTCCGCGTACCGGTCGGCGAAATAGTTCTCAATCTGATCCGTGGGCGGCAGAAGGTCAAAGGCGGGATTCACGCTGAAAAGAAGCATTTCCACCAGGCCGCTTTCCGCCGCCATCCGGGCAATCACCGGGTTGTGGGTGCTGAGGCCCACATGCCGTATCTGACCCTTCGCCTTCAGCTCCATGACATAATCCAGGTAGGGGCCCGGGCGGGAAACCGTTTCCCAGTCATCCATCCGGTCCACATAGTGGATCATGCCCAGGTCGATATAATCCGTTTTCAGCCGTGTCAGAAGATCCTCAAAGGCGATCCTGCACTGCTGAATATCCCGGGTGCGGGTATACTGCCCCTTCTGGTATGTGGACCCGATGTGGCCCTGGACCAGCCATCCGGCCCGGTCCTCCCCGATCGCCTCTCCGATGATGTCCCGGGATTTCGGATCGGGCATCCAGCAGTCCACAATGTTGACGCCCAGGCTGTGGGCATATTTCATCAGAGCAACGGACTCCTCCATGGCGTGCCGCTCCAGCCATTCGCCTCCGAAACCGATCTCACTGACCATCTCTCCGGTCTTTCCAAGCCGTCTGCAGCGCATTGTCTTCCTCCGCTTCCTTGTTCATTCAGGTGTTATCAAAAAGGGGCCTGGCAGGGGAAGGCTCCCCCGCCGGCCTGAAAAGCTGCTTATTCCGTGATCGCCCACACCCGGGCAGGAAGTCCCGTGGCTCCCTCGAGCCTGGGCCAGGCGGCAAACAGGAGGGCACCCGCGGGCTTCACCTGATCCAGATTGCAGAGCACCTCAATCTGCAGCTTGCCCTTCGAAAGAACATACCGTTCACAGGCAAGATCCTCCGCCTTCGCGGCCTCTGCGGAAGCGTCCGTATCCAGGGCTTCATGACCGTTGGCTGCGGCATTCCTTGTCTCATAGATGTACCGGAGCGCGTCCAGGGACCAGCCCGGGAAGTTCTCGCTTCCGTCCTCTGCGATCCCGGAGAGGGCTTTCATGTCCGGCCAGTTCTTTGACCAGTCCGTGCGGAGCGCCACGAAGGCCCCGTCCGGGATGTCGCCGTATTTTGCCTCATAGTCTTTGATGTCCTCCGCGGTGGCGGCGTAGTGGGGATCCCGGGCAACCTTGTCCGTGATATCCACCACGCACAGGGGATAGGTCATGCACTCCGGACCATAGGCTTCCGACAGAGGGGCGTTTTTGACGAAATGGCCGGGAAAGTCGATGTGCGTGCCAAACTGTCCGGGGAACTTGAAGGTCTGGATCAGGCACTCCAGCATGGGATTTCCCCAGTCAAAGACCACCTTGCCGATTTCCACCGATCCCTCCGGAATCCCTGCCCAGTAAGGGCTGTCATTGCTGAGCGAATGGGAGAGCTCCACCCAGCGGTATTTCTTCAGCTCATCCAGCATGTCCCACAGTCTGTACATAGGTTTTTCCTCCTTGCGTTTTGTCCATAGTATCACAGTTCATGGAGCTTTGTCCATCATGGCACCGGAGGAAGGAAAGGGCCGGAGCATGCCTGCTTCGTGCCCTGAAAACCCCGGACGGTTTCCCGGGTTCTTGACAGGAGAGTGTGAATGGATTATCTGTAAGGAAGGGATGCTCTTCTGCATGGCATCCGCCGGGACGGGAATCTGTCCGGGATGTCTTCCCGGGGAAATAGAACTCCGGTGTTCCACACCGAAGCTTTCTCCGGCCGCGTCATCTTTCCGGGCTGCGACGGACCTGCTCAGAATCCGTCCTTCAGAAATCCAGACAGAATTCGAAAGGAGCGGGCATACGCCGCGTAAAGAGCGGACCGTGGCCGCCTGCCGCTCCGGTTCTGAGTCATCCTCCGTCCGGAAAACGGGAGCTGACAGATTCTGAGGAATCGGCCGGCTTTTCCCGGGATGCTGGCCCATGCAGTGATTCCGGCCGTCCCGCCGGAGGACGATAAGGGATCCGTGGGACTGACACGCCCTGAATGAGCATCCCTGAGGCTTAAAGAAACCATGCCCCTGTGAAAACCCAGGAAAAGAACCGGAGGAGGCTGCCTTGTGACTGTGATCCGCACCGCGAAGGAGACGGACGCAGAGCGGCTTTGGGAGATCTACGATTACTATGTGCAGAATACAGCGATCTCCTTTGAAATCCGCTCGCCCGCCATCCATGAATTCGCTGCCCGAATGGAAAAAACCCTGTCCCGCTATCCCTTTCTGGTTGCCGAAAGAAACGGCAGGATTGAGGGATACGCGTACGCAGGGCCCCTGAAGGACCGGGAAGCCTATGATTTTTCCTGTGAAGTGACCATCTATGTGGATCATCCGTTCCGGAAAAGCGGTCTGGGAAAACTGCTTTACGAAAGGCTGGAAGCAGAGCTCGGAAAGATGGGCATCCTCAACCTCTACGCCTGCATCGCCTTTCCGGAGGCAGAGGACGAATACCTGACCGCGAACAGCGCCGGCTTTCACGCCCATATGGGATACAGAAAGGTGGGGGAATTTCATCGCTGCGGGTATAAGTTCGGCCGTTGGTACAGCATGATCTGGATGGAGAAAATGATCGGCGATCACGTGAAGGATCCTCCGCCCGTCTTCCGTGCCTTCACGGACGCGTCCCTGCCGGAATCATTCTCCCCTTCGGGACTTTCTTCCGGGTGTTCTTCATGACCGCAATGTTCCGGAAGACGACCACCGTGTTCCGGGCATTGCTGGTGCATCCCCTGGCATGGCGCACGGCGCAGAAAAGCGTGCTGACCGTCCGGGCAGCAGGGATCCCGTGATGCTTTTTCCTGTTCTGCCGATGGAATCCGGGACCATGGTGCATTGCCCTGTTTCAGTCATGCCTCTGCCGGTCCGGATTCCTTTCTTTTCCGTCCGGTCGGACAGGACGGAAGAAGGAATCCTCCCCTCCGCATCGAATACCCCCGTGACTATGGTCAGACCGGTCCCTGCCCATCTGCGGCACCGGTCAGGCTGCAATGTCCGGTTTCAAACGCCTGCATGAATTGGAGGAAAAGACACAATGGCAACCACCGTCGAGGAACTGATGAAGCGGTACGAATCGGATCCGCAGATCCGGAAGGAAGTGGCGGAACTCATCGAGCAGGGAAAGACCAGCATCCTTGAGTTCAGGGCTCTGGCAAAAAGGCATGGCGTGAACATTTCCCTGCTGGAAATCCCGCACCTCATCAGCGAAGCCAAAAGACTTGGAATCATTCCGAAATCCTATGAATGAAAAGCACTTCCGGAAAGGCTACGCATGAAGTTCCCGGAACCGGGTGCGTTTCCCGATACCGCCGGTGTTTACGCCCAGTGAACACCGGCGTTTTCCGACGTTCCCTTTTCCTTTCCCTCCCCTCATGGATTCCGTTCTCCCTCCTCCCGGCAAGCGGGAAAAAGAGGGAAAGCATTTCTCACATCCCGCGGCAAAATGCCGCAGCATCATCCGCTCCGGCCTGTTCACCTCCGCAGGAAAACAGGTCCCGGAAACGGAAGCATGGAGGAAAACATTGAAGGACTCTTTCTTTGGTTATTACTACAAGTGCCAGTCTGCCCTCAGAACCATCGCCTTCATCGCCGCCACCCACGGAAGCGGCGAAAACCGCAGCGCCTCCATCCAGGTGATCACGGAAAAAGGGGCATGGGCAATCGACTTTCCATATGAGGACTATTTCCACAAGGGCAGCCTCATCCGGATCGGCCCCAACACCTTCAGCCCGGACGGACTCCGGCTCCGTCTGGATTCCGGGGATCTGCGCCTTCAGGGCGAGCTCTCCTTCGGTCCCGTGACCCCGCTCAGGTATGACATCATGGGACCCTTTGCCCTGGTGCCCCGCATGGAATGCCGGCATATGGTGGGAAGCATGCGGCACACGGTCACCGGAACCGTGACCGTCAACGACGAGGAATACCGTTTCCGTGAGGATCCGGGTTACTGGGAAGGTGACCAGGGGCGTTCCTTTCCCAGGGAATATCTCTGGACCCATACTTTTCTCCCCCAGGGCGGGTCCCTGATGCTGTCCGTTGCGGATATTCCTCTCCCCGGCTTCTCCTTTACCGGCATCATCGGGGTGGTGTACTGGAAGGGAAGAGAATACCGCCTGGCTTCCTATCTCGGGGCAAAGGCTGTGGAAATCCGCGATGGCGGAGCCTGTGTCCGGCAGGGAGGCAAAACCCTGAGGGTGCGTCTCCTGGAATCGAAGGGGAAGGGACTGAAAGCCCCGGTGATGGGGAACATGGCAAGGATCATCCACGAAAGCGCCGAATGCAGGGCGGA
>CACYGY010000114.1 GCA_902774025.1 uncultured Eubacteriales bacterium
CAGGTTTCCTCTCTCAAGCAGATGGTATCCTGATCAGAAGAAAGAGCGCGTTGAATTCACATTTCGGGAAGCGATCCTGAAATATGGATTGTTTGACAAATCTGAAGAATTTACGCTCTCTTCAATTTGTTTACAAGAGCTTCAGATTCTTATCCGCCCCCATTCGAAAGGCCGCTGTCTGTAAATTGACATCGGCCTTTCGAGCATGGCTGTCTCAACCTTGCTCCCCAATGACACTATTGAGAGCAGGATTGTGACATTCTGTATGGCAATGCATTGACAACCCAGTTGAGCGGTAACACATTTCATAACAGATCCGCCCCATTGGGAAATTATAAAAATGCAAAAAACAGAACTGTGCAGTTTGAAAAGGAACCGGTCTTGTTCCACTTGCAGACCATAACCGGTATGTGCCCACGGCAGACCGCAGCACCGGCATGCGCTCCTCCGGGATTTGGGCCGTTTTTTTCGTGCTTTTAATAACCGGGAGAGCAGGCTGCTCTCCCGGTCGGGTCCATTTGATAATGTGCTGAATGCACTGTTCGGTTAACCCGGTGTTTCGAAGTGGGATCGTTCTGCCGCTGAAAATCATCTGTTTGCGACGCGTTTCTCGAGCTCTTCCAGTTCTTTCTTCTGTTCCTCGGTCAGATACTTTAAAATTTCCTTATAGCGCACTTTTCCGCCGCTGACGGTTTCGGCTTCCTTCAGATCCAGTTCCCTTGTATTGTTATCCTGATTGATATTCATAAAATCTGCCTCCTTCATTTTCACATCGTTTTTGTATTCCTGTCCCGGCGCTTGACCGTGGACAATCATATATACGCACGATCAGGCCGCAAAGGCAGCAGCTTTGGAAAAAATAAATATTTTACTATACGTCACAAAGAGTGCAGGACAGATGGTGGTCCATACGTGATGGTCGGAAGTTCAGGACTCCGGGGCCGCAAAACAGCCGGCCCCGGCAGCTGACAGAGTGTACAGCAGCAGTAAAGAACGTCAAACATTTTCAACTGCACCCGGATCATGTATGGCGTCTCAGGACAGGCAGGGCGGGTTTCTCTCGAGGTGGCGCCGGCATGGCATGGAAATATGATTTGAAAGGTTTCCCCGTCAGGTATACAATATATGCGTGTCCCTTTCCCGGTCCCTGTCATGAAAACTTCCGGCTGAAAAGAGAAGACTTCAGGACGGCGCGGCTCCCTGCCCTGCGCGGAGGAAAGAACCGAGGAGGCCGGACAGAAGATCAGGCTTTCCCTTTCCGTCCGGTGCAGAAAAGCCTGATCACCCCCGGAAAAAAAGGAAGCATGCCGCCGGGCATCCGGTCAGGCAAAAGGGCCGGAAGGGAAAAAGGTTCCGGAGGGGGATGGATTCCATGCAGTGCCTTTTTCGATGCCCGTCGGAACATGCACGGAACCCTTGCAGGGCAGGCGGCCATTGCGGAAATGAATGTCCGGATCCGCCTTCAGGCCGCTGCGCTCTTCCACAGCCCCGGCAGAATCAGAACAAAAAACATTCCGCCCCTTCCCCACAGGAAGACGGCGGTCAAAGAAAGGAAGGATTCCATGAAAAAACGGATTGCTCTGCTTCTCGTTCTCTGCCTGGTGGCAGGCATTGTGCCCGCCTTTGCCCTGGAAAGTGACGCGGACGCGCTGCCTTCCAGGTTCGACCTGCGCTCCTACGGCGTTGTGACCCCGGTGAAGCGGCAGAACCCCTGGAATTCCTGCTGGTCCTTCGGCGGAATCGCCGCAGCGGAAACCAGCATCCTCACCTCCCTGGGCATGACCTGTGAGGAGTACCGGGAGATGACGGGCACGGATTTTGACCTGTCCGAGAAGCATCTGATCTGGTTTGCGTCCCGCCCCATTACGGCGCTGACCGAAGAGAGCCAGGCAGGGGAAGGCTTATACTTCGTGGATCAGGAAGAGGATCCCATGGTGGCCTTTGAGGGCGGCGGAAAAGGCGTTATGGTGACCACCCTGTTCGCCGCCGGCGTCGGTCCCGTTTTCGAGGAGGCTTTCCCCTACCGGGGCGCGGAGGGCCTGACGGACGCCGCCTTCATGGAGAAGTACCCGGACAGATTCAGGGAGGAAGCAGTCCGGAGCGTGGAGCAGGAACTCGGCCTGCCGGGCATGCACATGACCCTGAAGGATCTCTCTGACCGGAGAGAGGAATATCCCGAACTGCTTCAGACCCTGGTGGATATTCTGAAGAACAAGGGTGTTCTGGACGAGAGCATGACCTCGGACGGCATTTCATGGGAAACGCTGGAGGAAGCAGCCTGTCAGCTGGTTTCCGAATCCGTCAGCAGGAATGCCGGAAAGGGCATCAACGATTACACGCGGGGGGACGACTGGACGATTCCGGATACCACAGCGGACGGCCGGTCCAACCGTGACGTTTACTCCGGCTTTACACTGGTGGACGGGAATTCGCTCCCGTCCCTGACCCTCATGGAGAATGATCAATGGGTCGGAATCAATGATGCCGGCATGTATGCGGTGAAAACCGAGCTGCTCAAGGGCCGCGGTGTATCCATCCTGTTCCTGGCGGATCAGTCCATGCCCGGGGAGCCGCTCAAGGAAGACGGTTACATGAACGTGGATACCTGGGCGCAGTTCACCTATAACCAGATACCTTTCAATCACTCGGTCTGCATTGTCGGGTGGGACGATCACTATTCCAGGGAGAATTTCCTGAAGGATCATCAGCCGGAGGGCGACGGGGCGTGGATCGTGAAGAACTCCTGGGGGTCTGAGACGGATTATGTCACCCTTGCGGACGGTACGACCATCCAGAAGAACAACTGGGGCATTCCGGACAGCGAAGGCCGGGGCACCGGATATTTCTATCTGTCCTACTATGACAGGAACATCACAACCCCCGAAAGCATGACCTTTGACATTGACCTGTTTCAGGCCGGCGGCGACATGAGTGTCTTCGCCTATGACTATATGCCCGCTCTGTTTACCGCGGGCAACGTGAACATGAAGGTTCAGGACGTGAATGTGGTCAGAACGGCCAACGTCTTCACGAATACACTGGACCGGGAAGTGGCCATCTGCGGCGTATCCACCAGAACGGCTGAGGCCAGAGCCAGGGTGGAATATGATTTTTACCGTCTGAAGGAGGACGCGCAGAATCCGGAGGACGGGGAATTCCTCGGAAAGAAGCTGGCCTATTACGACTATTCCGGTTTCCACCGCGAATCCCTCAGGGGCGATCTCACGGTCAGACCCGGGGAGCGGATCGCCGTGGTGGTGACGGAGACCATCACGGACAGGGACGGTGTCAGGCTGTACGAGTATGCCGCAAACCAGTCCTTCGGCAAGGAACTGGCAAAGCTCATCGGCTCCCCCATGTACGGGATCGCCGTGGTGAATCATGGGGAAAGCTTCGTTTACGAAAACGGTCAGTGGACGGACTGGGCAGACTGTGAGCCGGCCCTCAACGAGGATCTCGCCGCTCTTCTGGCCGGGATGGGACAGGAGCTGACCTCTGAGATGATCAGCACGGATAACTTCAGCATCAAGCTTTACGTGGTCGCCGGAGCGGAAGGGCAATAATTCCCTCACGCCCCGGGCCCGGGAGGAAGGATGACCGGCAGGCCCGGGGCGGATAAGGACCGGGCCTGCCGGCGGATTTTCCCTGTTCTCCCCGTTTCCTGCCGGAAAAAAAGGTTCCATGGCGCCGTGAAGAGGCGGTCACGGGCATGGACAGCGACTCTGCCGGCCGCCATGGATGGGCAGAAGGAAGCCCCGGAGCCTGTTCCGGGAACCGGGGCATGAACGGATCACCGCACGCATCGGGAAAGCATTCACGGACAAAGCGTTCCCCCATGCCCGCCCCGGGCAGGAAAGCAGCGCCCTTTCCGCCCGGCGCATCCGGGAAGCCCCAGGGACGGACGCGAACCGCCTGAATCCCGCGGCGGATCGGTCCTTCCCCGGGGGCATGGATTCCTGTGCAGGCCATGACCCTGAAATCCCTTTTCACCTCTCTCACCCCCGGATGCTCCGGGGACATCCGCCTTTCCGGGACAGGGCGGAAGTGCTCATGGAGAATGGATTTTCCGCCCCTTCACGGAAGCTGTGCCGGACATCCTCTGAAGCCATCTGCATGGACGCAGCCCCGGAAGTGCCCGGTCTCCGGCGGAGGGGCTGAATGCATCCTCACCGCTGAATATCCGGTCATGGCACCCGTTCTTCCCCTCGCAAGCCTGAAGGCCGGAAGCGTTCTGAAACCCGGGCCAGCTTTTTCCTTCGGCAGATGTTCCGGCAGTGTGCACGGAATGCTCCGCGGAAAACGGCAGCTTCCTGCCCAAGGCGGAACAATGGCACATATCCCGGAAAGGCCCGTGGCAAACATTGCCTGACCGTGATCTGCGGCATTGTCGTCAGGCGGACCGGAAAAAACCGCAGCGGCCTGATGCGCGCTCCACCCGGGCGGGAGGGGATGGAAAAGGCCGGAAAAAACGGATCCGTTGCCCCGGCGGGCCTGCAAAGCGCACGGCATGGGATCCTGTCCCGAAAATGGCCCTCTGTCCGGAATGTCCCGGCCGGAACCGGGTCTGTTCTGCCGGAACGCCCTCAGACCGGGATCTGCCCCGGACCCGCCTTGACCCTTGACTGAAAAACATAAGGAGGATTGGATTCATGCGTCGGAAACTGTCTGCCTTCATTCTGTGCGTAATGCTGATCCTGGCGTCGGCTTCGGTCTCCTTCGCCGGGGATTACCAGCTGAAACAGGTGGTTGTGCTCAGCAGGCACAACATCCGCTCTCCCCTGTCCGAAAAGGGTTCTCTTCTGGGCGAGATCACGCCCCACCCGTGGTTTGACTGGACCTCAAAGACCGGGGAGCTTTCCCTGCGCGGCGCGATGCTGGAGACCACCATGGGCCAGTATTTCCGCCTGTGGCTGGAAAAGGAGGGCCTGTTCCCGGAGAATTACATCCCCAGGGACGGAGCGGTCCGCTTCTACGCCAACGCCCTCCAGCGCACCCAGGCCACGGCGCGCTATTTCTCCGCCGGGCTTCTGCCGGTGGCCGTCGTTCCCATTGAGCGCCACACGGAGTATAACCAGGGGGACAGTGTGTTCCTGCCCCTGATCCACTTCATGAACGATGACTATGCCAGGGACATTGAAGCGGAACTGGCTGCGCTCAGCGGCGGGGACAGCCTGAACGCCTACCGGGATCGTATCCGGGACGCCATTGCCCTGCTGATGAAGGTCGTGGACATGGACAGAAGCGAGGCCTATGCCGGCGGGAAGTACGGCGATCTGCTGAAGGATGATACCCACCGGCTTAACCTGGAAGAGGGCAGCGAGCCGAAGCTCTCCGGTCCCATCCGGACCGCGCTTTCCGTGGCCGACGCCCTGGTGCTCCAGTATTATGAAGAACCGGACGCGCTGAAGGCCGCCTTCGGCCATGAACTGACGTGGGATGACTGGAAGGCCATCGGCAGCATTCTGGAGATGTATGAACAGATTCTGTTCACCTCTCCCCTGCTCGCCCCCAACCTGGCCCATCCGATCCTGAAGGAAGTCTACGCGGAGCTGAACGCCCAGGGCAGGGAATTTTCCTTCCTGTGCGGGCATGATTCCACCATCACGGCCTTCCTGGCGGCACTGGGCGTGGAGGACTATGAACTGCCCGGCGCCATTGAGCCCACCACGCCCATCGGTGTGAAGGTGGTGTTTGAACGCTTCGCGGACGAAAAGGGACAATCCTTCTTCAAAACGGAACTGGTGTATCAGAGCGTGGAGCAGCTTCGCTCCATCCAGCCCCTGTCCATGGATACGCCGCCCATGATCGTGCCCATCACCTTTGAAGGCGTGGAAGTCAACGGGGACGGCCTGATGGCGGAAAAGGATCTGATGAACCTTTTCAGGGAAAAGATCGACGCCCTGGACGAAATCAGGGAAAAATACACGGAAGAGGCAATGGATAAGGCATCGTAAAGGGAAATGCCGGGATCGCGGAGCATTCATGGGATTCATGAACCGGACCTCACGGTCCCGGTTTTCCGCTCCGCAGCCCGGAATTCCCGCCTCCGGTTCTGGCAGACCGGGGCGTGCGCTGTTCATTCCCCGGATGCGCCCTGCAGAATCAGGGCCCCGGTCATGGTCAGCCTCCGTGATTCCGGGATGAAAATAGCCGGCGCCCGCGGAAGCGCCGTGCATCCTCCGGCATCTGTTCTCAGTCCCTGCCCGTTCCCGGAGACTGAAAACGGCCCGCAGACCTGTTTCCGCAGGCCTGCGGGCCGTTTTCAGCCGGATACAGCGGTTCGGGGAGACCATCCCCCGCAGCCGGTCCTCCCCTGTCCTTGCCACACGAGCGTCAAAGGTCGTTCTCTTCGTTGAATTCCTCCTCTGCATCGCTCATGGGAATCTCCAGCTCGTCCGCATAGTGACCCCTCGCCATCTCAATCAGACCGGAAACTTCCTCCATTTCACACCTTGCCAGGGCGATGGCATAGCGGATGAGCGGTACGGCCGGGTTCTCCGGATCCTCCGAAATGCCGGAAAAGATGTTGTCATAGTCTTCCGTCAGATCCAGATCGTTATAGGACTCGATGAAGTGATGTTCCATATATTCTCTGAGCTCCTCATTTTCTTCATCCCGGATGATCTCCTCATGCAGATCACGGTCGGCCAGATAGAAAGCGGGCAATCCGTCCACTTCAACAAGGTTCATCCACTGGGTCTTTTTTCCGGACCTGAACCGGATTGTGACCGCCACAACCCCGGGAAACGGACCGCATGCCATGCCGCCCCCCGCAACTCCGCATTTTGCTTCCTCAATGAAATATCTCTTCATGTCCGAATCCTCCCCTTCTGTGTTCTGACTTTTTTTCTGTCCGGTTTCCCCCTGACGATGACAGTTTATCCCTTTCTCCGGAAAAAAAGTGGACCTGAAAGGTCCAACTTTGTGCCCGGTCATTTTTCCAGGATCACACCGTCTTCGGCCAGCCGCCTCCTGAGACTTTCCGCTTCCCTTTCCCGGCCGGTGGCGGCGTAGATTCTGTTCAGGGCATTCCCCACACGTTTCAGTTCCTGATCCAGGGTCTCCCGGTCCAGAACGCCGGAGGACATGTAGCTTTCCAGAAGATCCAGCGCCCTGCCGTAGTACAGGATGGATTCCTCGCTGCCGAGTCTGTTCCACAGGACCCAGGCATAGTTGTTGTACTGAACCGCCACGGATCGGGCACACCGGGGATTCTGATCCAGATGATGGTCCCGGGCGATCGCCAGGGATTTCCTGTAATCCCTCAGACTGGCCTCCAGGTTTTCATCTTCCGTGATGAAGGACCGATGGCAGTATGCCGTAAACTTCGTGACCCAGTCGTCCTCTTCGATCCGGTCCTGCTCGATCAGCTGCACGGCTTCCTGGATGGACTGCCTGGCGGCTTTGCCGGCGGGACCCGTTTTCTGGAACCGGTGGATCAGGGCATCCGCAACGCATCCCGATGCGCTTCTGAAGTCCTCCGGATGGGCGTCCGACGCCTCCTTCACCTTCTCCTTCAGGGCACAGATACGGTCCCACCATGCTTCGGCTTCCGGATTCCCCATTCCGCCCAGTGTACAGGCCAGTTTGTAGCAGGTGCAGACATACACGGCAAGATGATCCCGGGAGGATGCTCCAAGGGATTCCAGGACGGAAAGTGCCTGCCTGAAGGCGTCAGATGCCGCATCCGCCTGACCGCTCCGGTTGGAAAGAACACCGGATTCGATCAGGACCGTGACCCGCTCGCGGGATACGGCAGCCGGGTCCAGATGGATCATGCCCGGGAAGTTGGCCAGGGCATATTCATCCAGTTTCGCTTTCAGGTAATTGAAAACGAAGCGGTACTGCTGCTGCCAGCCGCAGAATTCGATTCTGTCCGTGTCAATGAAAAATTCCGGTTCACACTTTGGCCCGAAGATGGCTTCATACAGTTCCTGCCCCAGTTCCATCTGCATAAAGCAGCTCTCGTGGGTGGCGGTATACCGGCACGTGCCGTCCCTGTACTCCATGATCTGATAGTATTCGCGCAGTTCGGGCTGATTCGTATTGAAGGCTTCCACATAGATCCGCGCCTGTACGTGCCAGCCTGCGCCGATCCGTGTTCCGAAGGCCCGGGTGTCGTCCAGTTTCTGGAGAACTTCCTGGACTTTCCGGTCTGTTCGCCTGTCGATCTCCAGGAAGAAAGGGAAAAACTCAGACGCGGCCGCATCCTCCAGGGTTTCATAGAATTCCAGCCTGTCCGCATCGGGGAAGGCTGCAAGGGGACACAGGGGCTCTGAAGGAAGACCGGACTGTTCCCTCCCCCCGGTTTTTCCACCCTCTCCTTCAGCCCTGTTTTCGGAAAAAGCCTTCCATCGTTTCTCAGCTTCCTCCCACTGAGCTTCCGTGTAAACACTGAAACCGGTGAAGTCGGTCATGTAGACAGCTTCAGCATAGTAAACCTGTCCTTCCGGATCCTGCAGTTTGATCCATCCGGTATAGTCATAATCGAAGGGGGCGTTTCCGCCGTTGTGCTGACCGTCCACGAAGGAATCGATCTCCTCAAACACCCTGCGTGCACCGGCCGGCTCTCTGACTGCCGCACTCTCCTCTGTGGGGACCGTGTCCGTAATGATCGCCCTGGGCATGTCCGGACGGGTCCTGAGAAGCGGGAACCCGGCATTTTCAAGCATGGCATCCAGCCTGCTCATGCTGCAGCCGTCACGGATAGCCAGGATGATGATATGACTTCGAAGATCCCGTTCACTGAGAGGCGGCATGCCGTAGCTTGACAGGGCATGCTGCGTCTGCGGAAGATTCATGCCGATGGCAAAGCACATGGCCAGGATGTAATCGCGCTCCTCCGTCCGCTTGTCTCCCCGGAGAAGCTTATACACGTAATCCTGAGACAGCCCGGAACGGACAGCCACGTCCTTTCGTGACACCCTGTGTTCCCGGATCATCTGATCCATGAAGGGTACAAAGGAATCCGGATAGGCCTCACGGATATGCTGACTGACCATCTGCCGGATTTCCTCCTGCCGGCCATACTTGAGCAGATGATGAATATACCGGCGATCCATCTGTCCATTGCTGCTTCCCGGTCTGTTCTGTGTCATCTCAAACAGCCTCCCTGATTTTGATGAGCCAAGGGTATCACGGCTTTTCCGAAAAAAGTGGACCTGTCAGGTCCATCCTTCACCCCGGGGGAGATTCCTCCGCCGCTTTTCCGAATCCTGTAAAGGGATATCCTGCAGGAAAAACCCAGGGATCCCCCGGAGCCGGCACCTGAACCCGCTGTGCCGGTGGGATTGGAAAAAGCGTGTATTTCCGCGGAGGGTCCCGTTGTTCTTCAGGAGCAAAGTCAGTCCCTGTCCGGCGGGATCCGGCGGATCGCCTGTGCATGCCCATCTTCCGCAGTTTCCTGCTCCGGATCTTCCTC
>CACYGY010000115.1 GCA_902774025.1 uncultured Eubacteriales bacterium
TTGTCGTCTGGAAAAACTGGGCGAATTCCGGTTCCCTGTCAAAATTGATCTTCACAAATCCATTGGGAAACGTCTTGCCGAATTCCTCAAGAATCCACGATTTCCCAACCTGCCTGGCACCACGCAGCACAAGTGGTTTCCGTCTTTTGGACTGTTTCCATGCGATCAGGTCATTCATGATCAGACGTCTCATATTCATCATTTCCCCCTGCCCATTCAAATTCAACCCCTTATTCTCGTTTGGATCATAATGCGGTCATAAGGTGAAGTCAACAAAAATCACACTATTTTTAAGAATTATGTGATTACAATCACGTTTTTGTTGATATTCATGTGATTTTTGCTTGATCAATCGTCTGTATTTCCGAGTTTTGTCATTCTTTCTGCTCTAGAAAAATCAATAGTTGAAAATGCGTACTATGGCAATCATTGCAAAACTGGGAATAGAATGCGTATTCGTAAAACCGTAATACAGCTGTCAAAAGTGGAAAAACGCCTGACAACTGACATCTGTTGCGGAAGAACCCGGGAGACGCATCCGACTGCAGGAGGATGCGGACGTGGCGGAAGGGGGCCATGGCAGGCAGGATCATCCGCATGCGAACCGGGGACAGTTGCCGGACACAACCGGAAAACACACTGAAATGCGCGTATGGGAGCCGGAAAAAGAACGGTTTCCGGTCAGGTGAGACAGGGCTGTGTGGATCCTGCGCGGGCGGGACGGGTGGTTCTTGCCATTCGGGAGGGCGGATGATACACTCCCGTCAGGCAGAAACGCATATCAGACAGAAAGGAAAACAGATATGGAAAAACTGATTCTCGGATATGTGACGGACGGGTCCCTGAGCCTTGTAACGCAGGAGGACGCGGAAAGGCTTACCCATATCAATCTTGCCTTTGGACATGTGAACGGGAAAGTTCTGGACATGAGCGGTATGAAACACATCGATGAAGTGAAACGGATCCGCTCCATGAATCCGGGTCTGAAATTCGTCCTTTCCGTGGGCGGATGGGGAGCCGGCGGTTTCTCCACGATGGCCAGGGAGGCGGAGACGCGCATGTCCTTTGCGGAATCCTGCCTCAGGGCTGTGGAAATGTACGGTCTGGACGGCATCGACATTGACTGGGAATATCCCTGCAACGGTTCGGCGGGCATTGATCATGACCCGTCGGACCGTGAAAACTATACGCATCTCCTTCAGGCGCTTCGGGATGCCCTTGGAAAAGACAGGATTGTGTCCATTGCGGCCGGCGCCGGGCACTATTTTGTGGAAGATACCCAGATGGACAGGGTCGCTGATATCTGCAGCTACGTTCAGATCATGACCTATGATATCCGCAGCGGTTTTCACGATGAGGCGGGACATCATACGGGACTGTTTACCAGTTCCGGAGACCGGCTGAACGGCAGTGTGAAATCCAGTGTGGATGATTTCATGGCCGCGGGCGTTCCGCGGCACAAGCTGGTCATCGGGGCGGCCTTCTACGCCAGGCACTGGGAAGGGTTGCCGGATGTGAATCATGGTCTCTTTCAGAAGGCGAAAACCATCGGGATGGGCGGGCCCGGGTATACGAAACTGGTGAATGAATACATCGGGAAAAACGGATTTGTGCGCTACTGGGATGATGAGGCCAAAGCGCCCTATCTGTTCAACGGGAGCTGTCTGATCAGCTATGACGATCCGGAATCCATTCGCCTGAAATGCAGATATCTGAAGGAGGAAGACCTTCTGGGCATCATGTACTGGGACCACGGAAGCGACCCCTCCCGGGCGCTGCTGGGTGCCATGTGGGACGAAATCCGAAACGGCAGGTAAGAAGAGCCGATGATAAAAATGCCCCCGGTGCGGAAACCGCACCGGGGGCCGGCTTTTTACGGGTCAGAATCCGTTATGGGCTTATTCGATTTCGCCCAGAGCGCGCTGATGGATGGTGGTCAGCTCGGTCAGACCATAGGCTTCCAGCTGAGCGCAGTAGGCATCCCATTCCTCAGCCACATTGGCTTCGCCGGACACCCACTGAGCGATCTTCTGCTTCACGTAGGTGTTGATGTCGGTGGCCAGGATGGAAGCACGGTTGGTGTCTTCTTCGCTGGTGGCCCACACGGCGGGGAAGTGCTCGTTCAGGTAAGGAGCATAGGCTTCGTCGCAGATATCCATGAAGGAGGGTTCGGGCTCATCCTTGCCAAAGCCCAGAACCACGTCATTGTGATAATAACGGGGCATGGACTGAGTGAAGATGTTGGCCCAGCCGTACTTCTCGCTCTGCTCGTCGGACCAGTCGCTCTTGTCCAGTTCGCGATACAGGCCTTCACCGATCTTCTCGATGCAGATGCCCAGAGGTCCGCTCTGAGACTGACGGCTGTTGTCGTTGGTGAACAGGTTGTCGAACCAGCGGATGATGATGGCGGCCTTCTCTTCGTCACACTTGTCGGTGATGACGGCCTGGGTCCGGAACAGGGTCACGCCATAGGAGTTGCGGTGATAGATGGGATTCTCGCAGCCCTTCAGGACAGGCAGATAGGTGAAGGCGTTCTGGCCATACTTGGCATACTCGTCGGAGGTCTTCTCATAATCCGGATAGTAGTCGCCAGGGCCGTAGGCGATGGACACGCCATACAGATCCTGCTTGCCCTTGGCCTTCCAGGTCTCCAGATCCTGGGTGAAGATTTCGGGATCGATCAGGCCTTCCTTGTACAGGTCAGCGAAGAATTCGATGAACTGCTTGAACTCAGGCTTGTTGGCGTTGAACTGAATCTTGCCGTCCACCAGAGCGAAGTAAGGATAGTCGCTGTTGCCGCTGTTGGCGTCCACGCCCCACCAGCCGGCCAGCATGCCCAGGGACAGGTTGTTGGGGTCGCCGGAGAAGGGGATTTCGTCGGAAGCATCGCCGTTGCCGTTGGCATCCTGATCACGGAAGGCAATCAGAACAGCCTTGAGCTCTTCGGGCGTGGTGGGCACCTGCAGTCCGAGGCGCTCCAGCCAGACCTGGTTGATGTAGGGCTTGAAGGTGGCTTCAGGCTCGCCCACAACGTAGGGGATGGTGTAGATGTGGCCGTCCGGCAGGGTCATGGAAGCGCGGACGCCGGGGATCTCCAGAACTTCCTGGATGTTGGGTGCATACTTGGCAATGAGATCTTCCAGGGGCAGGAAAGTCTGGTCGCCCATGCCCAGGTCGATGATGTCCTTTTTGCCCAGCAGCCAGCCCGCGATGACATCGGCATAGTCGCCGGTGCTCAGGGCGATGCCCATCTTTTCCAGCTGCAGCTGGTAGGGAGCCAGGTTCAGGTCCACGTGAACGTTGGTCTGCTCTTCCAGAATGTCATAGACCAGTTTGTCTTCCGCGTAACCACTGTCATCGATCATCAGGGAGAAGGAGACCTTCTCATTGACGATGGGCAGGCCGGTCTCGTTGAAATCCGCCAGCGCGGGAACGCTCGCGAAAACCATCAGAACGGCAAGGATGAGGGCCAGTTTCTTCATACGGGGTACCTCCTTATTGATTTTTAGGGCATTATGCCCTTGGAGACATGGGGAAAGGTCAGCCCTTCACGGAGCCGATCATGACGCCCTTGACAAAGTGCTTCTGCACGAAGGGGTAGATGATCAGCACGGGGATGGAGGAGATAATGATGAGGGAATACTTCATCATTTCCTTCAGGGCTTCCAGACGCTCCTTCTCAGCCAGCTCGGCCTCTGTCAGGACCCGGCTGGACATGTTGACGGAGTTCTGCAGAAGGATGTTGCGCAGCTCCAGCTGAAGCGGGAACTTGGCGCGGTCGGTGATATAGATCAGGGCGCTGAAGTAGCTGTTCCAGTGGCCGACGCCATAGTACAGGAAGAGAATGGCTGTGATGGCACCGGACAGGGGCATGACGATATAGAAGAAGAACCGGGTGTTGCCGCAGCCGTCCAGCTTGGCCGCTTCCATCAGCTCCGAGGGGATGGTGGTGGTGAAGAAGGTACGGGCCACGATCATGTTGTAGACGCCCAGGGCGCCGGGGAGAATCAGGGCCCACATGGTATTGAGCAGTCCGGTGTCACGCACCACCAGGTAGGTGGGCATCATGCCGCCGCTGACGAACATGGTCAGGATATAGAAGAAGGTAATGGGCTTGTTCAGGGGGAAGTCCTTGCGGCTCAGGGCGTAGGATGTGGGGATGGTGACACCCAGATTGACCGCCACGCCCACCGCGGTGTAGAGAAGGGAGTTCATGAAGCCCCTGACGACTTCCTTGGACTTGAAGACTTCCTTGTATCCGTCCAGAGTGATGTCGATGGGATAGAACACCACCTTGCCGCCGGCCACGGCCACGGGATCGGAGAAGGAGGAGATAATGACGAAGTACAGGGGATAGGCCACCACCAGGAAGACCAGGGTCAGGATGATGAATATGACCGTATCGTAGACGACATCGCCGCGGGTTCGTTTGAGATGTCTCGCGCCTTCCATACCTGCATCCTCCTTTCTTACCACAGGCTGTTGCCGGACATTTTGCCGGTGATGGCGTTGACAACCACCAGGAGAATGGAATTCACCACGGAGTTGAACAGACCAATGGCTGCGGAGAAGGAAATATCCCGGTTGATGATACCCACCTTGTACACATAGGTGGAGATGATTTCCGAGACACCAAGGTTCAGGTCGTTCTGAAGGGCGTAGGCCTTTTCAAAGCCGATGGAGAGAATGCTGCCGCAGTTGAGAATCAGCAGCATGGTCATGGTGGGCACCAGGAAGGGCAGGTCAATGTGCAGAACCCGCTGGAACTTTGTGGCACCGTCCACAATGGCGGCCTCATGGAACTCGGGGCTGACGCCTGCCAGGGCGGCGAAATAGATGACGCTGTTCCAGCCCATGGACTGCCAGATGCCGCTCCATACATAAATATGGCGCCACATGTAGCTCTTGCCCATGAAGTTGACGGGGTCATAGCCCAGAGACTTGATGACCATGTTCACCACGCCCACGCGGGGGGAGAGGAACAGGATCAGCATGCCGCACATGGTGACCACGGAAATGAAATGAGGCGCGTAGGTCACGGCCTGGATGACCCGGCGGTACTTCTTGTGCCTGAGGGAGTTGAGAAGCAGTGCCAGAATGACGGCCACCGGGAAGGAGGCTATGAGGGAATACACACTCAGCACCAGGGTGTTGGTGATGGTGGTCCCGGCATAGGCGGAATTGAAAAAGCGTTCGAAGTTCTTCAGTCCCACCCAGTCGCTGCCCCAGATTCCTCTCTTGGGCTTGTAGTTGCGGAATGCGATCTGAACGCCGTAGATGGGAATATAATGGTAGATGACGGTCAGCGCGATTCCGGGCAGACAGAACAGAAGAAGATCCCAGTTCCCCTGCATTCTCTGCAGAAAAGAACGCTTTTTCTTCGGGATCGCAGGGCTCGAAGGCATAGTCGGATACCCCTCCATTTCAGTCGGATCAGAACCAGTGTGATCATTGTAAACAGCATGTTGTGTCGTAGACTCTAACATGAACCTGCGCCCGTGTCAATATCCCGCAGAGGAAAGAATTTTGCCCGGGCCCGGTCAGGACGGAAGCAGTGAACGGAATGACGGAGAAGAACGAATGGAACAATCTTGACGGAGAATCGGTGAATCACTATAATGCGTCTGTTGCGAAAAAACGGGACAGGAGGGGAGAAAATGCGGATTCTGCGTCTTTCAGGCCTTGTTCTCTGCGCTTTTCTCTGTCTCCTTGCGGCCAGGAATCTGATCCGGGGGCCTAAGATGCCGCCGGATGAACCGGAGCCTGTCCGGTCCCGGGCGGAGGTGCGCTGGGTTATTGCTCCCCTTGCCAGGGAATCCGGAGCGGATGAGGGGAACCTCAGAACAGAGACCTTCCGGATGCGAAGTGTTCTGCCCCTTCCGCGCGCGTACACGGTCTGCGTCCTGAAGGGCGACCGGAACGGATACCCCGTTCTTGGAAAAACATGGCATGATTCGGTGTATCTGATGTGTCCGCCGGAAGGCATGCCCGGATAGACGGGCTCTCTGAAAAGGACGCATCATAAATAATGGAGGATTGATCACCCATGAGCAAAAAGTCGAGAAAGACCAACAGCAGAACCCTTGCCATTGTGGGCCTGTGCATTCTGCTGGTACTTACGCTGTGCAGCGGTTTCCTGGGGGTCAGGGGCCTTAAGCTGGACGGCCGCGGGCTCTACAGGCTGCTGCCCTGGATTCCCACGTCCGACGCGAAGAACTGGCCGGAAAGCCTGTCTCTGGGTCTGGACCTGCGGGGCGGCGTGTATGTGGAGTATTCCGCCGAGCAGCCCAAGGATATCGAGGGCAGCTATGACGCCCTGATGGACGGCACCGTGGCGGTCATTCAGCAGCGTCTGACGGACAAGGGTTATCCGGAAAGCACGGTGCAGAAGATCAACAACGGCACCGGCATCCGCGTGGAGATCCCGGACGTGACGGATCCCCAGGCCGTGCTGGACCTCATCGGCACCCCCGCGGAGCTTTCCTTCCGGGGACCCGACGGCGTTGAATTCATGACCGGCAAGCAGGTGCAGACCGCTGCCTATCTGTATGCCGACGGCGATCATCAGGTGGCCTTCAAGCTCAACGGCGAGGGTGCCAAACTCTTTGCGGACATGACTGCCAAGAGCGTGGGTCAGAAGATTGCCATCTATCTGGATGATCAGGAACTGATCTCCCCCACCGTGCAGTCGGTCATTCCCGACGGAAGCGGCGTCATCAACAACATGGGCTCGGAAGACCGGGCCAAGACCATTGCCGCCCAGATCCAGTCCGGTGCTCTGCCCCTTGTGCTGACCCAGCAGAAGGTGGACACCGTGAGCGCCACTCTGGGTGACGAAGCCCTCACCACCTCCATCCGGGCTGCCTTCTTCGGCATTCTGCTGGTGGTGCTGATCATGCTGCTGCGCTACCGTCTCAACGGCGTGGTGGCCACCTGGGCTCTGGCGATCTATATCATCCTTCTCTTCTTCCTCATCGCCGTTCTGCCGGGTATCCAGCTCACCCTGCCGGGTCTTGCGGGTATCGTACTGGGCATCGGCATGGCTGTGGACGCCAATGTCATCATCTACGAGCGCTTCAATGAGGAACTCCGGGCAGGGCGTCCCGCCAAGGCCGCCGTGCGCGCCGGCTTCCGCAACGCCATGAGCGCCATTCTGGACGCCAACATCACCACGCTGATTGCCGCCATCGTGCTGCTGATCTACGGCACCGGCTCCGTGCAGGGCTTCGCCAAGACGCTGCTGCTGGGTGTGATCGTGTCCATGTTTACAGCCATTGTCATTACCCGCTGGATCATGAACATTTTCGTGAACCTTGGCGCCGTGAAGTCCACCCTTTACTGCGGCACGAAGGTGAAGGAGGAGCAGAAATGACCATCAGGAATCGTTCCAAAGCTTGTATCATCGTATCCCTCTGCGTGATGGCCGTGGCTCTTGTCATGACACTGACGGGCAACGGAATCAATCAGGGCATTGATTTCGCGGGCGGCATGGCCATGCAGTACAACATGGGTAAAGAGGTCACCCAGACGGACGTGGAGAAGGCCCTGAGCGAGATGGGCGTGGAAGGCACCGTGACGGTGCAGGGCGCCGGCCGGGATGAAGTCAACGTCCGCATCAAGGACATCAAGACCGAGGATGTGCAGACCGTCCAGAACACCTTCGCGGAAAAGCTGAAGGAAACCTACCCGGACATGAAGGCCAGCGGCGAAGTGAACTATGTGGGCCCCGTGGCGGGCAGAACCCTGGTGAGCAATGCCATCTGGTCCGTGGTGATCGCCTCCGGTCTCATGCTGGTGTACATTGCCATCCGCTTTGACCTGGCCTCCGGTCTGGCCTCCGTTCTGGGCCTGATCCATGACGTGCTGATGATGCTGAGTTTCATGGTGCTCCTGCGCAGCATCATCCAGATGAACTCCACCTTCATCGCCGCCATGCTGACCATCGTGGGCTATTCCATCAACAACACCATTGTGATCTTTGACCGCATCCGTGAGAATGTCCGCAAGGCTCCCGGCGATGACCGCGTGAGCATTGTGAACAAGTCCATCCGCGAGTGTCTGGGCCGTACCCTGAATACCACAGCCACGACGCTGGCCACCATTGTGATGCTGTATATCATGGGCGTCAGTTCCATCAAGGAATTCGCTCTGCCCATCATCATCGGCGTTCTGTCCGGTGTGTACAGTGCCAACATGATCAATGGCTACGTCTGGGCTTTCCTGGACACCCGTCTGGGAAAGGGCAGGAAGAAGACTGCCCGCCGCCACGCGTAAGACGGTTCGGGGAAGAGGGGGAATCCGGATGCCGGATTCTCCCTCTTTGTCTATTTCTGTTCGGTTTCCGGGTTCTGCAATCCATATGACTCAAAACACAGTACAGCGAAATATGGGTTATCCTTCACACTGACAAGGGCTGTTATGTGAAAAAGGGCACAACCGGAACGATGATGGCGGTGGAACCACAGGGGAAACGACAGCAGAAAGCCCGGAATAGCTTTTGCTGAATCCGCTGCCGGCTTCTGCGTCCACGCGGGTATTCCCGGGGGATCCGGTTTTCAGGGCGCGGCTGAGAAGGAGGACACGTACTGATCTCTTCTCACCGGAAGGAACGGCATGGATATGCCGGACAGGAAAGGAGAGAGGTACCATGAAGCAGTTTCATACGACGGGCGTGTGCATTCCTTCAAAGCACTATATGGCAGAACTCTCCGGGAGAGTCAGGGAAATCAGAAAGCTGGTGGATGACGGGAAGTATTTCACCATCAGCCGGGCCAGACAGTATGGAAAGACAACGACGATCAACGCACTGGAAACAGACATAAAAGATAATTATTCTGTGTTAAGCCTGGATTTTCAGAAATTAAGTGAAGCATGCTTTACAACAGAGGAAACATTTGTTAAGGCTTTTTGCCGTCAGCTGATCAGGAAGAAGAAAAAGGCAGACATTCCCGACAGAGTTGAGCATGACTTAAAGGACATTGTAAACAGGAAGGAACATCCTGCTGCTTTGGACGAGCTTTTTGATGTCCTTGACAGTTGGTGTGAGGTATCGGAAAAAAGGATCGTCATGATCATTGATGAGGTTGATACGGCAACCAATAATCAGGTATTTCTTGATTTTCTTGCACAGCTTCGGGCTGATTATCTGGAACAGGAGAAGGATCCGGAGGACAAGACCTTCCGGTCTGTGATCCTTGTCGGAGTTACAGACGTAAAGCACCTGAGGTCAAAGATCCGCTCTGGTGACGAGCATAAAGTGAACAGCCCGTGGAATATCGCAGCGGACTTTGATATCGACATGAGTCTCTCAGAAACCGGCATCAAAGGCATGCTGGATGAATACGAATCGGATCATTCTGTCAGCTGATTGACGAAAACGTCAGTAAGACAATGAACCTGCCGGACGCATGGACCGGCAGGGGCATCGATGAAGCAGTCAGACTGCTCCTTGCGGAGAACAACACATTGTTTCAGTCTGTGATCAGGAGTCTGAACAATTATCCGGAACTGAAAGCTGCGATCCGAAGTGTTTTAATGGAAGGAACGAAGCTCACGTGGAATCCGGACCAGGAAGATCTTGTTCAAATGCAGATGTATGGCCTGATCAGGAATGATCATGGTACGGTACAAATTGCAAATCGCATCTTTGAAACCATGCTGTACAACCTCTTTCTCTCCGACGAAGAACTGAAGAACAGCGTCTTCGCCCGGGAAGGCGATCTTGCGAAGAATCAGCTGATCACAGACGAAAAGCTGAACATGCGCCTGATCCTGGAACGCTTTATCGTAACGTACACACAGATCTGCGGACCGTTGAAGGACCGTTTTCAGGAGAAAGACGGAAGAGAACAGTTTCTCCTGTATCTGAGACCGATCATCAATGGAACGGGGAATTACTACATTGAGGCACAGACCCGTGATCAGACCAGGACGGATGTCATCGTTGATTACCTGGGACAGCAGTATATCATTGAGCTGAAGATATGGCGGGGATCAAGATATCACGCGGATGGTGA
>CACYGY010000116.1 GCA_902774025.1 uncultured Eubacteriales bacterium
TGACCTCCAGATACTCGTCCAGCTGCTGGAAGGTAAAGGGCTTGGAGTCCAAAATGGAATTTATGGCGTCAGCCTTGTGGGCGTAGCCGTGACGAAGACCTTTGTAGAGTCTTTCATGGAGGAGCTGAAGTGCCTCCGGGTTATTTTGGGCAAAGTCCTTATGAACGGCCCATACTGCGTAAACCATGCACCGGCCGTTCTCAATCCAGTCGGCGAAAACATCCGTCATGTGAAAGTTTTCAAAGTCATAAAACCGGCCGTTCTGGCAGGGAATAAACAGAAAAGGACGCCCGGCATGTCCCCACCGTTTTACTTCCATATCCCTGTCCAGGGTCGGGGAATACTCTTTCCAATATTGTGTCTCCATACTGAATCTCCTCAGGATATACTGTTCTGCAAAAGAGGCATGAACACGGGAAGCTGCTTTCCCCAGCTGGCCTCACAATGCTGTCCTCCGGGAACGATACGGGATGTGACGCATGCCCCCTGAAGCATGAAAGCGGATGATACACGACTGAACCCGCTCAGTGTTTCCGGCTTATTCCGTATCTCTTCCGTGCCGATGTCCATGTACAGGAATGAACGGTCCAGCCTGGCAGAGTGGATCAGCCTGAGAAGGCGTTCCTCGCAGACCCACAGGGAAGGGGAGAGCGCGGCGGCCCCGCAGACGGTTTCAGGATAGGCACACAGAGCATAGAGTGAAATCAACCCGCCCATGGAGGATCCGGCGATCATGGTATGTTCACGGCCCGGAAGCGTTGGATAGAGCTGATCAATATCCGGTTTCAGCTGCTGAAAAACCCAGTCCAGGAAGCGTTTTCCCCGTCCCCGGATGGAACCCGTTTCCGGTGTTTCGAACGAATAGGGAGCGTATTCACGGAGCCTGCCATGCCTTTCACCGTGATCGCAGTCGATCCCCACCACCATCATGGGAACCGTCTGACCCTCCAGATACTCAAGCAATCCCCAGCTCCTGCCGTATGTGGCATCCGCATCAAAAAACAGATTATGTCCATCCGTCATGTACAGAACGGGGAACCGTCCCTCATGACCGGAAACTGCGGTGTCAGGAACAAACACATAAATTCTGCGCTTTCTTCGGCAGGAAGACCCTGGGACAGTCCTGTACAGATACTCAATCATGCGGCCACGCCTTCCATCGTGTCTTTAATGACACTGAATCAGACCCGGAACAGTATATCAGGAATAACGCCGTAATCAAGGCAGATGCGGAAAAAGAAATACCGGACGGCGTTTCCTCACTGGGGTGTCGGGATTTCTCCCTGTGCATAAGCCTTCTCACCGTTTCCTTTTCCCACGCGCAGAAAAGCACCCTGCCAGTTGGCAGAGTGCCATATCATGGATAAGACCCGATCGCTGGATAAAAGAAAGGACACAATCATCAGACGGGTGAAGCTCCTGGAGAAGAAAGCGTATAGTAATTCCAGCCATAGGTTTCGGCAGGCAGCGGTGTCTCGTCCAATTCCACAATGGACGGAAGCTCGCCGGCCAGATAACGCCGTACCTCATCCTGAACATCCTCGATGCGTCCCCTGAGAGCGCCATACCGGAGCGCAAGGTTTTCCCACCCCTGCCTTCTGTAATCCCGCTCCCAGATTCTGCGGTGCACAAGCATCAGGCTGTGATAGGCCTGATCAAGACGGGGCAGCATTTCCTCCGCAAAAGCAGACAGGTAAGCACGGTCCCCCTCCAGATATTTCTGCCTGAGAGACATCATGATGGAGGCACGCTGCCTGACGACAAGGAAAACATTCCTCGTATACTCCTTTTCCAGACTGTCCGGGAGATTTTCCAGAATCGAAAGCGCTTTCTCAGCCCGTAGAAGAACGACATCAGGTGTTGTGTTGTGCAGAGGTACGATGGGATAAAGCAGATCGCCCCAGATCAGGGTTTTCCATCCGTATCCATAGGGTCTGTCCGGGAAGAACATCCTGAACGCTTCCAGCATGACCCGGTCAATGCCCGAGACAAACTCACCATAAGCAACCACTTTCTCCATGGAGTATTCGGGGCCTTCCCAGCAGGCTTCGGAAAAGAGTGCCAGCTGCGGCAGGGCAAGGAAATGATTCGTCTCCTGTCCGTCGTCTCCCCACATGGTGGCAAACACCATTCTGACGTTATGCTCAGCACAGACCTTCAAGGCAGGAACCATGCTGTCCTCCGTCATGCGCACATTGGGTAGAAAACCGGACCACGTCCACACGCCGCCGGCAAATACGGTTTCAGGCCCCATTGCCTCATGACAGGTAATCATGCGGTCGTACATGGACGCATCCGTATGATAATAATCCCAGTATGCCATGCCCACATCAGGCAGGCTCTTCAGCACAGACTCCGGGAGATGATTGGAGGGATCGTAGTATTCATTGGTAGGGGAGCCCAGACGGAAGTACATGTCAGACCACATGATGGCGTGGAAATCATAGTCCTCGCAGAGACGGACAACACGGTTCAGATGTCGGTTCAGAAGCTCAAACCGGTCTGTCCAGCCATGCTTTTTCATATAGGCACCCAGTCCGACGCCCATGGCTTCATCCATGCCAATATGAATGCGTTTGCTGGCGAAGCACGCCCGCAATGACCGGATCATGGCTTCAATCAGATCATACGTCTTCTCTTCATCAATCAGGAGAATATCCATCTGATCCCGCAGCGGCGCACTGGAAGGCCAGCGGAGGAACTGCCGAAGATGGGCAAGGGTCTGAATGCATGGAATCATCTCCACGCCAATGGAGGAAGCGTACTGATCCAGTTCCTTCATTTCCTCCTGGGAGAAACGTCCCCGAAGGTAACCGAAAACCGGATACTCCGGAACCTCATAGGTATCTTCCGTGTACAGCATCAGCATGTTGAGACCCAGACACGCCATCCTGTCAATATATCGCTTGCACGCTTCCATGGTCATGACGCCATTGCGTGACATGTCCAGCATTGCACCGCAGGATTCAAAATGACGCGATTCGGAAACCTCCAGTGTTTCCCTGTTTTCCTTCTGCGCAAGGGAAAGAAGAAACAGGCCACGGGCACACGCATTGACATCCTGAGTCCGGATGGTTGCCTTCTGATGATTCAGATGAACATCCAGGCCTTCTCCCTCCTGAATCCACGTCACAGCGCACTGAAGTGACTGGCCGGTTACTCCTTCAACTCTCCTCTGAATATCGATAAGGTATTTCGTATTGTCCACCATGAGTCCTCCTTCCGGCATCAGCCCTGTTGGAATTCCACGGGCAGTTGAATAAAGTCAGCCATTGTCCTGACCAGCTTTTCGGCATGCGCAGAACTGTCAGCTTCCGCAAAAATACGGACACGCGGTTCTGTCCCGGAGAAGCGCACGATAATCCATCCATTCCTGAAATACACCTTGCATCCGTCCATATAGCTTACATGATGCACTTCATCCTCAAACTCAGGAAGCTTTTTCTCCTCCATCACTGTCCGCTGGATCTCCGTCTTTTTTTCATGCGTCAGAGCCCAGTCGAATTCCGCCATGTACAGATAGCCAAATCTGTTGTAGATTTCCTGAATCAGTTCCGACAGTTTCTTCCCGGAAACACTGAGCATTTCTACAAGAAGAGAGGCAGCATACAGACCGTCCTTGCCTGATATATGGCCTTTGACGGTCAGACCGCCCGAGCTCTCGCCTCCGATGATGGCGTCGTGCTCGTCCATGCCTGAAGAAATGTATTTGAATCCCACGGGAACTTCGATGCAGCCCTGCCCATAGGCAGCGGCAACCCGGTCCAGCAGATGGGTTGTGGCAATGTTCCGGACCACGGGTCCGCGCCAGCCCTTGTACTCAAGAAGATAGTAGTACAGAAGCACAAGAATCAGATTGGCGCTGACATAATGCCCCTGTTCGTCAATAATGCCCAGTCGGTCCGCATCTCCATCCGTTGCGATGCCCAGATCCGCATGATGATCCCGGACGGAAGCCTGCAGGTCCGTCAGAGTCTCGGGATTGGGAGCAGGGAGATGACCGCCGAAGAAAGCGTCATGGCGGTCATGGATCACATCCAGATCACAGCGGGCTGTATACAGAATTGTCTGAAGACCTGCCAGGCTCACGCCAAACATGGGATCCAGAACAATTCTCGGACGTCTCCTGCGGATCGCAGCAATATTGATCTGATTCATGATGGAGTCCAGATAGGCGTCCCGGGGATCAATGAAACGGATGGTGCCCTGAAAATGCGCCGTTTCAAAATCAATGGATCTGATTTCTTCCTCCCGTATTTCATTTGCCTCTTTCCCGATGGGATCGGTGATGTCCTGCGTCGCGTCCCGCCCGCCTGCAGTAAACAGCTTGATTCCGTTGTAGATCGCGGGATTATGGCTGGCGGTGATCATGGCACCATAGGGGAGGCCAAGGTTCTTGACGGTAAACATGATTTGCGGAGTGGGACAGGACAGATTGACAAACAGCGTCTGAATCCCTTCACCCGCCAGAACCTCGGAAAACCATATGGCGCTTTCCCTGGACAGAAAGCGGCGGTCATATCCGATACAGAACCCTTTGTCCATGAACCCTTCCCGCTGAATGCGGCGGGCAACCGCGCAGGCCACCCTGCGGATATTGGCCCGGGTGAACCCGTCGCCGATGATATCCCGCCACCCGCCTGTACCAAAGTGAATCAAAGAAATCCCCCTTCCCAATATATACTGCTGCCATGTTTTCTGATTCATCCCATAACAACTTCGACCGTATGGGTTCCCCCTGAAGGAATGGGAATCCTGTCCACCGTCTGACCGTCCAGGCTGATCGTTTTGACGCCCTTTTCCACATGATCCGGATTGGATACGCGGATTCTGTATTCCGTACCACGCCATACCCGTTTCACTTCAAACCCGTCCCATTCAGCGGGAATGCAGGGGTCCACCACCAGACCGTCATAGAATGGCCGAATGCCCAGCATGTAATGCGTCGCGGCATAGTAAGCCCACCCGCTGGACCCGGTCATGAAAGGATGCCTTGCCTGACCGAAGGCGGCATGATCGCGTCCCATAATGAACTGACAGTAAGTATAGGGCTCCGCTCTGCGGATCTCCATGATTTCATTCTGGTTTTCAGGAAGAAGAGCGTCATAAAACTTCATGGCCCGTCCGCCCCGGCCCAGCATGCATTCCGCCATCCACGCCCATGGATTGGGATGACTGAAGATGGCCCCGTTCTCCTTTATGCCGGGATACACGCGCGTGACAAAACCGATTTCATCATCCCGCTGTGTAAAGGACGGAGCGTTGAGCATGAGCCCGTAGGGTGTATACAGGTATTCGTCCACAGCGTCCATGCAGGACAGTCCCTGTTCCCGGGTGGAGGCGCCGCTTGCCACCGCCCAGGTATTGCTTTCCATGTGGACCCGGCCCTCCCTGTCATTCAGTCCGCCAATGGGACGGCCACTGGCTGTGAACCCACGCAGGAACCATTGTCCGTTCCAGAGGACTTTCCTGCAGAGTTCCGCCATCTGATCCCTTCGGGCACCGTATTCTTCCGCTTCCGCCGAATGCCCTGTGTGGACGCACAGCTGTACGAAATGGTCCGTAGCCCATACCAGCAGAAAAGCGACCATGGCGCTTTCGCCGCCGCCAAGGTTCAGGCAGTCGTTCCAGTCAGCGCGAAGTCCGAGGGTAATGCCGTGCTGTCCGATCTGGCCGTAGGAGAAGTCCAGTGAGCGTTTCAGGTGCAGGAAAACCGGATCCGCATCGTGATCCGCGTAGGGAATGACTTCGTTCAGGAAATCATGGTCTCCCGTTTCCATGACATATTCGCAGACAGCGGGAATCAGCCACAGGGCATCATCGGCGCAGGCATCTTCCAGACCGTGAATCATGGACTTTTCAAATGTGGGCACAACTGTAGGGGATTTGTCCGGCTTTTTCTTTTCCTTTTTAAACCAGGCGGGATCAAACAGGTGCAGTCCATAACCGGCATACACCTGCCCCTGCAGCAGCTGCCTCAGCCGCAGGAGACATCCTCCGGGTTCCGCTCCCGGGATACACATGGCGTCCTGCGCCGTGTCACGATATCCAAGACCTGTCCGTCCGCCCACCTCAATGAAACTGGAAAAGCGTGAAAACAGGACATTGATATCGCTCTGATACAGATTCCAGATATTGATGGACCGATTCATGTTCTCGTGAGGCGTGCGGATCTGGAAAGTGGAAAGACGTTCATCCCAGAAGGCACGAAGTTCCTCCATGGCCTGGTCCACGCGATCCGCAGTATAGTATGAGCGTGCCTGTGCTGCGCGGGTTTTGTCCCCCGTACCCAGGTAATAGAAGAACCGGACTTCCTCACCGGGAAGCAGTGAAATGCGATTTTCCAGTGCGCCCACGGGATTGCCTCCCAGGGAGGTGGAGGATGAGAGTTGGCCGTTTTCCACACCGTAAGGATTGCGTTCCGTTCTGTAGGGCCCGATGAACGCTTCCCGTACACCGTCAAAGGATGCAGGCTCAAGGGAAGATGTGAAGAACTGGAAGGCACCTTCCTCATAATGAAGATCACAGATCACTGAATGGTCCTCATAGGAGGAACCGGAGCAGTACAGGCTCATCTGGAAATTCTGGTTGTCAAACTCAATGTGGTGAAAAGAAAACTCCACATAGCCGAAAACACTCAGGTTTCTGGGCCTGTCGGAACAGTTGCGGATACGCACATCGAATATTTCCACAGGATCAGAGGCGGGGTCCTTCACGATAGGGATCAGAAGCGTCTGGGATGCGGCGATGCCGTCCACTTCCGCCTCATAAACGGAATAGCTCAGACCGTGCCTGCAGCGAAACCTGCCCCTGTCCATGGGCGTTCCCACAGGCTGCCAGGAAACGGAAAAAAACTCACCGCTGTCCCGATCCTTCACATACACCCAGTGCCCCGGACCGTCTGTGGGCATACTGTTCGCCCGGAACCGGGTGATCCGATGATATTCGGGAGAATCCAGCCAGCAATAGCCCCCCGCCTGGTGGGAAACTACAGCGCCCATCCGCTGAACGCCCAGATAATTGGTCATGGGCTGAGGACAGTCCACGCGGTCGATCACATACTCGCGATGCGCGTCATCAAAAAAACCGTAACGCATGTTTTCCCTCCTTTCTCAATTGTAGCAGGCAACCTATGGGTGGATTCTACATGTTTTTCCTTGTTCATTCAAGTACGCCATGCAGTGATTTGGAACACAGATTCCTTCCTGTCCGAGAATGACCTTCAGGAAAAAAGAGAAGATATGGAACATCACCAGAAGGGAGGGCTTGACGAAAACCCGGTCCTTTCCGGTATAATCCGGGTAGACGCAGCGTTCCTTTCTCCGGAAAGGGCGAAGGAAAAAGGACAGAAACAACAAAAACCTCTCCGGAAACTCCGGAAAGGTCTCAGTGCGGCCGACGGGACTTGAACCCGAACCCATTGCTGGACACGCCCCTCAAACGTGCGCGTATGCCGATTCCGCCACAGCCGCAAGAAGCAACACCCGGGATTATACACAATGGTCTGTGTTTGTCAAGGGGAAAAATAAAGGAGACAGTTTCGTGAATGATGCAACCGCCTGTAAGGCTTTTCCGGAAAAAAACACGCGTTCCTATCTCAGATGGCTTTGTCTTCTGATCCTGTGCATATCTGCAATGCTCCTTTCAGGCCCCCTTCATGACGCACAGGCCGAATCTCCCCGGGAAGCGGGACTTTTCATTGCCGGTTCCATGAATTTCCTTCCGGAAACTGCAGATCTGGATTCCCTGAAAGCCTTCCATGATCCGGAACATCCCGGCCTTTTCATGCTGGACACAATTACGGCCGATGCATCCGACAGCCGGATCATCAATTCCATGGGCATATACCCGGATTCTCTTGACCTTCTGTCCCGTGCCGGTTTCCGATATGCGGGAATCGTATCTGATCATTTCAGGGACGGACAGGGCCCCGGCAGATATCTGACGCGCCGTGCCCTGAGCCGTTGCGGCCTGACGCCCATAGGAGACGGATATTACACAGTCTGGGAAACGCAGGGGAAACGGCTTGGACTTACCGGTGTGCGATATCAGGATCATGTTCTCTATCCTCTCCTGATCGAGGAACAGGTCCGTGAACTGTACCGTATGGGATGCGATGCGATCATCTGTGTACTGGGATGGACGGAGAGAACCAGCAGGGAAGAAATCCAAAAAACCGCCGAACTGGCTGTTCTGGCGGGTGCCGATCTGGTCGTCGGTACGGGAAGCGGGGAAAACCCGGGCCTGTGGGCACTGAACGGCACACCTGTGATCTGGGAAACAGGACAGCTCCTGCACGCGGAGGGAGAGGAAAACCACAGCCCGTGCTTTCTGTGGGACATATTCTTCCGATTTGGTCCATCGGGAATTGACTCCGTCAACATCGCGCCCGGAGCAATGACCTGGGTGGAGGATGCCAATCGTTTCACCGCCGTTCCGGATCAGACAGAAACTGAAGCGTGGGGTATTCTTCAGGAAAACAGCAATATCCGGATTGAGCAGATGATGCATTTTCCTGACAACGGAAGGAAGAATCCGTGAAAGTGATATCTCAGCGTCCGCTGATGGGATCATAGGCAAGGAACTGGCATTCCAGCCGGCCATTGTAGAGTCTGCGCCGTCTGTCGGCCCTGCGGCCGAAGGCACGCTCAAAACCCGGATCAGAAGAAATCACACCCATGCCCCAGCCGGGATGGGAACGGTGCAGTTTACCCAGTCCCTCATACAGGCTATGGCAGGTTTTCCGGTCACTCATGCGTTCTCCATAGGGTGGATTGCAAAGGAAGCAGCCTCTTTCTTCCGAAAGAGACAGGGTTCTCAGGTCCTCGCGAAACAGGCTGATTTTTCCATCCAGACCGGCCTGAGCCACATGTTTCCCGGCAAGTATCAGTGCTTCAGGATCTATGTCTGATCCTGAAATGGAACAGATCCTGTCGGGTTCAAATTCATCGTGTACCTGTTTCCGGACCGGCGCGCAGATTTCCGGCGCCGTGTCCGACGGCATTCTCGCCAAAATTCAGAGTCACTCGTTATTCGACGATTTCCCGAGGCTTTCCATGGAGAGAGCGAAGGAAAAGAAAATAAAGGTATTTAAATATAGACCTAAGAAAAAATTCCGTAAGACTCAAGGTCATAGACAACCATATACAAAATTAACAGTTAAAAAGATAACTAAATAATATGATAAAGATAATAGTAAAGAAAAAAGATTCAATAGAAGAA
>CACYGY010000117.1 GCA_902774025.1 uncultured Eubacteriales bacterium
GATGTGCCCTGCAGCGCCGGGGCTGTCTTTACCACCAACAAGGTCAAGGGCGCGCCAATTGTGCTGGATATGGAGCATCTCAAGGACGGCATGGCCCAGGCGGTCATCTGCAACAGCGGCATTGCAAACACCTGCAATGCCGACGGATATGAGAAGGCTCTGGGGATGGCCCGGATCTGCGCGGAAAGCGTGGGGCTTCCCATTGAAAACGTTCTGGTTTCCTCCACGGGGGTGATTGGGAAGGTCCTGCCCCTGGAGCCCGTTAAGGAGCACATGGATGAACTGCTTGCGGGCCTTTCCGGCGACGCGGAGGGTTCCCTGCGGGCGGAGGAGGCCATCATGACCACGGACACCCGGCCCAAGATGAAGGCGGTATCCTTTGAGATTCAGGGCCGGACCTGCCATCTGGGGGGCATTGCCAAGGGTAGCGGCATGATCCATCCCAACATGGCCACCATGCTGGTGTTCCTTACCACCGACGTCTCCATCAGCAGCGCCATGATCCGCAAAGCCCTTCAGGAGGACGTGCGTCTCACCTTCAACATGACCAGCGTGGACGGAGACACCTCCACCAACGACACCTGCTGCCTCATGGCCAGCGGTCTGGCGGGGAATCCAGAGATCACGGAGGAAGGCGAGGACTTCCGGATCTTCATGAAGGCTCTGAACACGGTGAACATGGCTCTGTGCCGTGAGATCGCCGGGGACGGGGAAGGTGCCACGAAACTGCTGGAGTGCAGCGTAAAGGGCGCACTGGATGAGGAAAATGCCCGGGTGCTGGCCAAGTCCGTGATCACCTCCAGTCTGGTCAAGGCCGCCATGTTCGGCGCCGACGCCAACTGGGGCCGGATCCTCTGCGCCATGGGCTACTCCGGGGCCTGCATGGATCCTGCAAAGGTGAACGTTTCCTTCCGCTCCCGTCGGGGGGAGGTTGAGGTGTGCCATATGGGCTGCGGGGTTTCCTTCTCCGAGGAAGAGGCCAAGGCCGTTCTGTCGGAAAAGGAAGTGGACATCCTGGTGGAGATGGGGGACGGGGACGGCCAGGCTGTGGCCTGGGGCTGCGATCTCACCTATGATTATGTGAAAATCAACGGAGACTACAGGACCTGACCGGGAAGGAGGATGTCTCATGGAGGAACAGTTTACCAACAGCCAGCGGGCTGAGGTGCTGGTGCAGGCGCTGCCCCACATCCGGCACTACAATGGCTCCATCGTGGTGGTGAAATACGGCGGCAATGCCATGGTCAACGAAACCCTCAAGCAGCAGGTCATGGAGGACATGGTGCTTCTGAGCCTCATCGGGGTCAAGGTGATCCTGGTGCACGGGGGCGGGCCGGAGATCACGGATGTCATGAAACGCATGGGCAAGGAAAGCGTCTTTGTGAACGGCCTGAGGGTGACAGATCGGGAAACGGTGGATATTGTTCAGATGGTTCTGGCGGGAAAGGTGAACAAGTCTCTGGTGAATCTCCTCTCAGTCAAGGGCGGAAGGGCCATCGGCATTTCCGGCATGGACGGGCAGCTGATCCAGGCGGAGATGAAGGATGAGCGTCTGGGGTACGTGGGCACGGTGACGAAGGTCAACGTGCAGCCCATCCTGGACCTTCTGGAGAAGGGGTATATCCCGGTGGTGTCCACCCTGGGCTGCGACATGGCCGGTAACATCTACAACATCAACGGGGATACGGCGGCGGCGGCTCTGGCGGGCGCCCTGGGAGCCCGGCGTCTCATTCTCATGACGGACATTGACGGTATCCTCCGCAACCGGGAGGACCCATCCAGCGTGATTCCCGTGATGACGGTGGAGGAGGCAAGGCATCTGCAGGAGCAGGGAATCATTTCCGGAGGCATGATTCCCAAGGTGGAGTGCTGCATTGATGCCATTGAGAAGGGCGTCAAGAAGGTCATCATCCTGGACGGGCGGGTGCCCCACGCCATTCTCATGGAACTTCTGACGGTGACCGGCGCCGGCACCATGATTCAGCCCGGGCCCGGAGCGGAATAGAAAAGGAGCGGAAAACCATGGAAAACATCAAGGCGCTGGATGAAGCGTATGTGGCGCATACCTACGGCCGTTTTCCCGTGACCCTGGTGAGGGGCGAGGGTTCCCTGGCCTATGATGAGGAGGGAAAGGAATACGTGGATATGGGCTGCGGGATCGCGGTCAATTCCTTCGGGTATTCCGACAGTCTCTGGGCGGAGGCCGTGAAGGAACAGCTCACGCGTCTGCAGCATACCTCCAATCTCTACTATACGGCTCCCTGTGCCCGTCTGGCGCAGCTGCTCTGCCAGAGGACCGGGATGAAGAAGGTTTTCTTCGGCAACAGCGGAGCGGAGGCCAATGAATGCGCCATCAAGGTGGCCAGAAAGTGGGCGCAGGAGAACAAAGGGAAGGAATACGCCACCATCATTACCCTGAAAAACTCCTTCCATGGCCGGACCCTCACCACCCTGGCAGCCACGGGACAGGAGCACTATCACGAGCTCTTTCAGCCCCTCACTCCGGGATTTGTTCACGCGGAACCCGGAAACCTGGAGGATATGGAAAGGCTTCTGAAGGAAAACCGGGCAGCGGCCATCCTTGTGGAATGCATTCAGGGGGAGGGCGGCGTCATTCCCATGGACAGTGATTATCTCCGGGGTGTGGAAAAGCTGGCGGAGACATACCATGTCCTGCTCATGGTGGACGAGGTGCAGACGGGCAACGGCCGGACCGGAACCTACATGGCCTACATGCACGCAGGCATTCATCCGGACGTGGTGAGCACCGCCAAGGGTCTGGGGGGCGGTCTGCCCATCGGGGCATGCCGGATGGGGGAAAGGGTTCAGGACGTGCTGGGCGCGGGGGATCACGGTTCCACCTTCGGGGGAAATCCGGTGGTCTGCGCCGGAGCCCTGTCCATTGTGGAGCGCCTTGACGAGGCTTTCCTCCGGTCGGTCCGGGAAAAGGGTGATTTCATCCGACAGAGTCTGGAAGGCAGACCCGGCGTGGCCGGCGTCTTCGGCAGGGGGCTCATGGTTGGGGTGGAGCCGGACCCTGCCTTCGGGAAGACAGCGGGTGAGATTGTGGGGGAATGCCTCCGGAAAGGCGTGATGTTCCTCACGGCCAAGAACCGCGTCAGGCTTCTTCCGGCCCTGAATATTCCCATGGAGACCCTCAGGAAGGCTCTGAACGTGCTTCTTGAGGTCATGGGTGAAAAGGCATAATCAAAAAAGACATCCCGCGGGATGCCTTTTTTCGTGATCAGTTCAGGCCGTTGATGATTTTCGTCATCTTTTCCCGGTCAAACAGTGTCTCGCAGCGGGTGATGACCACATCCGGGTTCACGCCCTGGTCCACATCATAGAAGGAGCCGTTCTTCACATAGGACATCCTCCAGCAGCCGGACAGCTGGAAGGAGGTTCCCCAGGCGGTGGTCATGGGCAGCACGGTGCAGCTTCCGCCGCCGCTGGTGTCGCCGATAAGGGTGACATCTCCGCTGGTCTTGAACATCCATGCCACCAGATTGGCGCAGGAGAAGCTCAGGGGCGAAATGAGACAGTAGACATTTTTGCCATCCAGCGTGTCCTTTTCATCAAACTGCCGGTCCAGGTTGACGTCCGCCCGGTACAGGGAGGTGACCAGGGCGTCGTTGAGGGTGTTATGGACGCTGTAGGGCGCCACGCCAAGGCACCAGCCCAGCATGAAAGCCCCCGCATCCATGATACCGCCGGGATTGAAAGTCAGATCGATGACGACGTTCTCAATGGGGCTGTTTTCCCGGAAAATCTGCTGGTGGGCATAGATGACCAGGGCCACAGTATCCTTTGTCAGGTCTGCCTTCTCCAGGTCCTTGTAGTAGTCAATGTCAGGGTCGATGTAGAATTCCGGGAAGAACACATAGGCGGTGTTCCCCACTTCGTAGTAGGGTTTCCGGAGAATTTCCTGGTAGGGCTCAGCGGCTTTTTCGTACTTTTCCTGAATATGTCTGCGGCGAATCATGCTCAGGCCGCCGGCCAGTTCAAGAGGGTCGGGACCGGTCATCCAGGAATTGGCATTATAGGCGGAGTGGCCATCGTCCATGTAGCCATACAGGATGGTGGCCAGGGCCAGGTCAGCCATGGCGGGATTCTCGCTGAGGAGGGCAGGCATGAAGTCCGTGTTCAGAAGCATGCCAACGAAACTGTGAATCTGATGGCTGTTCTTGAGACCATAGAAGTTGTCCAGTTCCATGCACAGTTCGCCCAGACCGTATCTGCACAGTTCAGGGCTGCGCGTCTGTTTGGCGACGCTGAAATACATCTTGCCGTATTCCGTGAGCACCACATCCGGATCCCCCAGCATTTCACCGGAACCGACGAAAATGGCCTGACCGTTGAACCAGATGTTGCAGCCATTGAGAGGCATGCCCACGAGAAGATCAAAGGCAGTATGCAGGGGCACCAGACGCTGGCCGTCCTGCTGGACGAAGCGGATCCCGTAATCCTCAAGGGAGATGAAAACGGGATTGCCGGCACGGCTCATGAGGGGATTGTTGATCCGGCCGAAGAGCTCCGGAAGGCCGGTGTTGGGGTTGAAGCCTCTGGAGCCCACGATATCAATGGGATTCTCACCGGGGGCGTTGGCGAAGGTGTCGAAACTGGGATAGAAGACCGTATGATCACTGTATCCGAAAACAGCCTGGGAACCGTTGGCGGAATTGGTGATCACCTCTGCATTCTCCTCCGGATCATATTCCAGTGTGAAGAGGGAAATCTCCAGTCCCTGCAGCTGAAACATGCCATTGAACAGTGCCACGATATCTGAAAGCCTGACATAGGGCAGATCCCCGACACCGTCCAGGAAGAACAGGGGAAAAGCCTCATTGAAAACGGTTTCGGACCGTTCGAGGTAGAGAGGGAAGGACTTCTCTTCGATGGTATGGACTTCGGGGACTTCGGAGGCCGGTTCTGCCAGAGCGATGGAGAAAACCATCAGCAGGGACAGAATCAGGGCCAGCAGTTTTCTGGACATGGGCATTCTCCTTTACTGTTTATGCTTTGTTCCGCCCGGGGCGGTATACCACGTGTCATATATCAGAAAATGGTGTGACTGGCAAGTCCGGATCGTCATGTCCGAATATCTTTTTTTCAGCTGCCCGGATGGAGAAGGGGAGAATGAAAAGCGTGATCCGGGAAGCCATTCCGGGCAGGCTTGGCAGAATGCAGGGCCGGAGGAGGGACCGGGTTCACGGAGGGACTTTTCCACGCGGATGCGGCAAATCCGGAAAAGGGCGAAGGGCGAATCCCGTTTCCGGTGCGAGGATGACAAACAGGGGAAGATGCTGTACCATGGAGGAAGAACCGGAACAGGAAGGACGGATTCATATGAACACGGTACTTGCCCGGCAGCTGGCCCTGGATTATCACTGCACATCCGATCAGGTCACGGACGGGATGAATCATTTTCTGCCCCATGCCTTTCTGGAGGGCCGGCGCCGTTTTCAGGAAAAGGAAGAGTGCATGCTGAAGATCGCCGCCGTGAACGGGAAGCTTCTGTTCACCGGTCAGGAGAGCATTCTGGCCTGGTGCAGGGAAACATACGCGGACACGGGGGCTGCCTGGTTCATGGAAGCCCGGAACATGCGCAGACTGGACGACAAGCTGCTTCAGGAGGGCTTCCGGATCAGTATGGCGCATCCCTTTTACATCTCCGAACGGGTGGAGCCTGTGGAGACAGACGGCGCTGAGATCCTCTTTCTGGAGGCGGAGGACATTGAACAGTACCGGGGGGATTCCAGGTATGATGAGGCTTTTGCCTTTGATCCCAAGGCCCCGGACGTCCTGGGCGTGGCGGCTCTGAGGGACGGGAAGATCCTGGGCATGGCAGGGGCCAGCTCTGACAGTCCCCTCATGTGGCAGATCGGCATCAATGTGGATACAGCTGAACGGGGACGGGGCATCGGAAGCATGCTGGTGCGTCTTTTGAAAAATGAGGTCATCAGGCGCGGACATCTGCCGTATTACGGCACATCCATGTCCCACATCGCGTCCCAGAACGTGGCGATCCGCGCCGGTTTCCGTCCGGCATGGGCTGAAATTGTCACTTCCCGGGTGGAGGATACGCCCTGAGGCCGGAGACAAAAAAGAAGAACGGATGCTTTTCAGTGTGTCAGGCATGGATCGGATGAGGAAGGAACGCTGTCCGGCGGTGCTTCCTGCCTGCCTCCATGCCTGAGGACAGGGTGACAGATACCCTGTGACGACAGATCAGAAGCAGATGCGGCAAAGGACCCGGGAAAACCGGAGCAGGATATGCACGAAGGAACAGGACGACCGGGAAGGTCAGAGGGGAGGAAACATGTCGGATTTTCGATTCGCCATCATGGGAGCCGGAAAGATTGCCCGGCGTTTCTGCGATGCGGTGGAGCGGACAGAGGAATGCTGCGTTTCAGCCGTGGCAAGCAAGTCCATTCAGAGGGCACAGGCCCTTTGCAGAGAGAAGGGGATCCCCTCCGCCTGGGAGGGGTATCGGGAGATGCTGGAGAAGGAAAAACCGGATGGGGTGTACATTGCGGCCACCAGCGACGCGCATTTTGAACTGGCCTCCCTGTGTGCTCAGTCCGGTGTGCCGGTCCTGTGTGAAAAGTCCATGTTCACTTCTTTCCGGGAGGCGGAAGCTTTCTTCCGTCTTGCCCGTGAGAAGAAGGTTTTTGCCATGGAAGCCCTGTGGAGCCGCTTTCTTCCGGTCAATCAGACTGCGAAGAGGTGGATCCGGGAGGGACGCATCGGCCGCGTGCTTTTCGGGGAGATGCACATCGGGTTTGAGGCGCCGCATGACACGGAAAACCGCTATTTCAATCCTCATCTGGGAGGCGGAGCCGCCAATGATCTGACGGTCTACGGTTTTCAGATCCTGCCCTGGATGATGGGACTGCCGGTGAAACGCTTTCACGCGGAGGCCATGCCGGCCTCCACAGGTGTGGATGCCGAAAGTACCGTGCTTCTGCGCCTTGAGGAAGATGTCCGCGCTGTCATCCACAGCAGCCTTCTCTGCCAGGCAGAGGAAAAGCTGCTGATCCAGGGAACAGAGGGACGGATTGTGATCCCCCATGCCCACTGGGCTCAGGAAGCGATGCTTTTGGATAAGTCAGGACAGGAAACGGATCGTTTCCGGGATGAGGATACCCTGAAGGGTTTTGTCGGAGAAATCCGGGAAGTCATGCGGTGTGTATCCGCCGGCCTCACTGAAAGTCCCGTGGTTCCCTGGAAGGACGTACTCCTGTTCGGGGAAGTGCAGGACGGGATCCGGTCTTCCATGACGGAAGCTGAAGCGTGACCTTCCCCCCTGCTTTGATCCGTGAACCGGAGAAGGCGGATCCATGCACCGGGAGAATTCCGGAAGCGGCAGGGCATCCGTGGGAAATGATCCGAACAGAAGAAAAGACCGCCTGATACAGCCAAACGAAGGAGTCCATCCGGTATCAGGCGATTTTCTTCTGTTTTCCGGGCTGTCTACGGACTGGAAGGGAACCGGAAGCAGCTGCCCGGGAGGGTAAGAAACGACAGGACGATGATATGTTCCCGCCCCTAGGCGGGGCGGACATGGAAACACAGACTTGAAAAACCCAGAGACGGACATGTGACACTGCCTTCATCGCAGCGGGTGAACAGGAGGTCACATGACATGCTGCGGAGGTGTGCATGGCAAAGGTCACAAAGGAGAGAATTCTGTCGGCGGCGCTGGAGATGTTCTCACAGAAGGGCTATGAGGGGACCAACATCCGGGAACTGAGTGCGTCCCTCGGGCTGGTCAAGTCCTGCATTTATAAGCATTTTGAAAGCAAGGAAGATATCTGGAATGCGCTGCTTGACAGAATGATTGCCTATTACGGGGAACGCTTTGGCTCCCCGGAGCATCTGCCTCCGGTTCCGGATTCTGTGGAAGAATTCATCACCATGGCCATGCAGATGGCGAATCTCACGATCCATGACGAACAGATTGTGAAGACAAGAAAGGTGCTGACACTGGAGCAGTTCCGGGATGATCGCGCCCGGGATCTGGCGACGAAGCATTTTCTGACAGGACTGACGGAAATGTTCACCTACATCTTTGCCGGGATGATGGATCGGGGCTGCTCCGGCGGGATGATCCCGCCATGCTGGCCTTTGCCTTCGCCATGCCCATTTCCGCGCTGATCCATCTGTGTGACCGGGAACCGGAAAAACAGAAGACGCCCTCAGAAGAATCGAGGAGTTCAACCGGCATTTTGTCAGGACGTATGAAATGCCTTCAGGATCCGATGACTGACCCGGCGGAAGGAAAACCCTCCCGGGCAGAGCGCGGTCAGCAATGACCGGGGAGATACAGACGCATCGGACTGGGAGAAAACCTGTCTGCACAGATCATCCGCATCGGGGACATCGCGGCTCATGAGAGGCTTGCCGGAGACCGGCATCTTTGTGAAGGGGGTTGACAGGCCGGTTCCTTTGCCGGTTCTGACCAAAGGCAGCGGGCTGTCCGGAAATGGGATCGGCGCGTTCCCCGGGAAACTGCTCCGGTGGGAATTGGGCCGCCATGCGGATGCCGTGAGGAAATCCAAAGATCGGATCATGGATGGGACCGGTGATGCGTTCAGGACAGGCGATCCCACCTGTTTCCCCGGGTGGAATCTGCTCCCGGCCATATGGGCAATGCCCTGTCATCCGTGGAGCTCATGCGGATCAGGCCGGGCGATCGGAGCTGCGAAAGCAGGATATATGATCCAGTTTATCGAATGTCCCCTCAGAGGTGCCGGTTTTCAGAAAACGGCCTGTTTTACAGAGTGACAGGCGCAGAAAGCAGTGTGAGTCACGCAGATGATGACCCCATGGAAAAGGAAGAAGCTGATCCGATGATTCAGCGAAGCTTTCGGGAAAAGACCGGATGTGGACTATTATCCCGGAGATATGGACTGGATCC
>CACYGY010000118.1 GCA_902774025.1 uncultured Eubacteriales bacterium
CTGGGGTTATCACGGGGAGAATTCCGAGCTGGTGATCGGCAAAGCGCTGGCCCGTTATCCGCGAGACAGCTTCTATGTGGCCACCAAATTCCCCGGCTATGACGCTTCCAACTGGAGCAAGGTGAAGGAGATCTTCCCCCGCCAGATGGAAAAGCTGGGTGTGGACTATTTCGACTTCTACCTCTTCCACAACGTGTGCGAGATGAACATCGACGCCTATCTGGACGATGAAAAGTACGGCATCTACAGCTATCTGACCGAACAGAAGCGTCAGGGCCGCATCCGGCACCTGGGCTTTTCCTGCCACGGGGAGCTGGATGTGCTGAAGCGCTTCCTGGATGCCTACGGCAGGGATATGGAGTTCTGCCAGCTGCAGCTGAACTATCTGGACTGGACGTTCCAGCACGGCAGGGAGAAGGTGGAGCTGCTCCGGGAGCGGGGCATCCCGGTCTGGGTGATGGAACCCCTGCGCGGCGGCAAACTGGCAAAGCTCCGGCCGGAACATGAAGCAGCCCTGAGAGCACTCCGGCCGGATGAGGAGATCCCTGCCTGGGCCTTCCGCTTTCTGCAGAGCATTCCCTCTGTCACCGTGATCCTCTCCGGCATGTCCGATGAGGAGCAACTGGAGAAGAATCTCAGGACCTTCGAAGAAGACAGGCCCCTGAACGAAAATGAAATGAAAACCCTGACGGATATCTCCGCGCAGATGCTTTCCCAGGGTACGGTGCCCTGTACCGCCTGTCACTACTGTGTCAGCCACTGCCCTCAGGCTCTGGACATCCCGTACCTGCTGTCCCTGTATAACGAGCATGCCTACACAGGCGGCGGGTTCATCGCCCCCATGGCACTGAGTGCCCTGCCGGATGAAAAGCGCCCGCAGGCCTGTCTGCAGTGCCGCAGCTGTGAAAAAGTCTGTCCGCAGCAGATCAGGATCTCCGAGGTGCTGGCTGATTTTTCGGCAAAGCTCGGATAAGCGGTGCTCGTCCCTTCGGATTCAAACGCTTCCCGGGGAGCCGGAAAGGGAAGGGACCGGGACAGAAAGAATCCATGCGGCCGGAGGTGCAATTCAGCCATGCAGACGCTGCCGTCCGATGCGGCGGTTCCGTGAAGGCCGCCGGCGTCATGAACTTGATTCCTGAAATGCGGGACATGGCCGGTTCAGCCTGCCGGAACAAAGCCTGCGGGCAGATTCCCGGCCTTTTTCCGCAAAGTGCTGCACGGGGAGGCGGTTGAATGAAAAAACTTTCCGGACTGATCCTTGTTCTGATGCTGGCCTCCTTCATCTGTCAGGGTGAGGTCAGTCAATCCCGTACCACGGCTGCGTTCTTCTCCGCTGCCGCATCTGAACAGGTCTCCGACGGTCCGGGAATGCAGACGGGGAAATTCGATTTTGACAGCAGGACGGTCCTGCTGAACAGCGGCTATGCCATGCCCATCCTGGGGCTGGGCACCTACGCCCTGGATCATGCTACCTGCGTCAGTTCCGTGATGGCGCTGCTTGAAAGCGGCGGCAGACTCGTGGATACGGCCTATATGTACGGCAATGAGGAAGCCGTGGGGGAAGGCATCCGCCGGGCCATGGCCGAATACGGGATTCCCCGGGAGGAGATCTTTGTCATCACCAAGATCTATCCCAGCCAGTTCAGCGATCCGGAGGCGGCCATTGACATGGCGCTGGCAAAGCTTGATGTGGGCTATATCGACATGATGCTCCTGCATCATCCCGGCAGCAGCGATGTGAATGCCTATCTGGCGATGGAAAAGTATGTGGCAGAGGGCAGGATCCGCTCCCTCGGGCTGTCCAACTGGTATATCGAAGAGCTGACGGATTTCCTGCCACAGGTGAACATCATGCCCGCCCTGGTGCAGAATGAGATCCACCCGTATTATCAGGAGCAGGAGGTCGTGCCCTTCATTCAGGAGAAAGGGATTGTGGTGCAGTGCTGGTATCCCCTGGGCGGAAGGGGGTATACGAAGGAACTGCTCACGGATGAAACCATCACCTCCATCGCCGCGGCACACGGCGTCTCCGCTGCGCAGGTGATTCTTCGCTGGGATCTGCAGCGCGGTGTGGCGGTCATTCCCGGTTCCTCCAATCCGGATCATATCCGGGAGAATCTCGACCTGTTCGGCTTCGAACTGACACCGGAAGAGATGGAACGGATTGCCGCACTGGACCGCGGCGAAAAACATGACTGGTATTAATCACAGACAGGCCTGCCGTCCGGATCGTGCGAACCGGACGGCAGGCCTGTTTTTTTCTTTCTCTGCCGGATTTCCGGAGCCCCGGCCTGTCCTCCGTCACCCTCGGCGATCCGTGATCAGCCGCTTCCGCTGCTGCAGACGGCCGGGCAGCGAAAGGGCATGGACTTTCACGCCAATCTTCCCCCGCGCGCGGATATGATGCTGTGATTCAGTGCCCCGTGAACTCCGGATGGTGCGCGCAGACAGGTGTCCACTGAGAAATACCGTGCGGTTCGGGGCGTGACGGGGGGAGAATCTTTTCATGGCAATTCGCCCCTTTCTCCGGGAAACCCGCAGACGGGGAAAACAACCGGGCAGACGGATGAATCGTTTCCGGAACGGTGAGGGGAAGGGCAGGCCGGCTGTCTTCCTTACGGATTCATCTTTCCGCAGTCGCCGAGCTTGCCGCCCATGACGAAGTATTCGTAGGTGGGGAACTCGAAAAGCGCAGGCTTGAATACGTGATAATCGATCCTGCCCTGATCGTTCAGTACGGTTTCTTCCGCATAGGTGGCCAGGATCCGGCAGACGAAATGATCAAAATGTTCCAGTTCATAGTTGCCGTCAACTTCGCATTCCATGGACACCTTCGCCTGATCGATGAGCGGCGCGCCGTTTTCTCCCATCGTCCAGGAAAAGGCTTCCGACTTGTCCGTCCGGCTGCCGCTGACGGTGCCCATTCTGTCCGCTTCCTTCAGCCAGGAGGCGTCCACAACGTTGACGGACAGTTTCCCGTTTTCACGGATGCCCCTGTTGATGAAGTGGGCCTGCACCAGGGACACCATCACATGGCTGTGCGCCATGGTGCCTGCGTGGGCCACCAGCGTCCATGTGGGTTTTCCGTCAACCATCGCACCCACCACGATCAGAGGGGAGGGGTACAGGGCCAGGGTTGCTCCGATGTTCTTTTTGCTCATCTTATTTCATCTCCTTTTCCCAGAAACGGATCACGTTCAGCTCCAGACTGTCGGCAATTCTTTCAAGCTCTGCTCTTTCCTCCGCCGTCAGGCGGATGTCTGCGGCTTTTGCGGCATCCAGGACCTGGCTTTCCTTCGTGACGCCGATGATGGGCAGTGTTCCCCTGGCAATGGCCCAGGCCACGGGAATCTGAGGGACGGAAGCATGATATTTCACGGCCAGCTCTTTCATGGCGGCATTCAGGATTTCCAGCCTGGCCAGCATGGGATTATAGGTCTCTGCACGGTCGGAGCCTTCCGGCATGGGATGGCGGGTGTCGTATTTGCCGGACAGAGCGCCATGTTCCAGGACCATGTAGGAGAAGAAAAGGATGCCCTTTTCCCTGCAATAGTCGAGAATGCCGGATTCCTCGGAGGAACGGTTGATCAGGCTGTAGTGGTTCTGCACGGCGGAGAGCCGGAGCCCGTGGGCCTTGAGAATTTTACTGGCCTGTCTGATTTCCGCCAGGTTATGATTGGACACGCCCAGCATGGGAACGTTGGCTTTTCCCTCATAGTACCCTGCCAGTTCCTCCGTCCAGCGGGGCGCATTCCAGACGTTGTGGATCCAGTAAATGTCGAAACGATCAAGCTCCATCCGCTTCAGCTGCGTTTCAATCATCTCCGCCATGGCGCCGGAGCCCTCACCGGCGCACTGGGGTGTAAACTTGTCTGAGATCAGGAAGCTTTCCCTGGGCAGTCCCTTCAGAAAACCGGCCAGTACCTTTTCGGATGTGCCCATGCCGTAAGCATAGGCGGTATCCCACAGATTCAGGCCGTGGGCCATGGCCGCATCGAAGACGGGACGGAGCATCTCTGCCGTCAGATTCCCTCCGAAGGTACCGTCGTTTCCCCAGGCCCAGGCGCCAAGGGCAATTTTCGGAAAACTGTTCATCGTGATGATCCTCCTCATTTTTTGGACTGCCCGCAGACACTGCATGGCTTTGCCGCCGGGATGAGGCACATGGGGGGCTTCCGGATCAGCCGGAACTGCCCGGACATGGCCCTCACTTCCCCGGAATGAAAAATGACACGGTGTCATTGTGCGCCTTAAATGACACAGTGTCAACATATCGGATCCGGAAAATCTGACCAGGGCGGAAACGGAACCCGGCTCAAAAGGATTTCCCGTTTCGGACACGGGAAAAGGGCATCCCTGGGAGGCTTCCCCACGGGTTTCCGCCTTCCTCTCCGTCATGCCCGGGCAGCTTTCCGGTTCCGCGGTGGAACCCCGGAATGGTTATGAAAGAAAACTTGTTTGGGATTTTTCGCCATGGTAAAATGATTCAAAGCTGAATGCAGAAGGAGGGATGGATCTGGCTTTTTCTGCACAGACCCTGCAGGCGGCCATATGCCGGGCTGAGACGCAGATGGTCAGCTTTGACGTCTTTGATACGCTGATTGTCAGGCCCTTCTGGGAGCCCGCCGATCTGTTTCTTCTGATGGACCGGGAAGCCACCCGTCTGCTTCAGGCCCCCATGACCGTGGATTTCTCCTCCTACCGCAGGGAAGCGGAAGCAGCGGCCCGCAGGGAGGCCGCCGGGGAGGGTCGGGAAGACGTCTCTCTTTCTGAAATCTATGATCATCTCCTGAAAACCGGTTTCTTTCCGGAAACAGCTGTCCGCGCCCTCATGGAGACGGAGCAGGAAATGGAAATGAAGTACTGCCGCCCGCGGGAGAGCGCGAAGGAACTCCTGAAGCTTGCCCTGCGGGAGGGCAAGCGGGTGATTGCCGTATCCGACATGTATCTTCCCGCATCCGTGATCGAAGGGATTCTGGTCAGAAACGGAATCCCGGTACCGGAAAGGATCTTTGTTTCCGGTCAGATCGGTCTGACAAAGCACAGCGGGCATCTCTACGGGTACGTGATCAGGGAGACGGGGGTGCCGGGAAGCAGGATTGTGCATATCGGGGACAACCGGAGGTCGGATGTGAAAAAGGCCAGGGAGCATGGCATCCGGGCCTTTCTCTACAACCGGCCCGCGGAGCTCATGAAAGGCAGGGGGTGTCCCCGGTCGGGCTTTTATCTCCGCCGGGCCTACGAGGGGATCAGCTCCCCCCTGTCCGGAAGCAGAGCCATGGAAAACCTGGGGGTCCGGTGCATGCTGGCCGTTGCGGCCAACCGGCTGTTCGATGACCCCTTCCGGGGGCTTTCCTCCGAAAAGGGCAGGGGGATTACGGCATGGGACGGGACCGTAGCCCTTGGCATGTACTGCATGGCGCATGCCCTCTGGATTGATGAGGTGGCGCGGGAGGAAAAGGCAGAGCGCGTTCTGTTTTTCTCGCGGGATGAATACCTGATCCGCCACGGGTATGAACTGCTGCAGGATCACCGGGAGAAAGGAAGGGCATCCGCCTATTTCCGCATCTCCCGCAAGGCCCGGCTTGCCCTTCTTCTGACCGGCAGGGATCTGATGTACTCCGTCGGGACCTTTCTGTACCCGCAGGGACAGTCTCCCGCTTCCCTCACCCGGCTGTTTTCATCCGTGCTGGATGAGGAGAAGGTGGAAAAGCTCAGACGGGAAAGCGGCGAGGGGTGGACAAGGGAGTTTTCCGGCCGGACGGAGATGGTTCTGTTTCTGGAAAAATTCCGGGACAGCTGTGTGAGGGCGGAAAAGCTGCAGGCATACAGGGACGGGTTTCTGAAATACGCCGCCCCGCTCATGGCCTCCTCCGTGGTCACCTGTGATGTGGGCTTCAGCCTGGGAACGGAGGCTATTCTGCGGCACTTCTTTCCCGGCACCCGGATGACGTCCTGCATGACCCACATCCTGCAGGGCAATCTGCCCTTACTCAGGGGAGAAGCCGGCGGGATCGGCATCCGGACCCTTTATCCCGTCGTTCCCTTCGTTTCCTTCGCGGCCCGGGAAATCTTCCAGTCCGAGGACGGACCGACCTGTGAGGGGTACGGCGGGGACGGCCGGGCCCTGCTGGAGGATGACCACATGCCCCAGGAGGTGATCCGGGCCATGCATGAGGGCGCCCTGGCCTTCATGGAGGACTTTACCGCCCTCTTCGGGGAGGACGTGCAGGGGCTGCCCATGGACCATCTTGCCGCGTGCCTGCCCTTTGAGGCCTTTCTCCATTCTCCGGACCGGTCCGAGAAAAGAATGTTCCGGACTCTGCGCTTTGATGATCCCTTCGGCGGGAACACCCGGGGCCGTCTCTTCCGGAGGAACTGGCAGTCGGGCCGTCTGAATTACTGGTCCGCCAGGCATCATCTCCGGAAAATTCCCCGGTACGGCGTGCAGTTCTTTGTGTGCCTTTTCACGGATCCCGGAAAACTGAAGCGGGGATGGTCCAGATGCCGCGAGGCACTCCGGAGGCGGATGGGATGGATATGATCAGGGTCATGATGATCACACAGGATCTCGGCTGGTCCGACACGGACATGGGACTGGCTGCCAGGACGGCGTGGACGGTTCAGCTCTGCGGGAAGGGCAGGATGCAGGCGGCGCTGGCCTATATGAAAAAACAGGCCGACGAGACGGAAACGGTGCGGGACGGGGTCCTCTGCTGTCCGGTCTCAACCCGGATGAAACTGACGACCCTGTGGGATGAGTGGGAATCCACCAGGGAGGACCTGCTCAGGGTGATCGCCTCCTTCCGGCCGGATGTGATCCATGTATTCGGCTCGGAATGGATCTACGGCGCGGTGGCGAAGGAAGTCCGGGTTCCGGTGGTCATTCACATGCTGGGCTTCCTGACGGTCTACTACACCGCCCTGGAACTGGTGAGGCGGGAAAGCGTCCCGCCCCCGAAGGGCAGGCTCAGCAGGCTGGCGGAACGCATGACGGGGAAAGGACGGAAACGGAACCGGGCGGATCCGCAGAGAGACGCGGAGCGAACCACGGAGCGGATCAGCGGCATTGAGCGGGACATCATGCGGATGAACCGCTACTTTATGGGGCGCACGCAGTGGGACCGGATGATCGTCCGTTACTATGCCCCGGGGGCGGTCTATTTCCATGTGGAGGAAGTGATCCGGCCCAAGGTGTACGATGCCGCTGGAACCTGGACGGGCTCGGCAGGCGGGCGGCTCCGGCTTTTGACCATCTCCTCCGGGGATCTGCGCAAGGGCAGTGAGATCATTCTGAGAACGGCGAAGATTCTGAGGGATGTCGTCTGCACGGACTTTGAGTGGCGCGTGGCGGGGGACCCGGAGAGCTTCCGGTGCATCACTCAGGCCCCCGGCATCCGGCCGGACGAGGTGAACGTGAAGTCCCTGGGCGTTCTGGACGCGGGGCAGATCATCGGGGAACTGCAGCGGGCGGACCTTTTCATTCACCCCTCGGTCATCGACAATTCCCCCCATGCCGTCTGCGAGGCGCAGCTGATCGGGTGTCCGGTGATCGCCTCCCGGGTGGGGGGACTGACGGACCTCATTGAGGACGGGGCGACCGGTTTCCTCTACCCATACAACGAACCGCATACCCTCGCGTTTCTCATCGACGGGGTCTGCCGCCGGGCGGGAGAGCGTGAACGGGTTTCGCAAAACGCCCTGAGGGAAGCGCTCCGGCGGCATGATCCCGGCCGGATCGCGGAGGATTTGTACAGGGTCTACAGGGATGTCGTGAAGGATTATGAAACTGGACAGGATTCGCAGGGGCATCAAGTGCCTGAAAAAGAACGGACCGGCGTACATATGGTGGAAGTTCAGGACCCGGGGGCGGCGGAACCTGAGCCTCTGGATCCGGAAAACCACGCATCTGTCACGCAGGGAGGCGGCCGCGCAGAGGCGGAAACGGTTTGAACGTCCGCTGCTCATCAGCGTTGTGGTGCCCGTCTTCAACACCCCCGGGCGCTTCCTGAGGGAGATGATCCGATCGGTCAGGGGGCAGACCTATGAGGGCTGGGAACTGTGCATCGCCTTTTTTGCGGATGCGGATCATCCGTGGGTGGAAAGGATCCTGAGGCGCTGTGAGCGCAGGGATAAAAGGATTCATGTCCGGCGCCTGGAGCGGAACCTGGGGATCGCCGGCAACACGAATGCGTGTCTGGAAATGGCCGGGGGGGAGTATGCCGCCCTGATGGACCACGACGACATCCTCCATCCCTCGGCGCTGTATGAGGTGATGGAGGCGCTGAACCGGGAGGAGGCCGACCTGGTCTACACGGATGAGGCGGTGTTTCAGAGCCCGCGCCTGCGCAGGATTCTCCATGTTCATTACAAGCCGGACTTTGCGCCGGACACGCTGCGGTCCACCAACTATATCTGCCATCTGACGGTCTTCCGGCGTGCGCTTCTGGAGGTGACCGGCCCCTTCCGCAGCGAATATGACGGGAGTCAGGACCATGACATGGTGCTGAGGATCGCCTCGCGGACGCAGCGGATCACGCATATTCCCAGGGTTCTGTATTTCTGGCGGGCATCCCCTCACTCCAGCGCCAATGATCCGGAAAACAAGCCCTTCGCCTATGAGGCCGGGCGCCGGGCCGTGGAGGACAGCCTTAAGGCGGCAGGGCTGGAGGGGCATACGCAGCGGCTGCTTCCGGGGCTTTACCGAACTGCCTATGCCCTGAAGGCGGAGCCGCTGGTCACCATTCTCATTCCCAGCCGGGATCACGTCAGGGAACTGGAGCGGTGCCTGAAATCCATTGAGGAGAAGAGCAGCTACCGCCGCCGGGAGATCCTGGTGATTGAGAACAACAGCACGGAGCCG
>CACYGY010000119.1 GCA_902774025.1 uncultured Eubacteriales bacterium
CTGAACCCCGTTCCCACCCCCGTATGCCCCTGAAGGACAGGGCCGCCCAGTTCGCGCCTTTTGCTGCCCTCAGCGGTTATTCGGACATGATTGAGGAGGAGGCAAGGCTGACCGAGTCGGAGAAGGAACTGACGGGGGATGAAAGGGAGGAGATGAACCGCTGCCTTCTCCGCATCCGGAAGGCCTGCCGGAGCGGTTCCTTTCCCCGTGTCACCCTGACGCTTTTCGTCCCGGACCGGAAAAAGTCAGGAGGCAGCTATCACACCCTGGAAGGGGTTGTCCGTGCTCTGGACCCTGTTTCCGGGACCCTGGCCTTTCTCCCCGGCGGACACAGGGACCGGGAAATCCGTCTGGATCTTCAGCGGATCATCCGTCTCGATGACGGCGGGGAATCCGGCCTCTGACGGGAAGGGCGGAGGAAACGGACCAGAACCGTCTGCATGAAAAAAACGCGACAGGCGTCGCGCTTTTTTCTGTGCCGGTTCTTCAGATGTCTTTTATCCGTTGAAAACGTCCTTCAGCTTGTCCATGAAGGATTTCCGGCCTTCGTATTCCTTGCCGGATGTGGTGCTTTCAAACTGGCGCAGCAGTTCTCTCTGCTTCTCGGTCAGTTTTCTGGGCACCTCGACCCGGACCCGCACAATCAGGTCACCCTTCCCGCTGCCCTGCAGACGCTGGATGCCATGTCCCTTGATCCGGAATTCGGCATCGTTCTGTGTGCCTTCAGGGATATGGTATTTCACACTCCCGTGAAGGGTCGGAATGTCCACATCGGCGCCCAGCGCCGCCTGCGTGAAGGAAATGGGATACTCCAGGAGCAGGTTGAATCCGTCTCTGTGGAACAGCCTGTGGGGCCGCACACCGACGGTGACATACAGATCACCATTGGGACCGCCGTTGGTGCCGGGTTCTCCCTGACCGTTCATCACGATGGTCTGGCCGTTGTCAATGCCCGCGGGCACAGTGACCGTCGCCGTGCGCTTCACCCGTTTTCTGCCGCTGCCGCCGCAGGCGGAACACTTGTCCGTGATCACCTTTCCGGCTCCGCCGCAGGTGGGACAGGTCCGGACGGTGGTCATCCAGCCGCCGCTGGAGCGGATCTGCCCCTGTCCCTTACAGGTGGGACAGGTGCCCGGCTGCGTCCCCGGCCTGGCTCCGCTTCCGTGACAGGTATCGCAGACCTCGTTGCGGTAGAAGTCGAAGGACTTTTTGCATCCGTTCGCGGCTTCCTCGAAGTCCAGTTTCATGTTGTATCGCAGGTCACTGCCCTGCATGGGGCCGTTCCGGCGTCTGCCGCCCATGCCGCCCATACCGCCCATGCCGCCGCCGAAGATCTGATCCAGAATATCTCCCATGCCGCCAAAGTCGAAACCGCCGGCACCTCCTCCAAAGGGATTACCGCCGGCCATGGGATCATTGAACCCGAACTGGTCGTAACGGGCACGCTTATCCGGATCCGAAAGCACCTCATTGGCTTCATTCAGTTCCTTGAAACGTTCCTCGGCCTGCTTGTCACCGGGGTGCAGGTCCGGATGGCATTCCTTGGCTTTTTTCCGGTACGCCCGCTTGATATCTTCCTCCGAGGCGTTCTTGGCCACGCCCAGGACCTCATAATAATCCCTTTTTTCAGCCATGTTTTCTCACCTCAACCTTTTGGGAAACTGCGCAAATGTCCGAGGGCAGGACCTCCGCCCCCGGACACGCACTGCGCTTACTGAACGTCACCGTCCGTGTTGATGGTACCGTCCGGATTGACACCCTGATTCGGTGCCGCTCCGGCAGGATCCGGATTGGGCGCGCCAGTCTGGCTGTAGATCTTGCCAAAGATGGAGTACACTTTCTGGCTGGTTTCTTCCATCGCCTTCTTGATCTCTTCGCCGTTGCCGCCTTCCCGGACCTTCTTGAGGTTGTCCACCTCGGCCTGGATGGTGCTCTTGTCCTCATCCGTGAGCTTGTCGCCGTTCTCCCGCAGCTGCTTCTCGCACTCATAGATCAGGCTGTCAGCCCGGTTGAGGTTCTCCACTTCCTCCTTGCGCTTCCGGTCTTCCTCTGCGTACTGCTCGGCTTCCTTCACGCGCTGGTTGATCTCCTCCTCCGTCAGGTTGGTGGAGGCAGTGATGGTGATGTCCTGGGCATGGCCCGTTGCCTTATCCTTGGCGGTGACGTGCACAATGCCGTTCCTGTCGATGGAGAAGGTGACCTCAATCTGCGGCACACCGCGGGGCGCGGGGGCGATATTGGTCAGCTGGAAACGGCCAAGGGACTTGTTGTCATAGGCCATCTGCCGCTCGCCCTGAAGCACGTTGATTTCCACACTGGTCTGTCCGTCGGCGGCGGTGGAGAACACCTGGCTCTTCTCGCAGGGGATCGTGGTATTCCGGTCGATGAGACGGGTGAAGATGTGTCCTTCCGTCTCCAGGCCCAGGGACAGGGGCGTCACGTCCAGGAGCAGCACGTCCTTGACTTCTCCGCCCAGCACGCCGCCCTGAATGGCAGCGCCCACAGCCACGCACTCGTCAGGATTGATCCCCTTGAAGGGTTCCTTGCCGGTGATGCGCTTCACGGTCTCCTGCACCGCGGGAATACGAGTGGAACCGCCCACCATGATGATCTTGTTGATCTGGTTGTAGGTCAGTCCCGCATCCGCCAGGGCCTTCTTCATGGGTTCGATGGTGGCATCCACCAGATCCCGGGTCAGCTCGTCGAACTTGGCCCGCGTCAGGGTCATGTCAATGTGCTTGGGGCCGTTGGCATCGGCGGTGATGAAGGGCAGGTTGATGGAGGCCGTGGTGGTGCCGCTCAGTTCAATCTTCGCCTTCTCCGCGGCTTCCTTCAGACGCTGAACGGCGCTGCGGTCCTTGGTCAGATCAATGCCCGTGTCATGACGGAAGGAGTCGGCGATCCAGTCAATGATGCGCTGGTCAAAGTCATCGCCGCCCAGACGGGTGTTGCCGTTGGTGGAAAGCACCTCGAAGACGCCGTCGCCGATGTCCAGGATGGACACGTCGAAGGTGCCGCCGCCCAGATCGTACACCAGAATCTTCTGATTGCCTTCCTTGTCCAGGCCATAGGCCAGGGAAGCAGCCGTAGGCTCGTTGATAATCCGCTTCACGTCCAGACCGGCGATCCTGCCGGCGTCCTTGGTGGCCTGACGCTGGGAGTCATTGAAGTACGCGGGCACGGTGATGACAGCATCGGTCACCTTCTCGCCCAGATAGGCTTCAGCGGTTTCCTTCATCTTGGTGAGGATCATGGCGCTGATATCCTGGGGGGTATAATCCTTGCCGTCCACACTCACCTTGAAGGATGTGCCCATCTCTCTCTTGATGGAAATCACGGTCCGGTCGGGATTGGTCACTGCCTGGCGCTTGGCCACCTGGCCCACCAGACGCTCGCCGTCCTTGGTAAATGCCACCACAGAGGGGGTGGTTCTGCTGCCTTCCGCATTGGCGATCACGACGGGCTGTCCGCCTTCCATCACGGCTACGCAGCTGTTGGTGGTTCCAAGGTCAATACCAATAATCTTGCTCATAATTCTTTCCTCCTGTATGTCCTGACAATCCTTTGTCCGTATCTTTCAGTTCTGTATATATGGAAAGCGGGCTTATTCGTCCGCGACCACCTTGACCATGGCGTGGCGGAGTACAACGCCATTCATTTCATAGCCCTTCTGAAGGACCGCGCATACGGTTCCGGGTTCGCCCTCCTCGGCCGTCCCCCGCAGGACCGCCTCCTCAAGATTGGGATCAAAGGCCTCACCCAGCCGGCTGATTTCCCTGACGCCCATCTTGCCGTATGCTTCCCGCATCATCCTGAGGGTCAGCTCCACGCCGCTCTTGAGCGGGCTGTCCTCTCCGGCTGCGTCCAGCGCTCTTTCCAGGTTGTCCAGGACAACCAGCATGGCGGAAGCCACATGTCTCTGCCCTTCGCTGTAGGCATCCGCCCGGACGCTGGCATTGCGGCGGCGGAAATTGTCAAAATCCGCCTGCACATGCTGCGCCAGGTTCAGATACTCTTCCGCCTGTGCCCTGGCCTTTTCCAGTTCAGGGTCCACCCTGGGCTTCTTCTCCTCCTGCGCGTCACCTTCTGGTTGGGCCTGTTCTTGCGGCTCATGGCTCAGTTCCTTTCTATGATTTCTCGTCCTGTCCCTCTGTGGCGCCAAACAGTTCCGACAGCTGCTGTCCCATGATGCCCAGGACAGACAGAACCTTGGAGTAGTTCATCCGCGTCGGACCGATCACCCCGATGGTTCCCTGCTGTCCGGAATAGGTGGAGTACACTGCGGAAACCACCGAACAGTCCTCCATCTCCGGAACACCGTTCTCCGGACCGATGCGCACCGTCACCGACACACTGCCGTTCCTCGCCACAATGGATGCCAGCCTGTCCCGGGTTTCCACAAGGCTCAGCAGATTCCGCACCTTTTCCACGTCGCTGTATTCCGGATAGGTGAGCATGTTGCTGGTGCCGCCCACGGCCACATGGCTGCGCTTGACGGTGTGGTCCCCCACCATGTTTCCCAGGGAAGCCAGCAGTTCCGCGTTCTCCTCCATGTTCCGTGCCATCTCCCGGAGAATGGCCTGGGACTCCTGCAGGGTGTGCCCCGACAGGGCTGCGGTCAGCGCCCGGGAAATGGAATAGAGGGTTTCCGAATCCAGATGCCTGGAGATGCGGATCACCGAATCCCGCACAACACCGACGTCGGTCACAATGACCACCAGAGCACTTTCCGTGCTCACCGGCACCAGCTGCACGTTCCGGATCCGCACCTGCTGGGAACCCGGCGGCAGGACCACAGCCAGATAGTGCGTCATGCTGGACAGCACCTGGGCCGCCCTGTCAATCACTTCCTCCATCTGATGTCCCCGCCCGGTAAAATGAGCCCGGACAGCGTCGGCATTCAGGGAAGGGATTTTTCCGCCCTCCAGCAGCTGATCCACATACAGCCTGTAGGCCTTGGCGCTGGGGATACGCCCGGCGGACACGTGAGGCTGATCCAGATATCCCAGCTCCTCCAGGTCACTCATTTCGTTCCGGATCGTCGCGGAGCTCAGGCCCATGTCATATTTGCGGGATATGGTCCGTGAACCCACAGGTTCAGCGGTGAGAATGTAGTCATCAATGATGGCCTGCAGAATTCTGAGCTTTCGCTCATCCATCCCCATGATGCCTGCTCCTTTCTTCCGGGGATTCTGTTAGCACTCTCATTGGGTGAGTGCTAGCTCGTGTGATACGATAGCACCAGTTCCATCCTTTGTCAAGGGTTTTTGACCTTTACTGACAAATATTCTGATTAGAGTTTCATTAGAGGGATAAACCCGCGATTTTCCTTGCTTCTTTTGAGTTTTCCGAAAGCATAAAAAAGAACGTGAAGGTCAAAAATCACGTCCTTTTTTTTTATGAATCTGCCATCTGTTCATCCCGGTGCCGCTTCCGGGGAATCCGGATTTCGGCCACCGTTCCTCCGTCCGCTCCCATTCTCTCCACGCGAAGCGTCCCCCCGCAGAGAATCTGCAGTCTCTGGCGGACATTATCCAGTCCCACACGATGATGTCCCGGCACCGGAGGTGCGGAGGGATCATAGCCCTTCCCGTTATCCTCCACCCGGATCACCCAGGCATCTTCTTCCCTTCCGGAAAGGATCCGCACGGTTCCGCCCCTGGGCAGCCGGGAAATGCCGTGCTGCACCGCGTTTTCTGCCAGAGGCTGCACCGACAGGAGCGGAAGGGGGAAATCCTCCTCCTGCAGATCATAGACAACACGGAGACGGTCCCCGAACCGGAGCATCTCCAGGGAGAGATAGCTCCTGACGCCTTCCATCTCCCGGGAAAAGGGAACCAGGCCCGAATCCTCCACCGTATCCAGATGGTTCCGAAGAAATGAGATGAAATATCCCACCGCCTCCTGGGCCTTTTCGGGGTTGCTGCCGCAGAGGTAGTAAATCACACTGAGCACATTGTAGAGGAAATGGGGCCTGATCTTGGATTTCAGAAGCTCGATCCGGTTCTCCGCCAGAATCTTGTCCTGCAGAGCCAGACGCCGTTCCCTGCGCACGTGAAGGCTCACATAGAGAATGATCAGGATCATGGTCATCAGACTGCGGCCGGCCTGAACCCTCGCAAAGACCGCCAGGGCATAGGAAGCCGGAAAAACCACGGACGGCACGATGATCAGAGGCGCTCTCACGGCAGAAGGAAGAAGCCGGTAATTCCGGATGATCATCGCCAGAACGATCAGCACGACACACAGGCAGAGGAGGGTCGGGACCAGGGGCCACACGGCTTCCTCCCTGCCGGTCCACGGCATGCCTGTCCACCCCGGCCAGACATCAAAGAGGCATCCGCACATAAGGGTCAGGGCGGGGGGGAAAGTCAGCAGCAGATATCCCGGTCCCGTGGGATGGTAGGGATTCATATTCTGCCTCACATACTCCACAAAAACCAGCAAAAAGGGCCCCATCAGACTGTGGCCGAAGCAGATCAGAAACGAATTTTCGATGATCCTCCCGACTCCCAGGCTAAAGTTCTGGACACAGCCCAGGCCGATCATCCACAGAAACGCCCCTTCCGGTCCCTTCTGACGTTTCCCGCTGATGACATAGCCTGTGAGCAGGGCCAGAAGGATTGCTCCAGAAAACAGGTCCAGCAGGGGTGTCGCCGTCTGTATGCCGCTGTTCATATCTGCCCCGCATTCTGCTCCAGCCAGGCGTGGGTAACCTCCGCCCAGCTGTACTGAGCCATATACTCGCCGCAATACATGGGCGCGTTGTCCCTGTGATCCCTGTACAGATAGTAATCACACCGGATCCGGTCGGGCCGCACTCCGATCCTTCCTCTCTGCTGCACAATCACATCCTCACAGCCCAGGCGCTGAAGACTGTCCCGCAGGTCTTTCCGGATCTGTTTGAGATAATTGTTCTGTCTGTCCAGGTCCCCCTCTCCTTCCCAGAGGATGCACTGAATCTCCCCGTTCGTGCACATGGCGCCTCTCCGGTCCACCAGGTAGGCCAGAAGTTCCTTGGTTTTGGAATACTCAAAACGCACAGGTTCTCCCAGAAAGGTCACCTCAAAGTTCCCGAAGGTCTGGACATTCAGAAGGTCTCTGCCCTCCCGGGTGGGATAGCGCAGATCCTTCAGCTCCCACCGCACCTGATCCACCGTCACCGGCTTCATCAGATAGCCGCTGGCGTGAATGCCCCGGGACTGCATGGCATCCACTGCATACTGCCGGTAGGCGGTGATGAAGATGATGTTGACCCTGCGGTGTGCCTTCTTCATATCCATGGCCAGGGTCAGCCCGCTCATGCCCGGCATTTCCACATCCAGAAAGGCCACGTCCACCGGATGCGTCTGGGCATAGCTCAGCGCCTCCTGGGGATCCTGAAATACCCTGACATCCGCATCCGGTACGGCCGTGCGCACGGTCTGCGCGATGCCCTCCATGACAATCGGCTCATCATCCACTACGAGGATTTCCACGATCATCCCTCCGTCTGAATGCTTTCGTCCTCCGGAACATCCACGGCCCTGATACGGATATCCCGGGAACCAGATCACGGATGCTCCACAGAACCGCCGCTGTGCATGCAGATCCGGCCTGTGCAGCACGCATCCCTGAGAAGGGATGCTTCTGCCGGCCGCCTCATCGTGATTCCCATGGGATGGTCCGGGCAGTCTCCCCCGTCCCGCTCCTGCAGGTCCTTCGTATCCATTCCCCCGGTTCACGTAAGCGGTGATCCGGACGGAAAGGGCTGTTTTCCTGAGGAGGGCCCGGTTTTGCGGCAGAGACAATGAATACAGGCCGTCATGAAAGGCCCTGACCGAAGTCATGGCAACTGCTGCGCTGTATTCCCGAAAGTCTGCCTGTGATTCCTTTGTCAGAACGGGGCATACCCCGCAATGTGCGGCGATTGTATCATAATCATACTGTATTGTTAAGCCCTGCATCCCCGGACACACCGGAAGCAGAAACCACAAGACCGCACAGAGCACGCGTGTCTCACGGAATCAGCCCGGATGCCCGGAAAGCCTCCGTCACCTGTCGGGCACACGCCTGGCAGCGTTCCGGATTTTCCGCCTCCACCAGTATTCGGATCACCGGCTCCGTTCCGCTGGGGCGCACGAGAATCCGCCCGTTCCCCTCCAGTCCCTTTTCCGCCTCCGCCACGGCCTTTTTCACTGCCGCGTTTTCCATGGCTGCATCCCTGTCCTGCACGCGCAGATTGACCAGCACATGGGGATAAACCGTCATATCCTGAGCCAGTTCCGACAGTCTCTGTTTCCTGGCCATCATGACTTCCATCACCTTGAGGGAGGTGAGGATGCCGTCCCCGGTGGTGGCATACTTGGAAAAAATAATGTGCCCGCTTTCCTCGCCCCCGATCCGGCACCCGTGCCTGGACATGTATTCATACACATACCGGTCCCCCACCTGGGTCCGGACATACCCGATGCCTGCTGCGTCCAGTGCCTTGTACAGACCGAAGTTGGACATGACCGTGGTCACCACGGTATTGGGAATCAGCTTTTCCCGGTCCTTCATGTACCGGCTGTACAGATACAGAATGTGATCCCCTGTCAGGACCTGGCCCTTCTCATCCACCGCCAGGCACCGGTCCGCATCCCCGTCATAGGCAAATCCAGCGTCCATATGGTGATTCAGAACATACTGCTGCAGACTCTCAATATGGGTGGAACCCGCATTCTCGTTGATGTTCATGCCGTTGGGTTCCGCGTGAATCAGGTAGGTTTTCGCCCCCAGGGCGTCGAAAACGGAACGGGCAATATTCCATGCGCTTCCGTTGGCGCAGTCCAGGGCGATCTTCATGCCCCTGAAAGAATAGATTCCAAGGGAGATCAGATACCCCACGTACCGGTTTCTGCCGCTGACATAATCCACCGTGCAGCCGATCTCCTCCCGCCTGGCCAGGGGAAGTTCCTTCCAGCTTTTTCCGAAAGCCTCCAGCCTGTCGTCGAGAAAATCCTCCACCAGGGCAATGGTCTCATCGTCCATCTTCTCCCCGTGGCTGTTGATCAGTTTGATGCCGTTATCGTAATAGGGGTTGTGGCTGGCGCTGATCATGATGCCGCAGTCGAAATCATCCACCCGGGCGATGTAGGACACGGAGGGTGTCGTGGTCACATGCATGAGACACGCTTCCGCCCCGCTGGCGGTGAGTCCTCCCACCAGAGCGTACTCCAGCATATAGCTGGAACGCCGGGTATCTTTCCCGATCACGACCCTCGGGGTCCGCATGTCCCCCCGCTGCCGGCGCAATTCCCTGTAGTACCAGCCCAGAAACCGGCCGACCCTGTAGGCATGATCCGCGGTGAGGCCGCAGTTGGCTTCCCCGCGGAAACCGTCCGTTCCGAAATATCTTCCCATTCGTGATTTCTCCTTTCATCTCTCCCGCAGTACCGCAATCTCCCCCTGCCGCTTGTACAGACTGTGCGGGGGGACCGTTCCCCGAACGGAGGAAAGGGGGTAGACCCGGGCGCCCCGCCCGATGACCGTACCCGGATTCAGCACACTGTTACATCCGATCTCCGCGCCGTCCCCCAGGAAGGCACCTGTTTTCCGAAGCCCGGTCCGGACATCTCCTTCCGGCGTGTGGATCACAATTTCCCCCTTGTCCCCGCGGACGTTGGAGGTAATGGCGCCGGCACCCATATGCGCCCCCCGGCCCAGGATACTGTCCCCCACATAGTTGTAATGAGGGACCTGGACCTCATCCATGAGGATCACGTTTTTCAGTTCCGTGGAATTTCCCACCACGCAGTGCTTTCCCACAAGGGCATTTTCCCGGATGAAGGCACAGTGCCGCACCTCCGTATCCTCTCCGATGATCACGGCGCTGCCCAGGAAAGCCGTGGGCGCGATCCTCGCGCTCCTGTGCACCCACACCGTCTCTGCGCGCTGTTCATAGCCTTCCCTGTCCAGTTCCGGTCCCAGCGCCAGGATCATCGCCCGGATGCCCTTCAGCGCCTCCCATGGCCGGGTCATGGAAGACAGCCATTCCCCTGCCAGTGTGGCCTTCAGATCAAACAGTTCCGAAATGGTCAGCATACCTTCACTCCTTTCCGCAAATCGCATCCATGATACAGCCACCGTCCGGAAAAGGCAACGCGCCCGCCACGCCTGTCCTGTTCATTTCCCGGGATGCGTGATACAATCAGCCCTGTGACAGGAAAAACGGAGGTGGGGCCATGCGCTTCGGCATGATTTCCCTGGGATGCTGCAAGAACCGGGTCGATTCGGAAACGGCTCTGAGCCTGATGGCGGAGAAGGGTTACGAGATTACCTCCAGCCCGCAGGAAGCAGATATTCTGATGGTCAATACCTGCGGGTTCATCGAAGCCGCCAAGCAGGAGGCCATTGACACGATTCTGGAGATGGCCGAATACAAGAAAAAAGGCCGGTGCCGCCTGCTGGTGGTGAGCGGGTGCCTGGCCCAGCGCTATCCGGAGGCGCTCCTGGAGGATATGCCGGAAATCGATCTCCTGCTGGGGGTCAATCAGTACCACTCCCTTCCGGACCTGGTGGCGAAGGCCCTTCAGGGGAGCCGCCCCTCCTGCACGGAGGACCCCCATACTTTCTTTGAGTCTCACCGCATTCTCACCACGCCCGGCTACACCGCCTACATCCGCATCGGCGAGGGCTGCAGCAATTTCTGTACCTTCTGTGCCATTCCCCTGATCCGGGGCCGCTACCGTTCCCGCCCGGAGGCGGATATCCTCCGGGAAGCGGAGGAGCTGGCCGGCCGGGGCGTCCGGGAGATGACCCTCATCGCCCAGGATACCACCCGCTGGGGTACCGACTGGCAGGCGCACTCCGCCCTCCCGGACCTGATGCGCCGCTGTGCGGATATTCCGGGGGTGGAATGGCTCCGGGTGCTGTACTGTTATCCCGACGAAACCAGTGAGGCGCTTCTGGACCTCATGGCGGAGCATCCGCGGATCTGCCCCTATCTTGACCTGCCCATCCAGCATATCTCGGATCCCCTGCTGAAGCGGATGAACCGCCGGGGCGACAGCAGCGATATCCGCAGGTGTGTGCGTCTTGCCCGGGAAAGAGGAATTACCCTGAGGACATCCATCATTGTGGGCTTCCCCGGGGAAACGGAAGAGCAGTTCCGGGAACTCCTGGATTTTCTGGAGGAAGCCCGGTTTGACCGGCTGGGTGCCTTTGCCTTCTCCCCGGAGGAAGGAACGCCCGCCGCCTCCATGCCCTGTCCCGTGGACCCCGATGTCCGGCAGGAGCGCCTGGACCGTCTTCTGAAGCTTCAGGCGAAAATCTCCCTCCAGAGAAATCAGGAACGCCTGGGCACGGAGGAGAAGGTGCTGGTCACGGGCATGCGCAGGCATCTTTACGTGGGCAGGAGCATGCGGGAAGCGCCCGAAACCGATGGGGAAATTCTCTTCTCCTCTCCCTCTCCCCTGACCCCGGGCACCTTCGTCCGGCTCCGCCTGACCCAGGCCGAACCCTATGATCTGCGAGGTGAACTGCTTTGAATCTGCCCAATCGTCTGTCCTTCCTCCGGGTGTTTCTGGTGCCCGTCATGGTGCTGCTGCTGAGCCTGGAGGGTGATTTTGTCTGGTACGCGGGAGCTGCGGTGTTCCTGGTGGCCTCAGTGACCGACTTTCTGGACGGGCATATCGCCCGTAAACGGCATCTGGAAACAGACCTGGGCCGCTTCCTGGATCCTCTGGCGGACAAAATGCTGGTGCTCTCCGCCATGATCATGCTTCAGCAGGCCGGACTCTGCCCCGCCTGGATGGTGGTTCTGGTCCTGTCCCGGGACCTGGCCGTGGACGGCCTGCGCCTTGCCTGCGTCCGCGCCGGAAAAGTTCTGGCAGCCGGGAAGCTGGGCAAAATCAAGACCGCCAGCCAGATGGTCTATATTCTCATCATGCTCTTTGCCCGCATGGGGGCTCTGGACAACATTTTCATGATCCTCCTCACCGCCTGGATCGCCCTGATCACCGTTTACAGCTGTGTGGACTATTTCATGAAACATGGCAGCGTCCTGCTGGAAAAGGGAGGTGCCTGAGTCCAGGTGAAGATCATGATGATCCGGCATGCCGAGCCCGACTATTCCATTGATTCCCTGACGCCCAAGGGCCGCGTGGAAGCAGAGCTGCTCAGCCGGCGCCTGATAAGGGTGGCCCGGGAGGAGGAAATCCTGGGCATGTATGTCAGTCCCCTGGGCCGTGCCCGGGAAACGGCGGACTATACCCTCCGTCCCCTGAACCGGGAGGCGGAGATTCTGCCCTGGCTCCGGGAATTCCGGGGTACGGGCTACGACCCGGATCAGAAATGCATCCGGAACTGCTGGGACCTGAAACCCCGGACCTGGCACGCTCATCCCCTGCTCGGGGACCCGGACCATTTTCTGGAAGATCCTCTGTACATGCAGGGAAATGTGGCGGAAATCTGGAGAGAAACCCGGGAAGGCGTGGATGAACTCCTCCGCCGCCACGGCTATCACCGGGACGGCCCCGTGTACCGCTGCGATCACAACACAAAGGGCGTCATCATGCTGTTCTGTCATTTTGCCATCGGCATGGCGGTGATGGCATGCCTGACCCGCATGTCCCCGGTCCCCCTGTGGCAGAATACCCTCATGGTTCCCTCTTCCGTCACCACCCTGATCACGGAGGAGCGGGTGCAGGGCGAAGTCAGTTTCCGATGCGTCCAGCTGGGGGACATCTCCCACCTGTATGCCGCCGGAGAAAGATGGTCCACCGCGGGTCTGTTCCCGGAATGCTATGACGGCAGGGACAGCACCGATCCCCCGGAATGGGGCTCCAGAGCATAGGAAAAGGCGTCTGAACATGTGATTCA
>CACYGY010000120.1 GCA_902774025.1 uncultured Eubacteriales bacterium
TCTGACGTACAGGCACTGGTACGCCGGGCATTTCCACACGGAGAAGGAGATTGACCGCCTGTCCCTGCTCTTTGAGTCCATCCGGGTTTTGACAGTCTGACATGTCCCCGGGAAAAAAGGGGCGGTTCAGGAAGAAATGCGGAAGATACGGGGAAAAGGAAAGGGGGATGCCAGAGGTGATTCAGTTCAGAGAAGGATTTTACGCTGATGTCCGCACGGAGGACCGGTACCGTACGGTCATTTCCATGAAGGCAGGTGTCCTTGAGGAGATGCGAAACCGGCGGGAGCGGCAGGCTTTTGTCCGGGTGTATGACGGCAGGATGTGGTACTACGCCTCCGTCACGGATGTGGATCACCTCCAGCGGACCCTGGACGGCCTGTACGATGCCGCAACGGAGAACCCGCACATCGGGGAGGATCCGGTTGTCCGGAAATTCGAGAGGAACCGGGACACCCTCATGAGGTTTGAGGACTGTTCCGTCCGGGACATTCCCCTGTGTGAAAAGCAGGCGCTTCTTCTGTCCTGTCTGCCGCTTCTCTCGGAGGATCATTGCATCACCATGCCGGAGGGGAAGTATCTGGACCGCAGCAGTCTGTTCTGCTTTGAGTCCAGCCTCGGCGCCCGGATCTGCTATGACTACCAGACCTGCGGTATCGCGCTTTCCTTCAGCATGGCGGAGGGAGAGAAGAAGTTTACGGGGAACTGGCAGAAGGGCGGGACACGCCTGGATGAGATACAGGGTCTGGAATCTGAGATCCGTGCATCGGTGGCGGAACAGACGGCCTTCCTCCGCCAGTCCGTTCCCGTGGAGGCCGGGGAATACCCGGTGGTTCTCTCCCCGGAAGCCGCCGGCGTTTTTGCCCATGAATCCTTCGGCCATAAATCCGAGTCGGACTTCATGCTTTCCGATGAATCCATGCGGGAGGAATGGCAGCTGGGCAGAAAGGTGGCCTCCCCGATCCTTTCCATCGTGGACGACGGCGGGGCGCCCGGCTGCGGGAACGTGCCCTATGATGACGAGGGCACGAAATGCCGGAAAAACCACCTGATCCGGAACGGCGTGCTCTCAGGCAGACTGCACAGCGCGCAGACGGCTGCGGCAATGGATGAGGGCCTGACGGGAAACGCCCGGGCCGTGGACTGCACCTTTGAGCCCATTGTCCGGATGACCACCACCTATATTGAGGGCGGGGATCTGGACTTTGATCAGCTCATTGCGCCCATCCGGAAAGGGTATTACATCAAGACCATCCGTCACGGCAGCGGCATGAGCACCTTCACCATCGCCCCCAGCCTGGCCTATGAGATCATTGACGGGAAACTGGGCCGTCCTGTGCAGATCAGCGTGATCTCCGGCTCCGTCTTTGAGACGCTGGGTCTCATTGACGGACTGACCAGGGATGTGAAGCTTCTGTCCTTTGTCACGGGCGGCTGCGGCAAGATGGAACAGCAGGGTCTCCCGGTGGGATTCGGCGGGCCCTTTGTCCGGGTGTCGTCCATGAACGTCCAGTGAGGTGAGCAGGATGGAAAAGGAATTTCTGAAGGAGAGAGAGCATTCCGTGACATTGAATGTCACGGCGGGAAGGATCGACAGTTACCGGGAGCTTGAAAGGACCACCGGGACCGTCCGCGTGTACGACAAAGGCTGCATCGGGGTTGCCGGATGCCTTGGGGAGCCGGATGAGGAGGACCTGACCGGGAGAGCGAGGGAGGCCCTGGCTTTCGGGATCCCCTATCCCTGTGACCTGGGGGAAGCGGCGGAACAGAAGATTGAGGGCGGGGAGGAGATCATCCCGATTCCGGAATTCATCCCCGCCATGCAGTCCTTTCTGGACCGTCTCGGGAAAATGTGCCCGAAGTTCGCTTTTTCCAACAAGATCACCCTCATGGATCAGAGATCGGAATACCGCAGCTCCGCGGGACGCCATCTGTTAAGCTCCGGCCGCAGGCTCGATGTGCAGCTGCTGGTGCAGGACCGGGGCTCCGGAAACCTGTTCGACACATTCCTGGGCTGGACGGGGGACCGCTTTGATCCCGAGGGAATGCTGGAAATGTTCAGGAAACAGTATGATGCGTTTTATACACCCGCGGACCTGTCTCCCGGACGGTATCCGGTCGTCGCGGAAACATCCTCTGTATTCAGCACATTCCTCAGGCACTTTACGGGAGATCTGTATGCCGCCGGCGCGTCGCTGCTCAGCGGCCGGCTGGGACAGAAGGTTTTCTCGGACAGACTGACCCTCAGGGACGACATGAATCCCGGGACTGCCTTCGGCGCCTGCTTCTTTGACGCGGAGGGGTGCGTTTCCCCGGACTTCAGGCCTGCGCTTGTGGAAAACGGTGTCCTGAAGGGCCTTCTTACGACGAAGAAGACCGCAGGGCAGTACGGCCTGCCCAACCTGGGGACGGCCAGTGCTCCCTACGACGGTGTGCCCGGAATCGGTTTTCACGGCGCTTACGCTGAGCCCACCGCCCGGAGTCTCAGGAAACTTGTTCCGGGCAGGGCGGTGTTTCTGGACGTGGCATCCGGCGGAGACGCCACACCGGAGGGCCACTTTGCCACGCCTGTGCAGATGGCCTATCTCATGGAGGACGGACAGCTTGTGGGGCGCCTGCCGGAGCTGAACATGAGCGGGGATTTCTTCCGCATGTTCGGGGAGGATTATCTGGGCAGCGTGCGGGATGATCCCCAGTGGGAAAATTACATGCTGAGCGCTGTCGTCATGGACGTGGCGAAAGCCTGAGTCCTCAGGAGATAAGTGGCAGCGGGTGCTGTTTCAAAGTCGATGTGTTCTGCAACGGAGCCGAACGTCAAATGACTGAATACAGGATCACAGAGCAGACAGCGATTCCAGGGTCAGTTTAAGGTGCCGATGACCGGGAAACTTCTCACGGTCCGGAAGAATCTGAAACGGCTCTGAGCGGCAGCATCTGCCGCTTTTTTCCGTGGCAGGGGAGAAAAATCCGCCAACGGAAAACGGACACCCCTGTCCGTCCCTTTCAGGAGCGGCCGTGTGTGTCCGTCAGTATGAACAGCGTTTTCGGGAATGCCCTTTTACCCCCTGTCCGGGAGCGGGACCTTCCGGAAGGCTTCCATGAAGTCCGCAATATAGGCGGCGCAGGCTTCCAGCATCTCCTTTCCCCACGCCTCCGTGGCATGGCGGGGGTGATCCGGACCGATCCATCCGTTGTCGGTGATGTCGGTGACAGGGCGCACCAGAGGGATTTCCACGCCTTTGTACCTGACCGTTTTGAACCCCGTGGACTCGATTTCATCCGACACGGGCTTCAGAACCATGTCCCGGACTTCCTTCCAGTCCACCAGGGCGGGATCCACGGCCAGAATGCCCGCGGTTTCCTCAGCCCCGCCGTGCCCGCCTTTCCAGGCAGGGTTCAGGTCCCAGGCCATGAGCCACCAGTTCATTTGCGCCAGCATGCAGCCCTGTCTCTCAAGGTCCAGGGATACCCGGTCCAGAACCGGAATGTTCCCGCCGTGACCGTTGAGGACGACAAACCGGCGGACACCGTGAGCCCGGTAGCCCTGTGTGATGCGGGTCATCACGTCATAGAGCGTATCCACGCCCAGGGAGACCGTTCCGGGGTAGTCCGTCTGGCTGTCACAGGCGCCGAAGGGAATGATGGGTGCGATGGCGACATCCGTCAGGGGTTCGATCAGGTCCAGCAGCTTTTCCGGAATCAGTGTGTCCGTTCCCAGGGGCAGATGTCTGCCATGGCATTCAATGCTGCCCACGGAGAGAAGAAGGATGTCATGATCTCTGAAATACTCCGCCGCCTGCGGCCAGGTCATATGGGTCAGTCGCATATGCGTACCTCCTGTTGATGAAATGCGTGCAGGGATCCGGAAACAGCGGGATGGACGGCAGGGGAGGATCAGGCGCGCCCCGCGCAGCCGAAAAGCTCCATTTTCTCCCGGACCACGCGCTTCATGGCCCGGATCCCGAAGGGGATCAGCGCCGTCACGGAAGCGGCCCCTGCCTTCAGACCCTCCTCCGTTCCGGTTTTTCCGGCCTTGTCCATGTCGGTGAAGATGTTGATCTTGCAGATGCCCTTTTCCACCCCTGTGCGGAAGTCGGAATCGGACAGCCCGCTTCCGCCGTGGAGCACGAGGGGAAGGCCGGTGCGGGCGGCGATCTGCTCAATGCGCCGAAAATCAAGCTTTGGGGGAAAGGTATAGTCCCCGTGGGCGTTTCCCACCGCAACGGCCAGAGCGTCGATGCCGGTGCGGCTCACGAAATCGGCGGCGGTGTCCGGGTCCGTGAAGTAGTCGGAGGGACACTCAAGTTTTCCCGCGCCTTCGTTGTCCCCCACATGCCCGAGTTCTCCCTCCACCGTCGCGCCCATCCCGTGACAGATCCGGACCATTTCCGAAAGCCCTGAGACGTTTGCGGCATAATCCTCCATGGAACAGTCATACATGACGGAGGTGAACCCGAGCTTCAGGGCTTCCATGCATTTCTCAAAGGTCAGGCCGTGGTCATAATGGACGCAGACGGGAACGGAGGCTCTCCGGGCCATGGGAATCAGGTAATCCGCCACATTTTCCATTGGCATGGCAGGCAGGAGCACCTCTGCCGTGCCCACCATGACAGGGGCGTGAAGCTCCTCCGCCGTCTCGATCACGGCCCGGGCCATCTCCACATTGACCGCGTTGAAAAAGCCGACGCCATAGCGTCCGCGCATGGCGGGGCGCAGCAGATCGTTCATGCTGACGAGCATTTCCCTGTCCTCCTTGACGAATCTCTCAGTGCAGCGGGAAAGGTGGCTTCCCGGGAAGAGGCGGATCAGATCCCGGCCGGAGTGGAAAAGCCGGACATCACTTCTCCCCACGCTCCCAGGTCTTTGCCGCTCCAGCTGAAATAGCGCCGGCAGGTGGTATGGACCGGGGCAATGGCGTTCATCTTTTCCGGATCGGAGATGTCCTCCCTGGCGAGCCCTTCATCCTGCAGCACATTGCGGATCCTGCACAGCATGACTTCCCCGTCATCCATGGGAATGAACTGCTTCACTTCCAGTTCGTAGGCCACGGGGGATGCCTTCAGCACCGGAACGGGAAGCACCCGCCCCTCTTCCGTTTCAAGCTTCAGATTCCTCTTCGCCCCGCCATGTCCCGGCGTGTTTCCGAGAAAGTCCGCCAGGGGCAGCAGCGCCTCTGTCACCAGATTGGCGGAGAACACATTCCGCCTGTGAATGTTGTCCCGGGTCTGCTTGCTGCCGCCGATGCAGGCCATGACGCCCAGCTGACTGTCCCAGAGATAGCTGAACCAGCAGAAAAGTCCGAAGTTCGCCCTGCCCTGGTCATCGAAGGTTCCGTAGAGGAAAAGCGTCTGAGGGCAGAAATCATTGGTGGGGCCCACACTTGTCTTGCTCATGGTGTTTCCTTTCCGGGACTGCGCCGTCCCAGCTCTGTTTTGAGCACAGCGCCTTTTCAGCGTCCTCATTTCCGGGCTTTCAGCCTGCTCTTGTTGTCATACATTTCCTGGTCGGCCTTCTCAAACACGGCGGCCACACATTCCTCATCCCTGTATCTTGCCATGCCGCAGGCGATGACGACACCGCTGCCGCCGGTGGCTTTTGCATTATGATCCCGCACCTTTCCCATGAGCTCCTCAATGCGGTTGTAATCCTCTCCCTGGGAGATCACGGCGAACTCATCGCCGCCGATGCGGAAAACGGGGCTGTGCTTGAAGATGTTGCAGATGATTCGGCAGGCGCTGCGCAGATACTGATCCCCTGCCTGATGTCCTTCACTGTCATTGATCCTCTTCAGATCGTTGATGTCCAGAATGGTGACGGCGAAGGCGGGACGGAGGCCTTCCCGGATCTGGCTGTCCAGTTTTTCCTCCGCGTCCAGGTAGGCATGCTTGTTCCGGATCCCCGTGAGGGCGTCAATGCTGGCCTTCATCTGGGCCTGGGCAAGGCGCCTGCGGTATTCTTCCTCCTGGCGGACCTGAGCGTCCACGTCATTGATGCCCACCACCAGGCGGCGGCCTTCCTTTTCCTCCAGCATGGCGGCCTTGAGCTGCACGTGCAGGGGATCCCCGCCCGCCGTCAGCCGGCAGGACAGGGTGAAAATCCCGCTCTTTTCAATCTCGGTGAAAACGTTTTCCCGTGTAAAGGCGTGCCGGAAATGATCCAGGTCTTCCGGGAACACGAAGCGGGGACACATCTCCAGGACCGTGGCGAAGAAGTTGATGCCCTCCCTGGGCAGCCCCAGGGTGTCATACCCCTCGGAGGAACTGTATTCCCGGTAGCGCTTTGTCTCAGGGTCCACCACATACACGCTGAGATAGTCGCCCGCCAGGGCATTGATGCGGCGGTAGGCGATATGCTCCTGCTCGATCCGCTCCTCGGCGCGGCGCAGCTTCTCGGTGCTGGCCACATCCAGACACATGCCCAGAACGCACTGCCGGCCGGATGAGTCGATGAATTTCAGCTTGGTGGTCTGCAGTTCCCGTTCGACTCCGGCACCGTCGGAAACGGTCTCGGTGAAAACGTGGGGCCGGTCCATGGAAAGGGCACGCATGTCCTCCTCCACATAATGCTTTGCGGTTTCCGGGTCAAACAGGTCCGCATCCGTCAGCCCGATGACATCCTCAGGGCCCGCCCTGTGGGCATATTCCACAAAGGACTGATTGCAGGCCAGATAAACACCGCTCCCGGCGTCCTTGGAAAAACTCATGGCGGGCATGTTGTCCATAAGGGAGGTGATGGATTCCTTCAGTTCGGCGATCTTCCTGGCGCTGCGGGCCTCCTCCTCCGCGGCGGTGAGGCGCAGGCTCATCTCCCGGGTTTTCCGGTAGTTGCTCAGTATGATGGTCATGGAAATGACGAAGATGCTCAGGGATACGACGGAATAGAGAATGTTGGTGGAGGAAACCTGGCCTGCCTGTTCCTCCAGGAAAGCGGCTCTTTCCCCGGTGTCCTGCCCGGAATCGTACCCGGGATGGGTCTGGTGGTATTCATAGATGCGCTGAACCGCCTGCCAGGCGGCGTTTTCCGTCTCCCGGGAAACCCACATCATGGAGGCAAAGAGCATCATCACCAGAAGGATGATCCAGACCACGACGCTCTGCCCGTAGCCGCGCTCCCGGTCCCTGCGGATCAGGGAATGGTAATAGGCAAGGCCCAGAATGGCCCAGACAATGAACAGGGCATAGGACTCCGTCTCGATGGCGTGGAAGGGGAGGAGACCGGGAATCAGGAGCAGGAGGATAAAGATCCCCATCAGGATCAGACCGAGAATGCCGGTCCACTGAGCCGGACGGTTCCGGGCTTCCCGGGCGTGCCTGTACACGGCGTGGGAGATCATGCCGTAGAGCAGCGTCGCCCCCAGGGTGGTCACGTCCACGATCCATCCGATGGCCGTCCGCCCCAGAAAGGGGATCAGGCCGGACAGGGCCGCCACGGCCAGAACGGCGTTTTTCGGAACACCCTTCGGGTTCAGCGCCGCAAGTTTTCCGCTCGCTTCCCCCTCCCGTCCGGCGGCGTACAGGAGGCGGCTGAGGGCCATCATGTTGCCGATGAGACTGGTGAGGATGACGCTGAAAAGAGAGAGAAGCAGAATGGTCACGCCGGCCTGCCCCAGATAATGGTGAGCGGCGTAGAAGGCGGGCACCGCCCTGATTCCGCTCAGGTTCCCCATGTCCTGAATGTAGGCAAGCCAGCTGTCATACTCAGGGGGATAGGCGGAGATGGAGAGGAGGGAGACAAAGAGATAAAGCAGGGTCGTCACCGCCACGGACCAGATGAGGATCCGGCGTACCCGCCTGACGGGGAAGGCATATTCCTCGGAAAAATGGGCGATGTTCTCAAAGCCGATGAAAGCCCAGGGGGAAATCGCCGCGATGCGCACAATCTGGCCCAGGGCATCGGAGCCCTCGATGTACAGAGGCGCATAGCTGAGGGAAAGATCATGCCGGAGGAGGGCAAACACGGCGCAGAAGGTGAACCCGGCCGTGAAGATGAGGGCGGCGATGCTCATGATGCGGTTGGCCGGACGGTACCCCCTCAGGCACAGCAGAGCGGTGAGCACCACGGCAAGGATGGAAAGCAGTGCCTCACCCAGGAAGACCTCGTATCCGAAAATCGTGTACCTAAATCCGAACTGGAAGGTACTCCCCAGGAAGAAGCGGGCGAAGAGGGGAACCGAGGTGATGTTGGCCCAGAACACCGCCAGATAGGTCAGAAGCACGAACCAGCCGGCGAGAAAACCGTAATCCCTGCCGACAAATTTCCGTTCAAAGGTATAGATGCCCCCCGCGTCCGGGTTCCTTCGGATCATGTACTGCAGGTTCCAGGTGATCACCAGGATGATTCCCATCCCCAGGAGAAGCCCGAAGACGGTTCCCAGAGCGCCGGCCTTCTGCAGATACGCGTTGCAGGTGACGATGAAGGAACCCCAGCCGATGCTGGTACCGATGGAGAAGCCCCAGATGCCCAGGGGTGTAAAACCGCTCTTCAGAGTGCCGTCTTTCCTGTCGCTTTTCTGCATGCCCTTTCCTCCTCCCCCTGTATGATGATTCCGGAAAAAAGGCCTGTGTNNNNAAAGGGACAGAGCCTGTCTGCCGGATCTTCAGTCTGATTTCACTTTGCGCATATTAGCACAAGGCTCTTCTGTTTTCCATCGTTTTTTACGGAGAAGGGATCCATGGCATGGATGGCGGGCAGGTCCGTCCGGCCGCGGAAAACCGGAAAAGGTCTGCGTTTTTTCGTCTCACCGGGGCCATGTGCTGAGGAGCTCCGCAAGGAGGGAGAGCCAGCGGGCTGCGGGTGTTGTCCAGACCTCCCTGTAGGTGGCGAAATTCATCTGAGGCCAGTAAGGCCTGTCCTCATCCTCCAGGGTCTGCACGCCCACCGGCAGTTCGCCCACCGCCTCCCCGGACATGGCGGCGTACTGCTGGGCATAGCGTTTTCCCTCCCCGTACATCAGGGACTGGCGGAAGGGATTGAGCCCCGTGTTCCACTGCAGCTGCCTTTCCGCGATCTTCAGAAGTTCCCTGTCCCCCAGGGCATTTCCGCACAGGGCCGCGGCCTTTCCCATGGACAGAAGGACGGCATTGTTGCCCCTGAAGGAGAACCAGACGGGGAACTGGCGCAGGAAATACCCGTCCCCCACGGGGGTGCCGGACCGGAGCTGCAGCGGGTAATGGAGGCGGGCATCCTCCCCGGCGAGAAGATGCTGCCGCTCAAAGCTTTCACGGTCCTCCGCCTCCTCCATCCGGTAGAGCCCGGCGGGCATCATGCCGTAGGGGGAGGCAAAGGCGGAAAGACGCCTGAAATACTGAGCGTGACGAAAGAGCGCACAGCGCCACATGGAGGCTGCGGGATGGGCGGGCAGGACACGCAGCGCCAGGGACAGGGCCCGGGCAAAGACCTGGTCCCGCGCCTGATGGCTGAAGTGCACGATGGATTTCTTCTCCGGACTGCGCCAGAAAAAACCGCCCTCGGGGAAAAGGGGACCGGCCGGGTCCGTTTCCTGGCAGGACAGGACATAGTCCAGGGCTTCCACCGCCACGGGGGCATACGAATCCTCTCCCGTGCTTTCCAGGAGAAGCAGGGCGGCCATGGCACGGGTGGCGCTGAAGACACTCTCCGGCGTCATCCAACTGTGCTCCCAGAAAACGGGCGGGCGCTCGGAAAACCCACTTTCCCGGAAGCGCGCCTGGGCAAAGGCGAAATCCGCCCGGGCCGCTTCCAGGGACGTCTGTGCAAGAAGCGGGTCGGAAGCGCGCAGATGCATGGCGCAGAAACACTCCGTAAAGGCGCAGAGATAGTTTTCATAGGCGTTGCTGTGCACCCGGGCGCGGATGTCGTCCCTGTCGCCCATGAAGCCCCGGGACCATGTGGCCGTTCCCACACTGGTGGCCCGGTAGCCGTCCCCGAAGCGGCTGCGCAGCACATAGTCCAGTCCCCAGAGGGCTTCCTCACGGAGACGGAGCCGCAGGTCCGCCTGTTCCGCCGGCAGGGCGGCGGCCAGCTCCATCAGGGAAAAGGTCACCTCGGCGGACTGGCACAGCTGCTGGGAGAGGTCTCCCGCGTCATGCCAGCCCCCGTTAAAGACGAAGCTCCTGCCCCCGTGGCTGGCCACAAGATCCCGGTGGCAGGTCTGGTGGATCCCCGGGACGGGATATCCGCAGCGCTGGCAGAAGAGGAAATTCAGGACCTTCCAGGCGGAGGGCAGCCAGATGTCCGGGGAAACCTCAAAGAAATCCGTGGCCGTGTCCTTCAGCACCAGGCGGTGGCGGCCATGGGCGCGCAGGGCGGAAAAATCCAGAAGCCCCAGATCCCGGAAACGGGTCGGGCGGACGACCCCCTCCAGAAGGGTCTGCCCCTCTTCATTCTCTACCCAAAAGGTTTCCCCGGTGTGCCCGGACAGGACCGCCCGTTTTTCCCCTTCGGTTCTGTATCCGGAGAAGCAGAAGGCGATCCGGTCCTTTTCCGGTGCCCAGCCCAGGTCCACTTCGGTGCCGGCGATCTGCTCCAGGGTGAAGTCCCCGAATTCCGCCAGCAGTTCGTTCCCAAGGTCCGCGTCCGTCTCGCAGCCCCCGCAGTAGAAGCTCAGGGAAATGCCGGTGATGCGGTCCCGGGGGAGGGAGGGGATTTCCAGACGGATCCGCGTTTCCTCACCGGATATCAGGTTCATGACATGAAATCCCTGACGGAACAGGGGATCCGGCAGCGGGATCTTTCCTGCGTTTTTCAGCTGAAGAAGCCCGCAGATTTTCCGCACGCCCCGCACATCCGCCCGGATGCGGAAGGAGAGCCGGTTCCACATTTCCCAGTTTTCCCCCAAAAGATTGCACTCCAGGCCCCTGAGGCCGTAGTTGCTGCAGTCGCCCTGCTCCAGGTCTCCGCCGGGGCGGCCGTCCTCATACAGGGTGGTCCTGAGGCGAACCAGTCCTCCTGCGGATTCACAGACACATTTTCCCACGGGACGCCAGCGGGACGCGGGAAGGGAAAGGCTTCTGCTTTTCAGAACTTCCTTCCTCTCCCCCTCCGCCTCCAGGGAAAGTTCCCGGTGAAGGGGCAGGGGAAAGTGAATCCATCCGCTTTCCCGTATCTCCTGATCCAATCCGGTCATGGTGTTTCCTCCTGTGCGTGTTCCGGGGACGGGGCGGCATAACGGAAGGGCAGATCATTGCGCAGACAGTACTTTTCCGCCGGGGACGAGGGGGTGACGGTGAGGGTGAGATTCCGGCAGCCGATGAAGGCGCTGTCCCCGATGGAGCGGACGCTTTCCGGGATCACAAGCTCCCTGAGAGCGGTACAGTCATAGAAAGCCAGATAACCGATGTCCGTGAGCCCTTCCGGCAGACGGACATGGGAAAGGGCGCTGCAGCCCGCAAAGGCCACGTTCCCGATGGTCCGGGTCCCCTCCGGGATTTCCAGGGACGCAAGAGCCGTGCAGTCGCTGAAGGCACTGTCCCGGATTGTGGTGAGATCGGCGGGCAGGGAAAGGGATGTGAGCTGACCGCATCCCAGAAAAGCCCGTTCCCCGATGACGGTAATGCTCCCGGGAATCTCATAGGATGTCCCGGAGGACAGGGGCGGAAAGGCGACGAGAAGGGTTCCTGTCCTGTCCGTCACGGCGCCCTCCAGAATTTTCAGGGCGGGCGTCTCCCCGTCAAAGGTGAGTTTCTTCAGGTTCGGGCACAGGGCGAAGGGATTCGCCCCCACCACTCGGACGGAAGCCGGAAGGCGGATCTCCGTCAGGCGCCTGCAGCCTTCAAAGGCATGGCTGCCCATCTCCTCAAGACTTTCGGGGAGGCGGATCTCCTTAAGGCGGTTGCACCCGGAAAAGGCGTCATCCCCGATGCGGACAAGGCCCTCCGGCAGGGTGATGCTCTCCAGGGCCACGCAGCCCGTGAAGGCCCCGTCGCCGATGCGGGTGACCCCTGCGGGGATACGGACGCGCCGGAGGAGGATATGCCAGTCAAAGGCCTTCTCCCCGATGGAGGAAACTTTCCTTCCCTCCAGTTCCACGGGAATTTCCAGATCCGTCCCGCTGCCCCTGTACCCGCGGATCTCCGCGGTGCCGTCCGCAAGGACGACGAAGGAATACCCGCCCGGCTGAGCGGTGAGAAGGCGGATGAGCTTCGGAATGCCCCAGATCCCCGCCGCGCAGATCAGGGCAAGGAACAGAAAGCTCAGAATCCGACGACGTTTCTGTCTCTGTGTCACTGCCTGTCACCTCCTGGCATGACCGGCAGACTGATTCCGGCGGATTTCCGGAGTCTGCCATTCGGTTGTCTGTACCTGCATGGACTCAGCGTATCTGGGGGAAATATACCATGATTCCGGTGAAAAGGGTAGCCGGATGGAAAGGAGTTGCGTTTCTCTTCCGTCTGCGGTACCCTTCGGACAGAAAAAAACAGGAAAACGCAGGCACGAAGGATCCTGTGCGTTTTCCGGGAGGAATGTGATCATGAAGCTGTTTGTTTCCGCGGACATGGAAGGCACCACCGGCATTGCCCTGTGGGACGAGACACAGTACGGCCATCCCCGGTACCGGTATTTTCAGGAGCAGATGACCCGGGAGGTGGCGGAAGCCTGCCGGGGCGCGCTGGAGGCGGGCTGCGGGGAGATCCTCATCAAGGACGCCCATGACAGCGCCTGCAATCTGATTCCCTCCATGCTCCCGGAGGAAACGCGCCTGTTCCGGGGCTGGGGATGCGACATCATGAACATGATGGCCGGCCTGGAAAAGGGGTACGACGGGGTGTTCTTCACGGGGTACCATTCCGGGGCGGGCATGGATACCAATCCCCTGTCCCACACCATCAATACCCGGAACCGTGAAGTCCGGATCAACGGGGTGATCGCGCCGGAGCTGATGATCAATGCCCTCACCGCCGCCTGCCTTGAGGTGCCGGTTCTGCTGGTGACCGGGGACCGGGGGCTGTGCGACTGGATTCACGGGATTCTGCCGGATGTGGAGACCGTTCCCGTCAGCGAGGGACGGGGCAGCGGCACTGTTTCCATCCACCCGGACAGGGCTCTGCGCCTCATCCGGGAGGCCGCGGGACGGGCGGTGCGGAAGAAGGCGGAGAACTGCCTGTTCCCCCTCCCGGACCATTTCCGGGTGGAGATCTCCTTTAAGGAGCATTTCAGGGCCCGGAGTGCCTACCCGGGGGTGGTTCAGACGGGGCCGTACAATGTGTGCTATGAGTCGGACGACTGGATGGAAGTGCTGCGGATGCTGAACTTTGTGCTGTGATCCCGGAAGGGAAGGAAGGGGGAGCGACGGAGTTGACCGGGGAAAAAACGCTGAATATTCTGCTGATCGGGAACAGTCATACCTATTATAATGACATGCCGGAGAGGCTCCGGAAGAAAGCCCTTGCGTCAGGCTGGTCCTGCCGTGTCGTCATGATTGCCCACGGCGGCTGGTATCTTGCCCAGCACGCTCCGGAGCCGGAGGTCCGCTTCAACATTCTCTATGGCGGTTACGATTATGTGGTGCTGCAGGAGCACGCCCATCCCTTCGGCCCGGAGGAGAAGTTCTTGGAGGCGGCCCGGGCGCTGAACGGGATGATCCGCCAGGCGGGGAGCGTTCCCGTGATCTATGAGGTGTGGGCCATGAAAACGGACCCGGAGACGCAGCCCTGCATGAACGCGGTGCATGAGCGTGTTGCCGGTGAGATCGGGGCGCTTCTGGCCCCCGTGGGAAGGCGGTGGCGGGAGCGCCAGGAGGAAAGCCCGGACACGGACCTGTTCGCGGAGGACGGCAGGCACGCTTCGGAGGCGGGGTCCGATTTTGCGGCGGAATGCATCTGGGAGACGATTTTCGGGGATTTAAGCGCGGGGAAGGGGCAGGCGTGATCCGGACCTGCGTTTCCAGAGGGTCCGGACAGAGTCTGTCCGGATGGCTGCGGAAAGCATCCTGAGGATCCCGGAAATTCCGGGAGTGTTTCCGAAAGGAATGAACCGGGTGCGGTTCAGGATCTGTGAAGAAGGAGGATGAGCAGGAATGAAAAAATGGCTGGCGCTTGGGTTGGCAATGATGATGTTCTGGTCCTTCGCCCTGGCGGAGGACGGGGAGGAAATGAACGGGGAAACCGTCGTCCTGATCGTGGGCGATCGGGAAGTGACGGCCGGGGAACTGAAGGACGCCGTCATGCTGCACATGTTTGAGGCGGCGCTGCGGTGCGCGGGTTACGGCTATGAGTATGACATCACGGAATACCTGAACATTGCGGATGCCACGGACAAGGTGCTCTTCGACCTTGAATCGCGGGAGGTGATCCGGGCCCTTGCGGAGGAGCGGGGTCTTCTTCCCCTGAGTGAGGAGAGAAGGAGGGCGGCGGCTGAAGAAGCGGAGAAGGAATGGGAGGCGTTCCGGGAAATCGCCTGGAGCGAATACGGCCTGGCGTTCCTGCCGGCGGGAGATTACGAATATGTGGAGGGGGAGACGGAGGAAAACCTGGACCGGTATTTTGCCTCCTTTGGCCTGACAAGGGATGTTCTCCGGGAGGACTGGGAGGCGTATGAGACCGATCGGCAGATCATGCAGGAAATCACCGCTTTCATGGCGGAGGCGACGGAGGATGAGAAAACCGACTATTACTCGAACTGGTTCGTGGAGGAGATGGACGCTTCCGGGATTGTGGTCTATGACGATCTGGTGGAGCAGCTGATGGAGGAAATCTACGAAGGCTATTACGACGACCAGGGGGACGGGGATTTTGAGGCCTACGAGCGGAGCCTGATGATCGGGGACGACTTCTTCACCCTTGGGGACGATACGGTGTTCAGCTTTGAGAGCAGGGGCTGGAAATGGAATCAGGAAGCGGACGGATCCTTTACGCTGAATCTGCCCGGAACCGAAACCCGTCTCCGCGTCCGGACCTGGAAAGACAAACCGGCCGGGAAGCTGGTGATGGCGGACGTCACGGATACGGAGGGCGTGGAGGTCATGTACCTGGGCTACCCGGCAGGAAGAGAGGATACGGCTTCCCTCCGGGCGTTTCTGGAGGAAATCTACGGGGGGAAAACCGATGAGCAGGGAATCCTTCAGGCCCGGACAGACGTTCAGGGGGGAACGCTTCGGATGGAAGTCGGGGAGCGGGGGATCCGTCTGACTCTGGAGGCGGAGGAAACGGATCAGCCCTGAACCGAACGGCAGTTTCGGCCTTACATGTCTTTTGCGCCGGAAACCGCTGAAACAGAACGGTTTCCGGCGATTCTTTCATGTGGCCTGCTTCGTTTCGCATTTTCTCAGGAGGCGTCAGAATGCCGGGGTTTCCGGTACAGAATGGACAAGGTGGAAATGCATTTCCGGCGTTCTGCGATTCCTGCCATGCGGGTGTTCCTGGCGTGCATTCCGGCACAAGCGCCGGTCAACCTCGGGAAAATGCGGATGTTTACTGGCTTTTCTCCGTGTCAGGTGTGCGGCGCAAACATCATTCATGATATAAACTGTACCCCGAAAAATGGACACGGAATTTTGCAACAACCCCGGATCGCAGACGCTGAAACTGCACCGCAGACGGTCAAAGTGAGCCTCATCCCCATTGTGCAGACGAGAAACCCGCACTGTGGACAAGAGAAATGACATGCAATCTCCGGCCGGATGATATAGAATCATCATCCGGGAGGGATTATCATGGCAGCGAAACCGTTTACGGAAGAGCAGATTGCTGTTCTCAGAAGGAACCCAAACACGAATTATGTCAGTGATTCAATTCACTCAGAAATTCAAGGAAAAGCTTGCGGAAGCGATCAAACAGGGAGTACAGATCCGTCTTTTTACAGGATGCCGGATATGACTGCGACATGTCTGGTAAGGCCCGTATAAAAACAATTGTCAGTCGTATACGCAGGGAGATAAACGCAGGCAGGACAGCGATATAAGGAGCGAAAGCTTCACCCTGATTTGGATGACTGCAAGGAAATGTCTCTGATTATATTGTAAAACGGGAGAGATTGGATGAAACAGTTTAATACAACTGCGGTATGTATACCGTCAAAGCATTATATGGTAGATCTCTCCGAGAGAGTAAAAGAAATAAAAAAGCTGGTTGACGATGGAAAGTATTTTTCGATCAACCGGGCCAGACAATATGGGAAGACAACGACACTGTCGGCACTCAAACAAGTGTTGGATACGGAGTATATCGTTTTATCTCTGGATTTTCAGAGTATTGATCATGATGTTTTTGAGAACGGAGCAACGTTTTCGCAGGCAATGGCTCGCATTATTGTTGATGCTTATGAGTTTGAAGATGTTCCCGTACCTGAAAAAACAATATCTGCTTTAAAAGAATTGAATGATTCCGATCCAGGAAAAATCAAGATGGACACTTTGTTCAGGATTCTGAAAAGGTGGATAAAACAGTCTGAAAAATCTATAATACTGATGATAGATGAAGTTGACAGTGCTGCAAACAATCAGGTGTTTCTTGACTTTCTGGCACAGCTTCGAGATGGGTATATTGGGCGGGATACGGATGGAGTACCTGCTTTCCAGTCTGTAATCCTTGCAGGAGTAACCGATGTAAAGCATCTGAAGAGCAAAATCCGGTCTGAGGGCGGGCATAAGGTGAACAGCCCGTGGAATATCGCAGCGGACTTTGATATCGACATGAGTCTCTCAGAAACCGGCATCAAAGGCATGCTGGATGAATACGAATCGGATCATAGCCATTGCGAAGTCCGTCCGGGAATATACCAATGGATATCCCTTCCTGGTGAGCCGGATCTGCCAGCTGACAGATGAAGACATCAGTAAGGTAATGAACCTGTCGGACGCATGGACAGACAGGGGCATTAATGAAGCAGTCAAACTGCTTCTGGCTGAGAACAACACATTGTTTCAGTCCCTGACTAAGAATCTGAACAATTATCCCGAATTGAAAGCTTCGATCCGAAGTATTCTGATGGAAGGAACGAAGCTGACCTGGAATCCGGATCAGGAAGAGATTGTTCAAATGCAGATGTATGGCCTTATTCGGAATGAAGGTAATACAGTCAGAGTAGCAAACAGAATCTTCGAAACAAGATTGTATAACCTCTTTCTCTCCGATGAAGAACTGAAAAACAACGTCTTCGCCAGGGAAGGCGAGCTGGCGAAGAATCAGTTTATCACAGACGGAAAGCTGAATATGCGCCTGATTCTGGAGCGTTTCATTGTAACATACACACAGATTTGCGGACCGTTGAAGGACCGGTTTAAGGAAAAGGACGGAAGAGAACAGTTTCTCCTGTATCTGAGACCGATTATCAATGGAACTGGTAATTACTATATCGAAGCACAGACCCGTGATCAGACCAGGACAGATGTCATCGTCGATTATCTTGGACAGCAGTACATCATTGAGCTGAAGATATGGAGGGGGCCGAGGTATAACGCGGATGGGGAGAAGCAGATCAGAGAATATCTCGATTACTGGAATCTGAATACCGGTTATATGCTGAGCTTCAATTTCAATAAGAACAAAGAACAAGGTGTGAAGCGGGTACAGGTTGGGGATAAGGTTCTGTTTGAGGGAATCGTGTAGCGGTTGATGAAAATCTCATAAACACCCGAAATTCAGGAGCGCAATTATTTCGACCTGTGCGGTTGAAAACCGCTGCCTGATACCGTTCTTCCCGACTGGTTTCATCTGCGGCAACACTGCGCTGAAATCATCTCTATGATGCTTCGGGCCGGGAAGGAGAACAGGGATACACAGTATCAGGTCAAACGCATGATATTCAGATATCTATGGTGTGGAAATGT
>CACYGY010000121.1 GCA_902774025.1 uncultured Eubacteriales bacterium
AATATCTCTCAACCTTTTCCGCCACTTCCAGGGTGTTCTCGATAACCTCAGGATGCTCAGGGAAAAGCCGGTGCATCTCTTTCTCGGTCTTCATGTACTCCAAATGTGAATACCGCCGACGCCCGGGATTGTCGATGCTTTTTTTCCATTGTACGGCCAGCATTACATCGTGAGCAATACCGTCATCTCGCGAGACGAAGTGAATATCATTCGTGGCGATTACTTTAATACCCAGCTCGCGTGCAATGTTAAAGATGGCTTCGTTGGACCTCTGCTGCAGACGAACCACTCCCTGATTGTTCTTCTTATAAGCGGAACGGTTGTCGCACGAAGCAAGTTTCACAGGGCCAAAGTTCTTGTGCAACGAAACCTCCAGATAAAAATCATCGATCACGGGTCCGCAGGAGGAATAGAACGCGCCGGTTCTCAGCGCCTCAAGAATGGAGGCCGGATTGCGCTCCGCCCTGACCATGACATAGCCCAGACCGTTATGCCACAGCTGATGTCCGTCATCCACCGCCACGCCGAAGATCTTTCTGCCCGCGCAGAGCACTTCATCCCAGTAGGCCGCATGCCGGTCCAGCCCGTTCTCCACGGCGCATCCGGAGTTCCAGATTTCCATCAGGGGAAAGCCGTCCAGCGCCAGAATCTCCTGCGCCGTGTTTCCGCTCCATTCCGGATGACAGAAAAGGGGCAGATTTCCGGAGCGCAGAATCAGGTCCCGCAGCGGAGCGGCCTCCGAAGCATCCTTCATTTCCTTCATGGATTCAAACCGCTGATCCTGCCTGAATCCGTTTCCGTCCTTTTCCTCCGGTCCCACGGAGACAATGTGAATCACATGATTACCGCTCCCCGCCAATGTCACGTCCAGCTCCACGCCCGGAAGGATCATGACACCTGAATCCGGCGCATCGTTCCGGTAGTTGTAGACCCTGTGATCGGTCAGAGCCAGGAAGTCATAACCCATGGCGGCATACTGCCGGATGACCGTCTCCGGGGTTGACCTTCCGTCCGAGCGCGTCGTGTGCGTATGAAGATTTCCTTTGAGAACCGGTTTTCCCCCATCGAATGCAGCCTGATGAATGATCATTCTATCCGCTCCTGTATGCTCTTTTTCTCTCCGGCCTGCACAGACGGAGAAAACAAGAAGATGATGAGGCATTATAACACCGATCAGCCGCTGCGGACAACCGCATTCCCCCGGGATTGTTCCGCGGCGCGTCCCCGGCCGGTCCGGCGCGCTTCCCCACAGAGGAGACGGAAGGGGAAGAGGCGCCCATGGTCCGGACCGGCAGCGGTGAATCATGGAGGAAAGCGCCATGAAGTCCGGGGCCGCGGAACCCGGCGGCACAGCTCCGGGGCGGCGGTGGGACGCGCCCTCCGGGCCTGATGACCGGGATCGCCGGGAAGCGTCTCACGGGAAAATGGGGACGGATGTGCAGGGAAGATCTCCGGACCTTTCTCAGCGGCTCATCCTGCACGGAACCATGGGCAGGGGTGGTGGCAATACCTGATCGCACCGATGGATGAAGGAAGGCAACCGGGAGCTGACCGCGGGCGGGATGAAGCGCCCTTTCAGCCCAGGCTGAAGAGAGCGTATGAGAGAAGTCCTCAACTTTCCGCAAACAGAAGAGCCGCCGGCGGGACCTTTCCGGTCCTGCAGGCGGCCTTTGTGTCTTTCGTGCTGAGGAAACAGGAAGGGGCGGTCGGACCGTTCCCCCCCCTCCCGCAGAGCGTGCTTTCTCTTCCGTTGCATCCTTCCCGTCCCGGAACCGTTCCCAGAGGTCCCTGTTCTTTTCCGTGCAGGCATCCGGTGCTGCACCGATGGGGCAGGACACCGGAATCATGGCATTCCGCCGCCCGGGGGGAAGGATTTCAGGTCATTAAGTCAACGCAGCGCCTGCCGTGCTCCCCGCTGCTGGTGCCCTCCGCATCAAGGACGACGCAGCCGCCGCTCATGGCGCCGGAGGGATAAAGGGATCGCCGTGACTCCGCAGATAGCCGGATATGATTCGGGACCGACGGGCGTGCCTCTTCCCATTCCCCTTCCTCCCTGCATCGCACCCGCCGCTCCGCCTGCAGCCTGCCTGAATTCAGCCGCCCCGGGAATCTTCCCTTTCCCTCCCAGGGGCTTTGATGCACCTGCCGAAGATCTTGTCCGGGATAACCCTGAGGCCGTCGCCTCCGGTTTCCCGCCGGGAGATAGCCCCTGAACAGGCGCTGTCACGAACATGGCCATTTCTCCGGGTCCCCGTCGTCAGGGCGGATTTGTCCATGCCGCGTCATTTCAAACGTCCTGCCTTTCGCCGGATGGGCCCCCGGCCGCAGGTCCACCCTGCCATGCCCTTGTCAGGGACAGCGGAAGGACGGCGCCCCGCAGGCCTTTCCCGTCGGAAAAACCGGGAAGGCCTTTGGGACCGGACCGCTGCGGCCTGATTTGCCCGTCTGCGATGCCGCACAGCATTTCATATGGCGGACACATGGCCTGATCCGTGCCTTTTCCGATACGCCCTGCCGGAAATGTGATTATTCTCTGCGGGTCTTCTTCCGTTTTCCGGCGCGGCATATCAGGGAAAGGAGGGCCAGACCGGCCAGTGCACAGCCGGACCATACGGCCGGGCCGGCATCATCTCCGGTTCTGGGCACCTTATAGTTGATGATGGTACCGCCGTTATGGCAGCGGTCGGTCACATCCGCATGCGCACCCACGTTTTCATAGCGCACCATGTAGCCGTTCAGGGGCCTTTCGACGATATAGTAATCCGCCCCGCTGGCAAACCATGCCTCGTAGCGCCATTCGTTTTCCGAAACGATCCTCTTGTTGAACTTCTTGGGTACTGCACTTCCATCCGGACGGTACAGATCCCATTCGATGCTGTCTTCACATCCGCCCTGCCAGATGACGGTGAAGGTGAACTTGAAATCGTATCCTGATTCACGATCCGATATGAAGGCAGGGGCAGGGGCAGGAGCCGGAGCCTTCTCGCGCACCGTCAGCCTGACCGTGGCGCCGCCATCGGTGAAAGCTGCCGTGAGCGTATGATCCCCCGGAGAGAGGGTTTCCAGGAATTCCGGCTTGACGGACAGCTTCAGACTTCCGGGAAGGGCATCATAAAGACCGGCGGGAATGACGGTTCCGTCCGCTTCCAGGAAAAGGAATCTCTCGAAGGTTACCTCATCGTTCTCGCTGCGGTGAATCGTCATGTTCAGCTCTTCCCTGCCGCCCTTCTGCCAGGTGAGGGACTGCACCGATGCCTGATAAACGGCTCCTGTCCTGATTTCCACCTCGAAGGTATCGGTAAAACCCCCGTAGGTCACGGTCAGGGTCTGCTTTCCGGTCCTGCTGCCGTCAAAGCCGCTGACCATGGCGGACGTGACGCTTACGGTTTCCCTGCTGCCGTCGGACCTGCTGACCGTGAGCGTCAGGCCGTTCACGTCCAGCGGTTCGCCCGGTGCGTAAATCTTCCTGGCCCTGTCGCTGCTCAGGCTGATGCCGGTTATGCTGTTTGCTGTCCACTTCGCATAAAACGTCCTGTCCCCGGTGCTGTTCTCCGAAACCCGGGTGACTGCGTTTCCGCTGAAAGCATCATTGTCGTACCAGCCGTCAAAGATATAGCCTGCCACATCCGGCAGAGCCGCCAGCATAAACGGAGTGTCTGCAACCGTGTAGGTTTCGGGATTGCTGTTTGCGGCTCCCTTCAGGTTTTCATAGACAAGCGCGTATGGAACCAGTTCAAAAACCGCCCTGATCTGTGCCTCCCCTGTCCCGACTGTAAACTCCGCGGGGTTCTGTGTTGTGCCGGACAGCTTTCCGCCGTTTGCAGCAACCATCTGCCATTCCTTAAACCGATAGCCGCTGTCCGCCTTTGCCGTCAGTTCAATCTTCGAACCGGTCACGCCCGATGACGGAAGAGGGGTTCCCGTTCCATTGCCGTCGTCCGTAACGGTCACGGTATAGATCGTCGCTATATCGATGCTTCCACTGGCCTGACTGTTCTCCTTTACGGGATCATAATCATCTGTCACAGCCTGTGCATGAACCGTGACCCCTTCTTTCTTTTCAACAGCCGCTCTTGTATGAATCTGCAGAGTGGCAGAACCGGAAGGACCCAGATCCCCCACAGTCCATATGTACCGGTTTCCCGACTCGTGGGTACAGGAACCGGAGAGGGTCTGAATGCGTTCAACCGTCAGTTCCGGAGGAATCGTGATGTACACCCTGGTGCCTGATGCCCGATCGGGGCCGGCGTTGTTCACGGAAACCGTCCACAGAACTCCATCGCCCTTTTCCGCCGTCGTCCTGGGCGCACCCGTTTCCGCGTCGGAAATCGCCGGGACAACAGTAACCGACAGATCCGCCTCCCTCGGGCGGATCACGATGGTGAATTCCTTGGATAACGTCTCCCAGTCACCCATTAAATTATAACCCGTTACCTTAGCCATGAAGGAAAACGTGCCCTCTCCGGCGGGAATGCCTGAAATCTTTCCTGCATCGTCCATGCTCAGTCCATCCGGCAGTTTTCCATTAGAAAGGGACCACACTGTATTCTCCAGGCCCATCTGGGTCAGTCCTGCCGAATACGCTTCCTCTATTTTTCCCTGAGGCAGGCGGCTTGTTGTAATCTGGGGGAAATCCCACATGGCGTAAAGGGTTACGGTGACGTCGTTTTCATCCGTAAGGGTCTGGGTATCCTCATCCCCGAAGCCGTCGCCGCTGCCGTCCGGTTTGGTGTTCCATCCTGTAAAAGTTAATTCTCCCGATTGATTTGTGTTTGTCATGGTGAACTTGTTCTTCGGCAGAGCCCGCCCGTCATCACAGATACGGTACTGCATCTCCATGCTGCCGGAGGCCTGGCAGCCATCCTGCACATTCGCATCAAATATGATTTTGTAAACGCTCTTCTCCGGCGCCGTCACGGTCAGGCTGCCTTTTCCCATGATCACATCGTAGTTGTTATCCTGAGCGGCAGTGTGGGAAGGATCGCTGGTATATACAAGACGGCTGCCGTGGGTGATGGTCAACAGGGAAATCTCATTTTCCGACGTTCCCACATCCGTCTGGCTTCCGAGGGTCGTGACGGTCATGACATCGCCCTGCGCAAGCTGCGTTTCCGAAACGACTGAACAGGCCGTACTCGTCAGCGGAAAGCAGTCATATTCCTTTTCCACATCGTCAGGCTTTACGGTGATCTTTCTCTTTGGAATGGAGATGGTCATCGGGTCCGTCGTAACCTCAGGATCCGTCGTGCCCGTTATCCCCAGCGCGCGTTTGACCCTGCATGTATATTTGCCGCTTTCCTGGACAAAGGTGATGGGAAGATCCCGGTTCGTTCCGCCTGCGTTCTCCGGAATTGCAGATCCGCCCTTATACCACTGATAGCTGAAATCGCTGTCATCCTCGCTGCCATTCCTCACCACGGAAAGCACCACAGGCGTCCCGTCATATTCAGCCTTCGGATATGAACCGCTCTTTATGACAATCCTCGCCTGGATCGGCACAACGGTAAAGCTTTTTTTACTGCTGACTACAGTATCAAATCCAGCCTGTGCTTCAAAGCTCCCTGCAGCCCTGGTCTTGTATGAAACCTGATACTTGCCTTCGACGCCCAGGACAGAGGTAATTACGGAATCCGTTTCTGCCGTACCCGTGTTTTTGATGCTGATGGTAATTATCGTCCCGTCTGGCAGAAATCTTGTCAGATTGTCCCATGCTGTTCCGGAAATCGTTACCGAATCGCCAACCGCCACTGAGGTTGAATTCACACTGATGGTAACCAAAGCCTCTCCAGTCACGGGAACCATGATCTGGCGACTGCTGCTTCCAGGGATATTTCCCTCGGTCCCTGCAAATTCTGCTTTTAAATAATACACGCCAGCGAATGACGGTGTGAAGGTGTATGTATACCTGCCCTCTGCGTCCGTGATCGCCGTTTCTGTCATATCTACTGAGTCGCCAAAACCATTTGCGCACTTGACGGACAGTTTTATCTCTGCATAAGCAATGGGATTGCCCTGCGCATCCGTCAGCGTTCCGGAAACGACAACATTCCCACCGAGATCACAGCCTTCTCCCCCTTCTTTTTCAAGAGTGAGCAGTGTCTGCACAGGCGCCGTGGTGAGCGGGGTCTTCTGTCCACTGTCCCTGTATGTATCCTCCCGGGAAGCCCGGAGGACTGTCCGACGGTTCGGGACTGAATGCCGATCATCCGCAGCCACGTGGGAACAGACCATTCCCCCCTGCACTGCCGTTGAGATGATTTCACCGGGATTCAGACAGAGGTTTTCCGGGAAAGCCTGCATTCCGCCACGGCTCCCGGGCGCTTCCGCCGCGATATGGAACAGCTTCTCCTGCAGGGTTTCCGCCGTCCGGCTGTGCCCTTCCCTTAAGGGGATCCGGCCATCGGGTGCGTATTCCCCACCGGATGCGCTCCAGCCCATGAAGCCCTTTCCCGCCTGGAGGATCCGGCCGCGGCCGGACAGCCAATGCATCTGGCTCCTTCCGCTGTCCGTTACGCCGGTTTCCACCCCGGCATCAGGATGCGCAGAGCCATCCGCGGAGATCATCCTTTCTGCACCGGCAGCGGGCACGGAATGGAAAACCGCCAAAGTCCCTTTGAAAGAGTCTTCCCTGAAACGGTCATCCCTTGTCCCTTCCGCCCCGAAGGCTCCCAGCGGCAACCCGGCGAGGATGATCAGCACCAGCAGTGTGAAAAGCAGTCGGATCCCGGTCTTCATATTCAGCTTCCTTTCCATCTTAACCTTTATGTTCGGATCGGTTTCCTGCAATCATCGAATCAGACTCATGCGTTATGGCAGACGGATGCCGTTTCATGCAGGGCAGCCTGTGCAGCAGACGGAGTTCTGCGTCCGGCACCGGGAGCCTGCCTGAAACATGTCAGGACTCCGGGGCGTTCTGAGATGGCGCCTGCCGGATGTGCATCCTTCTCCCCGGTTTTTCCGCCCTGCCTGCTGATTGGGATTCAGGTCCGGCAAACAGGAGGCCACGGGGACCGTCCGGTTTCTCACGTACATCCGCACACGCATCCCATCCCCCGGTCCGTCTCAGCCCTGCGGCAATTCTGTGCCGCACTGCACCTGCAGGGATGCTGCAGTCTCTCATACATCCGGACCGGTTCCGCATCTGTGAAGTCCCTCAGGGGCCGGATTCCTGTCCCCAGCCGAACCCGGACTGTCCGGCGGCGAACCATTTCCGGTTCCGGGGATCCCATAACCGCCGTACGGAACCTTTTTCCGCCATACCCGGACAGGTTCCCCGGTCCGGACCCTTTTCCGCCCATGCCCGCAGGGCAGACCTGCTCCTGAAAGCGGACCTCCTCCTGAAACGAAGAATATCCGGCCCCTGACGGATCCCGGATGCCCGGACTTTGCCGGAACGGCCTCCATCCCCGGATCCCGAAGGATCCTGCCGGGGTTTCGCCGTTCCGGTGTTCCGCTGCCGCAGGGGTTCTCCGGATCAGCGGAACGGCATCGTAGACCTTACGGCAGCACCCATTCTCAACCTGTCCCCGGATGCCCCTCAGGTTCCCCCGCCTGAATCACCCACGGCGACTGTGTATCTCATGATCAGCATTTCCCTGAGGGTTTCCAGCTCCCTCATTTCATCAAACCCGCCTTCCGGCCGGTACACCAGCCCCACCGCATAGCGCGTCACCGCCGCCAGCATCCGATGAAGGGTGGTGGAGAGCCTTTCCGGAATATCCGTGCGTAGACTGTGGTCCCGTTCTGCCCTGTCACAGATCATGTGGAAAAACTCCGTGACGGGCTCCATCAGCCTCGGCATCCATCTCCCCCGCCCGGATGGAGATGTTCAGAAACTGACTGAAGCGCAGCAGCGCCCTTTCCTTCCGGCAGGCTTCCGGAAAGGATTCCAGACAGGAGGACTTGTCCGCTGCCATCCTGCCTTCAAAGTGATCATCCGGTCTGCGCCGGCTGTTCTCTTTGAAGAACCCGCCCCATTTCCATTCCGCAATCGCCACGGCAAACCCCACCCCGGTGGTAAAGCAGCGGTACAGGGTCACAGTGTCGTATCCGCTGGCATCCGCCACCTCCTGCAGATGGACCGTTTCAATATCCCTGTCTGAAAACAGGGCAAGACTGTGCTCCGGAAAGGTCTGCCTTCGTTTTGCCTGCTCTGATGCATCCTTCCCGGGATTTCACATTTTTCCCCTGAATGTCGCATAATGGTCATGTGTTTCGCTCATTAATTTGAGATTACTCCCAACATCTCGAGAAACAGACGATCCTGTTCAACGGTTTCCGTATTC
>CACYGY010000122.1 GCA_902774025.1 uncultured Eubacteriales bacterium
TGTCGGAAAACAAGCAGAGAAACTCAACAAGCCAACAGTATTCGAATTATTGTAAGTGAGTTCACGTGGGGACATTCTCCGCAAGCGGTATGGTTCAAATTATACTTTTATAAGAGCACAATTATCGGAAAACAAGCAGAGAAACTCAATAAGCCAACAGTACTCGAATTATTGTAAGCGGGTTCACATGGAGACATTCTCCGCAAGCGGCATGGTTCAAAAAACGGATTCAGCCAGGTCGTCTGACCTGGCTGAATCCTTCTTTTTTCGGGAGTCTTTCGCAGCCCGGTGCACTGCGGGATTCGGACAAAGCCCGGGGTGGCCTGGAATTCACCCGTCGGGGTCTCCCCGGAAGAAACGCACGATTGCTGCTTCTGCACCTCAGGCCGGGAGCACGTTCATTCCTTCCGCTGCTATCTCTTATCCCGGTCAATCTGTTCCAGGAACAGCATTCCGATGAGAACATAGCCGAAAATCATGATAATGAGCACACCCCAGCTCTTCCAGACATTTGACACCGTGAAGGCGTAGCTTTCCTTCTGCAGATTCCTGGCCGTGACCTGGCCGATCTTATGGCGGACCTCATCAATGTCCATCACCCGCTTCACCTTGTCAATCATGGTGGTTCCGTCACCGGAATTCATGGTGTTCAGGGCGGTTGACAGCACGCTGGACTCCTGCCCGTTGTAGTCCGACACGGAACACAGTGCCCGTATGCCCCAGTTGGAGATGGTCAGGTTGGACAGCTTCTGGCCGAGAGCGTTGAGGGGGAAGATGCTGCCGGCAAACACCAGCTGCACAATGAGCAGGAAAGGCATGACGGTCATGGCCATCATGGGCGTGTGCACGATGCAGGAAATCATCAGACCGATCATGTCAGAGGCATAGGTAATCAGGAACATGGTGATGGCCAGGTCCAGAAGGTAGACGCCGGTGATGATGCTTCTTTCCGGGATCTTCACCTTGAAGAGGAGGAAGATGATGATAGTGATGACCACCTGAAGCAGGCAGAGCATGGACTGATAGATCATATGAGAGGCCAGGTAGGCCGATATATGCAGTCCTGCCCTGTGTTCCCTCTTGATGATGCTCCGTTCCTTGCAGACCACCTGAATGGAGTTGAACACGCCGTTCCAGATACATACGCACATGATGGCGAGGGCGGCGTAGGTGGTGCCTTCCATGTCCACGAACATCTTCCTGCCGATAACATACACCACCAGATAGGCGATGATGGCAGACATGATCAGGACTTTCCAGTTTCCCTCGCTGACAAACAGACGCATCTGCTTGCCCAGGTATACGGGAATCTGTTCCAGCCTTCCCTTGTACCGGACCTGTTCCGCAGGCTCCTGAGCGCTCTTATCGGCCTGCTTTGACTTCTTTTCTTCCTCCGAGTCCATGTAGGCGGTTCTGGATCTCTCCGCCTGCAGTTTGGAGTACTCCCTGTATTTGCGGATGAATTCATCCGCCCGGCCCTCGCCGCCCTCATTGGTGGCGTTGATGCACTTCACCACGCCCTCCATGGTGGATACGCCGAAGAAATCCCGGGCTTCCTGAATCCCGCCATAGAAGGCCAGCTGGCCCACCTGATTCTCAGTCCCCTTGGCCAGGACGATCACCTTGTCAAACAGGTGCGCCACGCGGTCCGGGGCATGGGTAATGACCAGCACAATGCGGCCCTGACAGGCGATGAGACGCAGATTCTGCATCAGCTCCGTGGCCATGATGCCGTCCAGACCGGAGTCCGGCTCGTCCAGAATGAAAAGGGACGGAGAAGCTACGAACTCGGTACAGATGGAAAGACGCTTTTTCTGGCCGCCGGAGAGCTTGCTCACCATTTCCGTTTCGCGTCCGCTCAGACCGAAGGTCTCCAGCACGGCGTGCACCCGTCTTTCCTTTTCCTCCGCAGGCATGGTAACGGGCAGACGGATGTCAGCCGCGTTGCGGACCGTGTCCAGGACCGTGTCTTCCTCTCTGAGAAGGTTGTCCTGGGGCACGAAGCCGATGCGGTGCTTGACCTGATCATACTGCTTGTAGTAGTCGATATCGCCTTCCTGAATGATGGCCTTGGCCTTTTCATACCCGGTAACGGCATTGACAAAGGTGCTCTTGCCCGCGCCGGATCCGCCCAGAATCAGCACCATGTTGCCGGGCTCAATGCTCAGGTTGATATCCCTCAGCAGGTCGATCTTTTTCATGATCTGATGGACGGACCGCTCGTCGATCTGAATGGACAGCCCGCCTTTGAAGGTGGGATAGCCATAGAGAAGACCTGAGCCCTCAAAAATGAACTTGTTGCCGCAGGACTCAATGCAGTCGTCAAACTGGATGGGTGTGGCGCCGTCCACATCCTTCCCGTTGAGCAGAACGTGCTGGTCCCCCACTTCCTCCAGCCACCAGTTGCTGGCGTCATACCGGAAGCGCATGGCCACCTGTTTTCCGCCGGCCTCCTCGTCCACGATCTCCACGATATGGCGGCCGTCATCCAGATTGATGATCTTCCAGTCCGTGCTGGCCGCGAAATTCTTAAAAAACACAGCGGTCAGCATGCGGTCATTGGAGAAGCGGATCACCGTGTGATCCTCCAGGAGAATCTCCTGATCCTTCTTGATGTTCTTGCCGCCCACAAAGGTAAAGACCTCAGAGGACAGATTCTTGAAGTACCATTCCCCGTCCCGGCAGCTGATTTCTGCCTGCTCCCTGTCCAAGAAGGGATACGTCAGCTGGAGAGACGAGGTGGTGAATACATCCATCTCGGACTGACCCTGAATAAACGCCTTCTGAAAAACCACATACTGCCGGGGCTTCTCCTGTCCCTCAAAGAACACAAAACCCGCTGGCGTATAGGACAAACTTTTCGCTGACTCCGCCATTCGGCATCCTCCCTTTCGTTCAAGATGTCAGGGTTACTGACCTACATACTCGTCCTGTACCGCGCTCAGCATACCCGTCAGAAGCTCCCCTTCCAGGAATTCATCCAGCTCCTGGACAAACAGCTTGCTGGCGTTGTAGGAAACATACTCACCGAACTCGTGGAACAGCTGCTCCACCTCGGGACTCGACAGGAACTCCGCCAGAGCCGTGTTCCCGACGATCTCCCGGAGGGCGGCGAGCACCTTCATCATCGCCCCCGAGACCGGTGTGCTGTTTTCAAGGCAGTCCAGAACCTGCTGCAGAGCTTCATCCAGATCCTTCAATGCGGGAGAGTTGCAGATCTTCTCCAGGTCTTCCGCCGCAATCCGCGCTGCGTCACTCTCCATCAGCGCCTGATACAATTCACTGACTTCCCGGCCTTCCTCGGTTTCCATGAAGGCATTGAATTCCCGGATCATTGCCTTGAGCTTCCAGAGGGCATCCACAGCGGCGTCCACCACCCAGTCCGGCGCATCCACGGCTACCAGAATCTTTCGTGTCGTCCCCTGGTCCTCCATGAGAAAAACAAAGACTTTTTCGAAAACGTCCACCGTCAGTTCCTGCACGTCCTTATAGGAAAAAATGCTTCTGACCTCTTCCCTGGAGAAGAACTCCCGGATTTCGGCGATCCGCTTCCGGAGCAGTTCCTTTTCCTCCTCCGTGGGTACATGCCGCACCCGTGTCTCCCCTGCGTTTTCTGTCCCGTTACCGTCTCCGGTCTCCGTCGCCGTTTCCTCCACCGTCTTCCCGGTCTCCGGGGGCACTGCTTCCCCAAAGGCCGCCAGACAGGTCAGTGCAAGCACCGCGGCCAGAAGCCACGCCATGATGCGCCTGCTCACTCCTGCTCACTCCTTCCCCGCATTCTGTCCGGTCGTAAGACGAAAAATGCCCTCTGCCGTGGCATGATGGGCATTTTATACTCCAGGTGAATCAGATAATATTCAGAATGTCGGAAAAACCGGTCACATCAAAAACTTCCTTGACTGTATCGTTCACACCGCTGATGGTCAGCTTGCCGCCCTTTTTCGTCATGACCTTGTGGGCTGAGAGGAGCACGCGCAGACCGGCGGAAGAGAGATAATCCAGCTTGTCAAAACGGATCAGGACTTCCTCCGCGTCATCCATCACCTGCTTCAGGGTCGCTTCCATCTGAGGAGCCGTCATGGTATCCAGGCGGCCTTCCACAGCCAGTTCAACGGTGGTGCCGTTTTTTTTCTGTTCAATCGTCATCGTGCAAAAACCTCCTTATCGGTGTTCCCAGTGATTATATCAAACTTGCCCTGTGTTTGTACAGTTCTTTTTCAGAATTTGTCCGTCTGTCCCGGGCCCGCTTCCCATCCGGTCCGCACGGACGAAAGCGCCTCCGTGACCGGAAAAAAGCTGCCCCCGGCAGCTTTTTCCGATCACGGAAGGCGGATCCGTTCCGCGATGTCATTACTGGGACGTGAGCGTCTTCCTGATTCTGTACAGCATGATCAGGTCAAACAGACCGTTGATGGTGTAGGCGATGCCCGCATAGAGCACGATGGCGTCCGCCATGACACCCGGGTGCATGATGACCAGAATGCCCAGGACGATGACCACAACGGACATGATGCCAAAGAGAATACTTTCATCCCGGTTGGCCCAGGCTCCGGCCAGATTGCTCAGACCGTTCAGGATCAGAATGATGCCCATCAGAATGGGGAAGAAGTCCACCACCAGGCGGGTATTGGTCAGGCACAGAATACCCGCCACAGCACAGCAGAGCGTCATGCCCAGCTGCATGAGATCCCTGGCAGGTCCGAAGAGATACATATACAGGAATCCGACGCCTCCGGCAAGCACCAGGCCGCCGATAATCTTCACAAGCACTTCCAGCGCCTTGCCTCTGGCAATGATCAGGGCAACACCCGTGGCAATACTGAGCAGGGCCGGAACCATCTTGTTGCGCATAAACCGTTTGACGGTTTCATTCATGTTGTACCTCTGTCCTGTTTCACTCATAAAGCTTACTCCTCCCAAATCGTACTGTGGACAATGCATCATACCATGATTCATTCTGTCCCGCAATTCCCCCGCAAAAAAGGCATACCCTTGCGGGCATGCCTTTCAATCCGTTCCGTCTTATTCAAGTTCCTGTTCTTCCATTCCGAGGAGTTTGCTCCAGTCCATGTCAAACCGGATGTTCTCCAGTCCCTTCACCGGAAGCTTCACGTCCCGGGTGGTGTGATCCCCGAAGATCAGGTCGCCCAGACTCCAGAAAAGGTCTGAAAGCAGTTCAGGATCCACCTGCAGATTCTCGAGACTTGCCTCAACCACGCTCGCCACGTCGACCCAGCGGTCCCCAAGAAGGACGGCAAAGCCGTTCAGTTCCATATCCTCCGGGTTCACGCTCACCAGACAGTACAGCGTGGGGCGCTGCCGCACCACCATGGTCCAGGGTTCTCCTTCCCCGGAGGCCCAGGTGAAATGCTGCGTGGCGATCCCGCCGAAAGACTCCATGACAGCCTCAAGTAGCATATCGGCCACATCGGCATCTTCTTCCTCTTCGCCTATCAGACGCAGCGCCAGGTCTTCCAGCTTTACATTGCCCAGCAGCTCCGTTATTTCCCTGGTCAGGGAATCAATGTTTTCCCCGGAGATCAGTGCACCAAGCAGGTCAAAGGCTGCGGTCAGTTTCTTTCCCAGGGCTTCCGTATCCAGCTGAAAGGCTGTCAGGATCCATTGTCCGTCCTTCATGCCCTCAATGTCCGGCATCTCCAGGGTCACCAGTCTCTGGCCCTCTCCCAGTTCCCCGGGCAGCCCGGTTTCCGCCATGCGGCTTTTTGCAATCAGGGTGTCCAGTGCCTCACGGTATGCCGTTTTTCCGCTGACTTCCAGTGCCCAGGGCAGCAGTACAGCCATCTGCGGATAGTCCGTCTGAGGCGTCATGCCCATGGCCACGGTAAACCAGAAATCTCTGGCGTCCTCCAGGGACATGCCGTAGTTCACACACAGTTCCGCCGCCACCTTGTTGAGAATGGAGGAATTGAAGTGCACGCCGCCCCGGTCATTCAGATCGTTGGGGCTCAGAGCGTGAGGTGCGTAATACAAATCCCACACATACTCCGGCTGATCCTTTTCATGGGGATTGAGCATGGAACGGAGCACCATGCCCGAGTCCTCTCCGATGAGCCAGTCTCCCGTGCCTTCCTCCAGAATGCCCTCGCATAGGCTGCCCAGAATGTCAGACATGGCTTCATTGATGGCTCCCAGGTCATCCTGATAGAAATTGGTGTTCATCAGGGACTCCGTCACGCAGTGGGCATACTCATGCGCCATGACGTCCAGGGCCGCGCTCAGATCGGTCACTACGCCGTAGCCGAAACACTGCCAGCCGTCGCTCATACCCATGTACGCCGCGTTGTCCATGCTGGTTCCGTCCTCCAGGCACAGATCCCTGAGCATCAGGATGGGTGTTCCCTGTCCGTCGGCTCCCTTCCATCCGTACCGGCTGTAATAGTCCCACACCTGGATCATTCTGTCATAGGTCTTCAGGTCAATCTCATCCCAGCCGTCATTTTCCATACTGCTGATGAGACGGACCTTCGAGTCCCCGTACGCCAGGCGGGCAAAGTCGCCCACGGCGATCTTCCGCTCCGGGTCCGCCAGATACCACACATCTGTGCGTGTATCCCGCATCACCGGCACGGTGATTTCCCTTGTGCTTCCATCCTGGCCTGTCACCTCGCCCGTGTATTCGCCCTTTTCCATAAACTCAAAGGCATAGGCGGCCGAGTATCCTCGATTCGTGCTGGGATCCCCGGGCATGGTGACGGCGTTGCCTCTGAGATAATTTCCCGCTGCGTCCACATAATGCACCAGATAGGGCAGTTCCACAACCTTTTCGTCTTCAAACCGGGGATTGCGTGAATATACCACCCATACCATCCGCTCCGGCGGGAATTCATCCTCCGTTTCCTCCTCCCAGGGCAGTACGGCCCTGGAGGTATACTCCGGCATCACGGAATCCTTCCAGTTCTGTTCCGCCAGGTATGCTCTGACGGCATCCTCCGCTGTCCTGGCATCCACCATACCCGCGTCGCTCTCCACCTCTCCATGTGCCAGGGAGCTGAATACGGTATGCAACTGTCCGTCCGGGGTGACGCACAGGCGCACCGTGCTGCCCACCACCGTCAGGCCTTCATGGACCTGCTGGAACACATAGACCTTCAGGTGATCCGAACTGAGCCGGGACCACAGGCGGAAGGAAGGCTGTCCCGTGGCGCCAAGAAGGGCGGACAGACTGAAAACCTTCTGGTATGCTTCCTCCGCGCTCCGGATGGTCCCAAGACCTGAATCACTGGACAGCATCCAGATCTTTCCGTTCTGCCGCTCGACCTTCAGGTCCGGCACCTGCTTCATCATTTCATCCAGGGTCAGTGACGCTTCTCGTCCTTTCGCTTCCGCTTCGGCCACCTGCTCTTCCCATTCCCGGATGCTCCTGCCGCTTTCCGCCACCAGGCTTTCCTCACGGGTCAGGGTCATATGGTTTTCCGCAAAAGCGCCCGTCAGAGTCAGGGCCATCACCAGAGCCATGACAAACCCCGCCAGTCTTTTCCACATTTTCCTCATCTTCTGTCTCCTCTCTGTTTTTTTCCGACATGCTCCGCATGATACTGTCGTCTTCCGAAGGCGTTTCCCGTCTTCATGGTTTGATACGCTCTTCCTCAGGAACTGTCAGAGAGGATTTCATGAGAAAATGATGAAAACAGAACCAACAGATGCCCGCGTGTTGGAACTGTTCTGGAGTCTTCCGGAACAGCTCTCTTGATGGTCGCTGGCTTGACTGCTATTCTGTCATTCAGGCAGGCAGACAGTGAATAAAGAAAAAAAGACTCCTCATTCCCCTATGTTTGAAAATGCCCCTATATGTGTATGACCCGGGATGGGGGACCCCGGAACCCCTTTAACGATTGTGAATCGGGTTCAAAATGGCCTCAGAGGGTTTCATCGTTAAAAGGTACTTGCATGCATAGGAAAAGCGCCTCCGAAGAGGCGCTCATGTGACTGATCATCATCCCGTAAAACCGGAATTTGTCACACAGGACGTTCCATTCAGATCCGCTTCTCCAACTCATAGGCTGTGTGCCCTTTGGGATAATTCTCAAGTTTGCCTCTTGGTGTAAACCCGTTTTGGAAGAAGAAAGCGGATACCCAGTCGCAGCAATAGGACAGAATTACGTAAGCGCCTTTTTCCTTCGCTTCGCGCTCTATTTCACTGAAAAGCCAAGAGCCGATACCCTGCCTGCGATACCGTTCCTCTACCCAGATACCGTCGACAAAGGC
>CACYGY010000123.1 GCA_902774025.1 uncultured Eubacteriales bacterium
TAGACAGGGCGCAGCCGGACGGGCATATTGCGGAACTTCGCTGCGCAGGCGGGAAAAAGCAAAGGCGGCTGCATCCTTTCGTGCACCGCCTGATGGATTTCCGGAAGGGACAGAGGGTGGATTCAGGACGCGTTCCCGATGTGCCCCCGGGTCACGGCCTCCGGATGTCCGCATCCCATCCGGAAGGCACAGTCAGGATTGAATCCAGGTTTCCGGAGGCGTCTGCCCCCTCTCGCGCATGATTCCCTCCCAGCATTTCCTGAAGGAAACCAGATCTTCGATGCTTTCCATGGAAGTGCGGTCTCTGTTGTACATGGAGATGGAGGCGTTGTAGAGAACTGTGCGCAGGTACCTTCGGGTGTCCCGTACATTGGGACGCGATTTCTTCAGGTCGTGAAACGCATAGTTCACATGCTCGCCTGTCAGGGCCCGATAGTTTTTCATCACCATCTCCGGAGGCCGTTCGACCCCGTCGCTGACGACGCCCTTTCCTCCGGACGCCAGCACATCCGCGATGATGGACACGATTTCCTCGAGTCTGCGGATATCGAACTCATCCTTCCCCAGCGTCAGATCGTCAAAGGATACCTGCTTTTTCACCTGTCTGATCAGGTCCTCTGCGGAGAGGGGAGAGGTCACCGGTGTGCTGGTGCCATGGGAATCCGGCATGCCGGAATGCGTCCTGCGGGAGGGAACAGGAAGGGAGGGAAAGGGGGAAGGGTCCATAGGTTTTTTTCCGAAAGACGGAGATACAGAGACGATTTCCGCTGGCACGTGCGGACTTGATTCATTCGTGCTTGACGAATCTGTGTTTGACTCATCCGTATTTGATGGATTCGTATTTAATGGATCCGTATTTGATCGATCTGTATTTGATAGATCAGTATTTAATAGAGGCGGATTTTCCTGATCAGGGTTTTCTGGAACAGGATAAACCGGAACAGGATAAACCGAAACAGGATAATCCGGAACAGGGGTTTCCGGAACAGGGTTTTCCGCTTCTGGCATTTTTCCCTTCTGCTCTGCCCCTTCGTGAGAGTCGGCCGCCTTTTTCCTTTTTCCCGGGCCTTTCTCCTCCCTGCATTCCTCTCCCGGACATTCCACCAGAGTGACTTCCGAGCTCCCTACCTGCCCAGAGGCGTCCCGGACACGCTTCCTGCAGACATAGCCCGCCTGAATCAGCTCGTTCATGGCGGAAGATACGGCATCCCTGCCATCCGCGGACAGCCGGGTGAGTCCGGAAAGTGTGCATCTCCATTCTTCCGGCAGGGAAAACATGAGAGAGAGCAGGCCCTTGGCCTTGAGGCTCAGACGTTTGTCTCTGAGGTGATGGTTCTTCATGCAGGTAAAGAATCCCGGTTCCTGTGCGTGCTGTATGATCATACTGCCTCCTCCTGTCTTCTTCCGTTTTCTTTTGTATCCCCATCTGCCGGCCCCGGAGATTCGGAGGCGGTCTGCCAGGGACCCCCGCGTTCCCGGAAAAAGGAAAACCGAAGAGCCTTTCCCGCTCTCCGGTTTTTCCTCCGCTTTCAGACCGGCATGCGAAAAAGGCGCACCCGGTATCCGGTGCCCCCTTTTCACCGGATCAGCATAGCACAGGTTCCTGCGGAACTCAAGGGAACTGGGCGGAACTGGGCGGAACTGAGCGGAACTGAGCGGAACTGAGCGGAACTGGACGGAACTGGGCGGAACCGGGCGGAACTGAGTGAAACTGCGCGGAACAGTTTTGCCCGGGCTCCACAAAGCGCGCAGGGGACGGGAAGGAGCCACGCCTGACCATGTCCGGGAAGCCCGCGGCGTATCCCTCTGGGGAGCCTCTGCGCCGGGGAAGACTGCGCTGAGGGGATGCAGGGGAAAGGGAGACGGGCGGGCAGGAAGTGCCCGGGGCGGGGGAAGGGAAACCGAAGGTATCCGGAAGGAGGAAAAACCGGAGGACGGGAGGCTTTCCCCTCTGCATCTTCCGGGAAGAAACGGACGATGAAAAAAACGGAACGGCGGGGAAACAGGAAGGACAGGCCGGGCCTCTGCCTCAGACTTTCGGTCCCCGGGGGAAGAGAAAAGTCCGGACGTGCACTCCGGACAGAGGGAAAAGGACGATGACCGGCGGGAGGTGAAAATGGGATCCGCAGGGATTCCGGTGGTACAATACGGACGGAACCCCTCCGGAATCGGAGAAGGGACGCTTTTGTCCGGAAAGGCGCATCTGACTCCGGCCAACCCGGAGAGGCGCAGGATCGCCGGGAGGGAGAACCGGACATGATGTGGAAGGAAAGACCGGGTGAAACGGAACCGGAGGCGGCAGACAGGGTATGCTGAACCGGACCGGGAAAGAGTCTGCAGGGCTGGCGCGGATCCTGAGGATGATGCCCCGGGGAAGGGGACGGACAGCCGGCCGGAGAGCGGCTCTCATTTTCATCCCCCGCCCCGTGCACGGATACGGGCAGAGGGAAAAGGGCTTTTGCGGACAGGGGCACGTGCCGGACGATCCGGCCCTGCCCGGGTGAGGGAGAAGAGCGGAGGACACGGGCGAACCGGGCAGGAGCAGATGCCGGACCCGGAAGCCTGATGGAAGGGACGCGTTTCCCGGTTTCCTGCAAAAGGCCTTTCTTCCTCTGATGGACCGTGATCTACCCCATCATGACGCGGAACGAAGGAGTTCAGACCCGCGCAAACCCCGGAAACCTTCGCGGCGGGGAAGGGGTGTTCCTTCCCGGAAGGCATTTCCGGATACGGGCATCCCTGCTATGAAAAGATGGAAAGTGAAATCGGAAGAGGTGAGATTGTTGGCACACTGCCGGGACTTGGGAAAACCTGCACTGCACAGGACCATGGAATCCGCCGGGGCGGGGAACGGCTTTCCCGGCCCGGAGCATGCCCTTTCCCCCTGCCTGTCAGAGGAGGCTGCCTGGGCGGAGGCCTGTGCGGCAGGGGACATTTTCGGCCCTGTCACGGGCGAGGCGGTTTTTCCCGGGACGGAGGAGATCATCCGGAAGGCCGGAGAAAAGGGCATGTCCGGGACAGGGGTGGAGCGGATCCTGAATCTGAAGCGCGCCTGGGCGTATATCCTGAGTCCGGAGGTGAGGCGGGCCGAGAGCAGTTACGAGGTCCTCTGCCGGATTGCGGCGCGGGTGCAGGGAACACCGGCGGAAGAAGGAAAAATCCGCACCGTGCATGTGCGCATCGGGGGAAGCACATACCGCCCGCCCCTGCCGGATGAGGAGGAGGTCAGGAAATGCATCCGCGGGGCCGGATGAGGAGGAGGTCAGGAAATGCATCCGCGGGATCCTGCAGTCCGGACAGCGGGCCATCGACCTGGCACTGGATCTGTGCCTGTACGTCATGAGAACGCAGGTTTTCGCGGACGGCAACAAGCGAACGGCCATGATCTATGCGAATCATTATCTGATCGCCCGGGGGCAGGGATACCTGGGGGTTCCCCGGGGGCAGATCCCGGCCTTTCACAGGCATCTGGTGCGATACTATGAAAGCGGGGAGAAGGAAGAGATCAAAGCCTTTCTGAAGCGGTACTGCTGGAGGAGGCGGGCGTGATTCCGGGCGGGGACAGGGAGGAATCTTCCGGCTGCGCACCCCGCTGAATGCCTCCTTCCGCCCGCACCGGCGCGTCAGGGCGTCCTGCCCGGAAGGAATACGCTCCTTTCCGTACATTGTCCGCATCCCGAAGTCCCGGAAAAGGCCGGGTCTGCTTCCCGGCGGGGACATCCCCCTCCTGCCGGCATTCCCTGAGGGGTGAACAGCAGGGGGAAAAGGTCCGGTCCGCAGGGGCGCCGGCGACAGCTGCGGAGAGGAAAGGCGGGTGCTGCGTGAAAGACAACCCGCCCGGATGGCATCCGTACGGCCGAAGGGTGCATCACCGGAAGGCCTCGGTGTCAGGGTTGACCCTTTCGCCACGGGAGGCGGAGGCATTCGCTTCATCGCGGCCGGTCATGATCTGCAGAGGGATCGGCGGGCACGGGACAGAAAATCCCTGCCCGTATCATCAATATGCTGTCTCCGGGCATTCTGTCCCGTCGCTCAGCATCGGGCATCCGGTTCTGCCCCCGGGCGGGCAGCGGCTTCCCGGTGACAACAGTTGCCGGTATCTTTGGGCCATCCGCTGAGTCCTTCACAGCGGACTGCCCGGATTCACCCGGCTGTATGCGGGAGGAAGATGGTTTTCAATCTGTCCATGATCCCATGATCATGCCGGCACGCGGTTTACAGTCATCCTATGTGTTTCCTGCCTGTTTCATTCTGTTCCATTGCGTCCGTTTTCAGAAAAGGGATCCTGCTGAGCATGATTCACCGTCTGCACGCACTCATGACAAGGCATATGCGTTGAACCGGATGTCATGCATGCTGCCTGTCAATACGCATTTCACACGATCTGCATCCGGCGCCCTGCAGATTTCGGACGAAGAAGGAAGAGGCACGCATGGAACCGGATGTCAGCCGATTCCATGCGTGCCGGGAAGACAACCGGCCTGAAGCAGGGAAAATGAAGGATCGTCTTCCCTGAAACCTGCGGGATACCGGTTCGGCCATGGCAGACTGCCGGGGCGGAAGGGTCCTGCCCGGCACTACGGAGAATTCAGACGGAAGCTTTTCTGCCGCAGGGATTCCGGATGCTGTCAAACGCAGGAAGGATTTCCGGAATACAGTCAGCAATCGGAAAAAAGACAGGATCAGTCTGCCCGCAGAGGATGATGCGACAATTCTGCAGCTGAACGGCAGGAATATTGAAACGAAACGGTACCCGGCTGTGCGGACGGAGGAAGGCGGTGCTCATGCCCTGCAGCAGGGGCTTCCGGCATCCCCGGATTCATGAAGAAGGATCCCCGCCGGACCTGTGAAAACAGACCTGAAAAATGGTACAATCAGTCCGGACGCGGCGCAGGCATGTGCTGGCGGAAGGTGCATTCCGGAAGGAAAAAAGGAGCCCGTCATCCGGTCTGAAGGGCCCGGGGAAAGGCGCCTGTTTTGCCTTCAGATTCCCCGGGGCGGTGCCGGGAAAGAGGATCAGGGCGCCTTCTGAGGATATGGGTCATCCTCCGGGATGGCGGCATGAAAGAAGGCTCCCCGGACAGGACCGCTTTCGGTGCGCGGATCAGGAAAAACGCCCCGGGAGACACGGCATTCACGCACTCCTGCCGGCTGCAGCCCCCGGAACGCTTTCGGTGCGGACCGGATTCTGTTTTGAGGTTCACATGAAACGGAGAAGAGGTAAACGACCATCATCAGCAAGGAGGATCCACCCATGAAGAAAATGCTTTCCCTGGTTCTGACCCTGGCCATGCTCCTGACCCTGGCCGCCCCTGCCCTTTCGGAGGACAGGCACGAAATCACCGGCAGCGAATACCCGCTGTATGTCGGTTCCGTCAACTTTGGCAGCATGCCGCTGTATTTTCTGGACGGCGTCACGGACCTGCCCTACATGGAAGCAACGAACGTGCATGAACTGATCGCCTCGCTGATGAACAGTCCGGCGGGCGATTTTGCCTATTCCATGGAAAGTGAGGGCTCCGTTTTCAAACTGATCCGGAAGAATCTCAAAGACCCCGGCGCCGTGGATGAAGGGGCTTATGCCGCCTTTGATTTTGACAGGGATGTCATTACCTTTTCGGATCATGACCTGTTCTGCTGGAAGCCGGGGGCAACCACCGTGCTGGACACGACGGCCATTCCCACCTTCAACGCAGCGGGGGAGCCCTCCATCCTGCAGAAGATTGACAGGGGCAATCTGGACCGCTACGGCGATCCTCTGGTGGTGCGCTGCGGCGATTACGGGATTGACCTGATCCTTCAGGACGGAAAGTACCTGATTCCGCTGCAGACGATTGTGGACTTCATCTTTGCTCCGGCCCGCGGACAGAACCTGTTTTTCAACGGACAGATTCTGTACCTGGCACAGACCATCAGTCTGGGGGATGCGCTGTATTATGCCGCGCCCGCCGGTGAGCGCAGCGAGGCCCTGGCGCAGTACGGCTACAGGGAACTGTGCATGATGCTGGACTATTTCTACGGGCTGAAGGATGCCCACAAGATCGAAAGCTTTGACCGGCTGTTCCGTTCCGCCTTCTTCGACCGTATGCTGACGGACCCCAGTCCTGTCGATGCGGATATCGCCCTCAACCTTCTGATCAACGATTATCTCGATGACGGTCATTCCACCTGGCGTGCCTCTTCCTACCTGGCCGGTTCCGTTGACTACAGTATTCCCCGCGGGGCCGCGGTAAGCGGTATCTTCGAGGAAATGGACCGCTACAAGGAAGCCAGGAAGAAATTCTATCCGGACGGAATCCCCGGATATGAGGAGATCGGGAATACCGCCTATATCACCTTTGACGGTTTCGAGGTGCCCAGTCTGGCGGACATGGAGGGCTACTATCTTGCACAGGACGTCAGTGCCTTCAGCGACACGGACGTCATCGGCCTGATCATGAAAGCCCACGCGCAGATCACCCGGGAGAACAGTCCCGTGGAAAACGTGGTTCTGGACCTGAGCTGCAACGGCGGCGGCATGAACGATGTGGCCGCCTTCGTCCTCGGATGGCTCCTGGGCGAGGTGTCCATCAGCGTTGAAAATCCCATGACCGGAGCGATGAGCACCGCGGTTTACCGCGCCGACGTCAACCGCGACAGGAAGTTCGATGAAAAGGATACCGTTTCGGACAGGAACATCTTCTGCCTGACCTCCCCCTGCAGCTTCTCAAACGCCAATATGGTTGCATGCATCCTGAAGGACACCCACAGGGTCACCATGATGGGCAGAACTTCCGCAGGCGGCAGCTGCGAGGTTCAGAACGCCTCCTCCGCCTGGGGATCCTCCTTCACCATTTCCAGCCCGAGACGTTCCTCCTTCCTGAAGAACGGTTCCTTCTATGACATCGACCGGGGCGCGGATCCGGACTACCTGATCAGCAGGCCTGAGAAGTATTATGACCGGCAGGCGCTGACCGATTACATCAACAGCCTGTACTGAGAAAACGGCAGAAGACGGATGAAGATTCAGATCCTGAATTCATTCCGGCATTCTGCGGGGAAGAGAGGAAGTGCATCTTGAAGAAACAGCTGAGTCTTCTGCTGACCCTTGTCCTGCTTCTGCTCGTGTGCGTCCATTCCCTTGCCTCGGAGGCGCACGAAATCACCCATGCCGTCTTCCCTTACTATGACGGCGGGCATGCGGCAGGCGAACTGGGGCTTTACTTTCTGGACGGTGCGGACGACCTGCCCTGGATCCGTGCGGACGACCTGCCGGCGATGCTGAAGAACGTCTATCACGGTACCGTGGACTTCGCCCTGGCCGCCGACGGACCGGTGGTGACCCTTACCCGGTTCAACACCCTCTATGACACCGATGTGTCCCTGTGCATTGATTTTGAAAAAGACCTCATGACCTTCGCGGACTACAACCTCTTTACCATGCGCGCGGAACAGTCCACCATCCTGGACCTGACCAGCATTGTGACGGAGGAAGGCGCGGAGCTGCTGCAGGCGGTGGGCACCGGCAGGCTGGACCGCCGCGGGGATACCTTTGAGATTGACTTCGGAGCGTACGGCATTGATCTGGTGATGCAGGACGGGCTGTACCTGATCCCGCTGCAGACTTTCTCTGATTTCCTGGTTGCCCCCACGATGCTGGAGAGCCTCTATTTCAACGGGCAGTGCGTGATCAAAACGGACGACATGTCCGAATCCCGCTACAGGGAGCTCTACTACCGGGCGCCTGCCGGGGAGCGCAGCGGAGCCCTGGCGGAATTCGGCTACGCGGAACTCTGCCTGATGCTGGATACGCTCTACGGCCTGAAGGAAGACCACAGGATCACCAGCTTTGACAGGCTGTTCCGGGAGGTGGGCTTCCGGGAACTCCTGACGGGACCGGACGCACAGAATGCCGACAGGGCGGTCTGCCGGCTGATCAGCGAATATCTTGACGATGTTCACAGCAAATGGCATGCCTTCTCCTACCTGTCCGGCGAGATGGATGATTCGGCTGTGGGCACCTCCCGCGCCCGCATCATGGAGGCGCAGACACGCCATGCAGGCGCGAGGGCGAAGGCTTATCCCGACGGCGTTCCCGGCTATGAGGAAGTGGGCAACACGGCCTACATCACCTTTGATGCGTTTACCGCGCAGTCCGGCGCCCGGGCGTACTATGAGGCGGAAAACCCCATGGAGCTGGGAGACACCATCGGCCTGATCATGTACGCCCATGAACAGATCACCCGTGAGAACAGCCCCATTGAGAACGTGGTCATGGATCTGAGCTGCAACCTGGGCGGTGACGCGAACGCCGCGGAGTTCGCCATCGCATGGTTCCTGGGCAGCGGCTCCATTGGCATGGAGGATGCCATGACCGGCGCCATGTGCGTTTCCACCTACCGGGCCGATGTCAACCGGGACCACGCCTTTGACGAGAAGGACACACTGGGGGACAGACGGCTGTTCTGCCTGATTTCCCCCGTCAGTTTCTCCTGCGGCAACCTGGTGCCCTGCATGTTCAGGGAATCCGGCGTCGTGACCCTGCTGGGCCGCAGCTCCGCGGGGGGTGCCTGCGTTGTTCAGCCCATTTCCAGCGCCTGGGGCTCTTCCTTCCGGATCTCCAGCCCCCGCCGCCTGTCCTTTATGAAGAACGGTTCCTTCTACGACATTGACCGGGGCACGGCACCGGATTTTACCCTGACCAGTACCGGTATCTACTACAACCGCCGGGCCCTGACGGAGTACATCCAGACTCTTCCGTGAGGAGATGTCCTGCCCGGCATGAAGCGACAGCCCCGGATGACGGGACGCTTTCCCTCAGGCTCCCGTCCGGGCAGGGCCCTGCGGGAAACCAGAGGCGACAGGAAAGGAAATCCCTGACAGGACGGATGCGTTCACTGGGGAGCCGAGGGGCCGGATTCGAATCCTGCCGGGCGCACCAGAGAGGAGACTTCGAAAGAAGCCTCCTTTTCCTTAATCTTTCAACGCCTCCGGCGTTTGTCACATCAGTACTGCTCAAAGCCTGCGCTGACCAGATCCGACATGTCCGGGACAGAATTTCATGGATTTTTCATGACAGCATTCCGGGAAGCGGTATATACAGCATTTACAGGCGCTGGCATGGATGGGATGTTCTGCATGGTTACTCCCCGGAAAGCCGGCACCCGGAGTATAAAGCTTACCGGCCGGTTCATTGCTGGTATCATCCGGGAATGACCGGAGATTTGCTGCAGAGGTACCCATCCTGATGCAAATCACATACGGAAGGAACTCTGCTTTGTGTTCATGGCGCGGTATCGCGATACAATCGGTCTGTACGTGCATCTGATGTCACGCAGGGCGAAGGCTGCATTGGAAACCTCCGGCCTGATTGAAACAGACATGGGAAAAATCACAGAAGAGTAGGATCGCCGTCTGCAGGGTGGTCAGATCCATCCTGTCCATCAGCTTCCGCAATGAGAAGCCGTAAAAAGAGGCCCAGGAAGACCAAAGGGTTCAAAGAACAGCAAACCTTCTGAACAATCTTCAGGAAAGGCAAAGGGCCGCATTGCCAATGGGGAGGGCATGAGCGGGGTACCGAAACTCCTGAAGGATTGATTCAGTGCCAGACCACGGGAGGTTTACGTCAGTGGTGAGAAAAACAGCCGGATCCGGCGTGATGCCGGAGTGAGGGGAGAAGGTGAAAACCGGGCGCAGAAGCTGGCAGACGAGGCTGCGCGGAGCTGCGGACTGAAGGGCGGCATTGGGGCACGACCGGAACCGCGGCAGATGATGGAGGAACACGGCCTGCCGGTTATACAGTACAGCGACCGCATGGTACTGATCGAAGAAGGGATGAAGCAGGCTGCAGGGGGCGAAAAGGCTCCCCGATGTGCCCGGTGCAGGGACCGTGACCGCAGCAGGTTTCCTGGCTGGTGATCTCAGCCGATTCACAAATCCGAATCGGATCCGGAAGCTGTTGGGATCAGCCATTGCGGAAAGAGATTATCGGAATCAGCCGGAGAGGACGCAGACGGTGGAGATGGGTACTCTGCATATGGTGAAGAACAACAATGAAAGCGTATCACCGGCACTGCACGACGCGGAAAACAGAATCCTTTGAAGAAGATGCGGTCACGGATGGCTGTTGCAGGATGAACTGACGGAATCTTCTTCCATGGTATTCTGAGAAATGGGACGGATTATGATCCTGCAACAGTTAAGCTGGATTTCGACAAAGATAGCGTGCGTAAGGGGGAATGGATAATATGGCAGCAAAAACAGCCGGCTTTTCAAAGCGGCGCACCGCCCTTTCGGGGAGCGCCTGATGGGGAGACTGCTCTTCCCCGGGTATCCGATTGGAATCAGGGATTGATGGTTATGCACAGAATGCGTCCACTCCAAAGAGTACTGTGGAGGGGCAGCGGGAATTCCAGCAGACCGGTCTGAAGTCAGCAAGGAATTTTCCATAGGGTATGGCCCCGGACATAAGCATTGCTGACGTCCAGGCTATGGACGGCCAGTACGATGGAAGATGTCAGTCAGAGCCTGGACTCTGGCGGACACGGGAAGAGCGCTGCCGCAGCAATGGATGGGCGTTTGAAGCCTCGGTTTGACGACGTTGTGTTTTATACACCGCTCCGAAGCTGCTTTGGGCATTTGATGAGAAAAAATGCTCACAGCCGAAGCCTGCCTGCTGCAATTTCCATTGTCTGGGAAGAGAAAACCTTGAAATCCAATGATCTTCACCTGCCGTTACGGGGAGATCATGTGGCAATATGCGCAGACTTCTCATTCGCTGCAGACTTCAGAGAATCACAGTATGGAATCAGTCAACTATCCTTGCAACTCCGGCAGTGTCATCCACTCTGTCCGGATCAATATCCGGGTATATGCACGAAGGAAGCAGAACGATCTGCACTGCACGTTTCCAATCGTCAGCATGATCGGGAACTGGCAGATATCCTGCCGGAGATCCGACA